>NZ_JBHTDH010000055.1:0-17630 GCF_042666555.1 Herbaspirillum sp. GCM10030257
CGGAAAGCCTGGGCGCGAGCAAGGCCAGCACGATCCGGCGCATCGTGGTGCCGCTGATGGCTGGCGGCATCCTGGCCGGGTTTGTGACCAGCTTCATCACGGCGGCGGTGGAGTTGTCGGCGACGATTTTGCTGACGACGTCGGAATCGCAGGCGCCGATGAGTTACGGGATTTACCTGTACATGCAAAGCGTGGCGGGGCGCGGTCCGGGTGCGGCGATGGGGGTGCTGGCAGTGGTCATTGTGGCGCTGGGCACGTATGCATCGCATGTGATCGTCGAGCGCACTTCGGCACTGACCCGCTCACGCCAGGTCGATGACGAAGAACTAACCGTACCAGCAAAAATAAAACCAATAGCTATATAACATTAGCATTAACCCTACCGGCTACGCCTCTGGAGACAAAGTCACATCATGAAGCAATTGAAAAAGATCGCAGTAGAGTGCAAGAACATCGGGCTGTCGTATGACGGCGGCAAGACGGAAGTCTTGAAGGACATCAACCTGCGCATCGAGCCGGGCGAATTCTTTGCGCTGCTCGGCCCGTCCGGCTCGGGCAAGTCGACGCTGCTGCGGCTGATCGCCGGCTTCAACCAGCACCAGCGCGGCGAGTTGCTGGTCGACGGCCGCGACATCACCGGCGTGCCGCCGCATGCGCGCAACATCGGCATGGTGTTCCAGAGCTATGCGCTGTGGCCGCACATGACGATCTGGGACAATGTCGCGTTCGGTCTGGTCGAGCGGCGCGTCGACAAGGCGACCATCCGGCAAAAGGTCGGCGCGGCGCTGGAACTGGTGAGCCTGTCGCAGTATGCGAACCGGCGACCGAACCAGCTCTCCGGCGGCCAGCAGCAGCGGGTGGCGCTGGCGCGCACCATCGTGATCGAACCGCAGGTGCTATTGCTCGACGAGCCGCTGTCGAACCTGGACAAGAAACTGCGCGTGCAAATGCGCCAGGAGCTCCTCTCATTGCAACGCAAGCTGGGCATTACCACGGTGTTTGTCACGCATGACCAGGAAGAAGCGATGACGACGGCTGACCGGATGGCGGTGATGGACAAGGGGATTGTGCAGCAGCTGGGCACGCCGGCGGCGCTGTTCGACTATCCGGCCAATCCGTTCGTAGCCAACTTTGTCGGCACCGCCAATCTCCTGACCGGCGAAATCAGACAGGTTGGCGGCGACATGCTCCGTTTCAAGGCACCTGGCATCGGCGAGATCAGTTTGCCGAACCATCCGGATGCACGCTCAGGGCCAATCGCACTGAGTTTCCGTCCTCATACCATACGGATGACGGTCGGCGATGCGATTCTTGACGGCGCTTACATCTGGCTCAACGGCCTGATTGAACATATCGAGTTTCTTGGTGAGTTCACACGTTACCGTGTGCGAGTTGGCAACATCGCCATCACGGCAGACCAAGCCCATTATTGTGGAATGGCTCCTTTTGCACGCGCGACATCCGTCCGTATAGGAATAGATACTTCACAGATTCGGTATTTACCGTTGTGAGGGACACTATGTGTAGAAACCGAAATCTGAAAATCGTCGCCACCTTAGGCGCATCTACCGGTACGCCTCAGGAAATCAAAAGGCTGTTCGATGCTGGAGCTGACGTATTCCGGATCGATTTGGCACGAGACAGCCGTAATGATCATCGAAAGCTGATCGAGGCGGTTCGTCAAGCGGAAGCGGAAATTGGCCGTCCGCTCGGTATCATGCTGGATCTGCAGGGTCCTACCATGCGCATCGGCGGATTTCGTCAGTCAGGTGTTGAACTCGTTACCGGACAGGGGTTTCGTTTTGACCTGTCCCCAGGATTAGGAGATCACAATCGGGTTTGTTTACCTTATCCTGCTATTTATGCATCGGCCCAGGCCGGGGGCGACGTATATCTGGACGAGGGAGCAATTACTTTGCGCATTGAGACAATCAGCGAGGATGCAATCCATACAAGGGTGCTATCCGGCGGACGCATACACGACGGCCAGGAAATCAAGATTCCTCATGTACGTTTACACGATCCGGTGTTAACCGAAAAAGATCTCGACGATCTGTCTTTCGGATTGTCTATGGACGTCGAATGGATGGCCCTATCGCTTGTGCAAAGCAAACTGGATCTGCTGGCATTTCATCGGCAGATCGATGGAAAGGGAAAGACCCATGTCATTGCCAAGATCGAGTGCCGGGAAGCGTTGGAGCATCTGGAAGAAATCGTAGCGGAAGCAGATGCGGTCATGATTGTCCGCGAGGCGCTTTCAGTCGAACTTCCGATGGAAGATGTACTGGTCACCCAACGAGCGGTTGTGCGCGAATGTCGGGCACAGGGTAAACCAGTGATCGCGGCAACACAAATGCTGGATTCAATGGAACACCGATCCTTACCTGTGGCCGCTGAAGCCAGCCATGTTGCGAGTGCTGTGTACGACGGGATAGACGCAGTTGTATTGTCCTCGGAAACCGCTAGCGGCAAATATGCGACGGAGGCTATTGCGGCGATAGACCGCATTGCGCAACGCGTGGAGCGCGACGCAACATATGACGAACAGGTACACGGGCATTTTCCCATGGTGCGGGCAGTGAGCGCGACGGAGGCCATCAGTGCTGCGGTGCGTGGAATAGCCGAACTCCTTCCCCTTTGTTTCACCGCTGCCTATACGTTTTCCGGTTCAACCTGTCTTGCGGTAGCCAAAGCGCGGCCACGATCGCCCATACTGGGATTGTCCCCGTCACTCGACACCGCACGTATGCTGTCGCTGGTGTGGGGTGTCTATCCTATTCATTCGGCTGCGTCGCCAACGGTTGAAAACATGCTCGACGATGTATTCTGCGAGGCGAAGGAGGCGGGTTTCACGGAATCGGGCAGGCCGTTTGTCATTGTGGCCGGCATGCCGTTTGGAACGCCGGGATCGACCAATCTAATGCGCATCGCGTGGACATAAGCGGAAAGCAGGCATATCTTCTATGGAAATTTATCAGCTACGCACGTTTATCACAGTGGCCAAGCTTGGGCACATTACCAAGGCCGCTGATGCCTTGCATGTAACCCAGCCTGCCGTGACCGGCCATATCAAGGCGTTGGAGCAGGAACTCGGAATTACATTATTCGACCGCGGACATGGACGTATTTCACTGACAAAAGCGGGCGAAATCCTGCTCCCCGAAGTCGAAAAGACGCTCGGGGCCTTCAATGCGACGTTGGCGAAAGCGAAGGAACTAAAAGGAGAAATCACCGGACGTGTATTGATCGGTACTGTTGGCGATCCGGACTTGATCAGGCTTGGCAGTTTCCTTAACGGCTTGCTGGCAGCTCTTCCGCTGCTGGAAATCAAAACACGATCCGGACTTGCCGCTTCCGTGCTCGATGCCGTGGCATCTGGCGAAATCGCCGCAGGCTATTACATTGGCACCGTACATAACCCCGATGTCGCCAGTCTTGCGCTGCGAGGCGTCCGTTATCGCGTGGTCGCACCTAAAAGTTACGGCGACCGCCTGCCTGCCTGCGGTTGGGGGGAAATTGCAGGCATGCCCTGGATAGGCGCGCCGGAAAAAAGCCACGTACACCAGTTACTTGTATCCATGTTTGGACGACAAGGCCTTCGGCCCAACATCATCATGGAAACGGATGAACTGACTTCTCCGCATAGCCTCGTGCGCGCCGGGCTCGGTTTGTCACTGATGAGAGAGGATCTTGCGCTCATTACGGCGGAAAAAGGAGAAATTGCCATCTGGAGCCATGCCGTGGTGGATACGCAGCTCTCGTTCCTGTATCGCGTCGATGCAGAGTTTGACCCGGTGTTGGTGGGAATGCTGTCTATTCTTCGCGATACCTGGGGTGGGGCATCCGTGGAGTAGAGAAATGGGGTGGACGTCTTTGTCGTCAGCTGCATACGACTACCACTCCCGTGCCATCAAGCGTACGCCGCCATGATGGTGGGGCAACGGGCAAGGAAGACTCTACCATCTCGGTTGGGAACTGCACCGCCTGTTCAAGCGTTATATGGTGACTGATACCTTATTTGTCATCGGCTCCGCGCGGCAATTGCTGACGGAGGCCGGAAAGCACGTGATTCAGGGCTCTGTATCACTCCTTCGCGACGGACGACCTGAATAATAGTCTCGACACGCGAACACAACCCTACACGCACATCGAGAATTTTCACTCGCATCAGCAACTGCATCTGCCGTTCTACGTTTTGCAAGACGATAGGCACAATGGAACTACCGCTCTTTTGACACCACTCATTCTTGATGACTTCTGTCGAGGAGAAAAACCATGGGTTGCATACCATCCAAGCCGTTGCCCCCGTTGCCCCCGCTGCCTCCATTGCCATCGCCTCCGCCATCGCCGCCATTACCTCCATTGCCGTCGCCTCCAATGGTTACTGGCGAAGTGCAAACGAATGCCACAACTCATCGCTCGTCATGGTCATCCACAGTGGGATTCAAATTGAGTGAGTGGGCCAAGAGAAATAATGCATCCTTAACCGCTGCGTCGCACGCACAGAACACACAATCGGCGGATGTCAACCTGTTAGACGCGGAAGAGCTAAAGAAAAATCTTGCACAACTACAAGGATACTTTCCACCTCTTGAACGTACGTTAACCGCCGTCTACCAGGTAATGAAACAAAACGGTACTAGCGTGGACCTCGTACACGATACCGATAGGAATTACGACGTTATCCTGAACGACGCATTGAATGCCTGTCTTGGATGCTCCAGGGGCATATCTCGCTTCAAAAACTTCGACCCGCAAGCCAATGAGGTATTCAAGATCTTGCATACCCAAACGCCAGATCATCCGCTGTCGGAGATTCCGGCCGCAAACCGATGGCGCTTGTCGATCGACCCCAAAAGGGTGGATGACTTGGAGGGAAGTCTCCAACGCTATGCGCAAATCAAACCCGATATGGAGGTTAATCCGTTTCTCGCCTTTCTCTTCGACGATGAGAAGCATTACCAACTCAATATGGCCAAGGCATGGAAAATGGTCACCGAGAATATTGAACAGCCGGTGACATGCGACTGGGTCATCCGACTACATGATTGTGCCATTGGCAAGGACACTGTTAACTGTGATGGTAACAGTGATGGACTCAAGTTTGATAATGAGAAGGGTGTGAGCTTCAACATCACATCAGGCAACCACACAAAGGAAGGACGTCAACAAATAGAATCGAAATCTCAACTGGCCGAATCGAGGTTGAATTCAGAATCGGGGCTCACTCATTTTTATCTAGGAAACACGATCTACAGTAGCGGTTCCAACGCGAGCTATCGGAAAGAGGTTGATCATCTCATCAACCAATATTATTCCCGCCTGGAGAAAATTGACAATAACCCTACGGAAAAATTAAAGGATGCTCCCGATTTTGAAGCAAATTACCTTCCCTCTTGGGATGTGGATGACAATACTGTCACCGAACAGGAGAAAGCGGATAAACGACTCTTTGCTGCAATCGACCTCTGCCAACATCTTGAACGCTTGCACCCTTTCCCCGACGGTAATTGCAGAACTTTCTGTGTTCTCTTGCTGAACAAGCTGTTGCTGCAGCAAGGACAACCCATGACACTGCTCGATGACCCCAACAGATTCGACGGTTTCTCGCGCGGCGAATTGTTCGATATGACCCGGGAGGGCCAGCAATGGATCAAGGATGGGATGCCCCGTCCACATCCGGTGTCATCTAAGTGCGTACGTATAAATAACGATCATACTGTTTATAGTAGGCCAACCGATCCGGAGAATATCGCAAAATTGGAAAGCTTCCTGAGCGAATCCCGCATTGACGCCGAGCCTGATATTTCAGGCTAGAGGGTCGGCAGCCCCGTGCCGAAGCCCGTTAATACGGGCATCTACTGAGCGTTCAGATCGCCATTGTTGAATGGCTTGTTCGTGACGTTCGTCGGAGAGGGCGTATGCCAACGGATTATCCAAACTCGGTTCGGAGCACTGCAGGCAAAGTCTTGGTTGTGCAAGTTAGGGGCAGCGGGAAGAGTATTGACCTGGTAGGAATCGTGTAGCCACTCGCTGGACTGCGCACTGGCTACAAATTTCCAAATCAGGTCACCCCACGCAATGAACATGGCTTGACGATTCCGCGTTACGATCCGGAACAACGTCGTCCAGCCAAAGAACTTGAGTTGGACGGCCGATTTGTAATGATTCCGGACGCTACGGCGAGTAGATCAATCGCAACTTAGGACACGTACAGAATGTGGCTAAGGTAATGAACAATACTCAGGAAGACTCAGTTATTAAAGTAGAAGCCCGCTGGATGGAGAAGCCGCCGGTTCCTATAGCCAATCGCGGCTGACTGTCATCAGGCGCTTCACAAGGTGTTGAAAAACCTAGCGCGCAAGCCAAGCTTGGGCCGAGTATCCGCGGCGCTACGGATCCAAGACCACCTCGCACAGTGATTTTTCAACCGCCTGTTCGGGAAAATTTCGCCCACGAAGGAACCCTTGATGCACGGGACACCACGTACGATAAGCGTAGCCGCATGTTGATCGGCACGCATTTCAATGCGAGCTACCCATGAACCAAGACTTTAGATATCTGATCGGGGACTTTTGCAGGCAGTGCGGCATGGATAACCCGAACCGGGTCCTGGACGGCGGCACGCTTATCGTCAATCAGGTGGACTTCTCGCTCGTCCACGACGAGAAACTCAATCCGGCAGCCGTGATTATCTATGGCGATCTCGGAGAATTTCCGCCGGGGTGCAGTGCTACGCCGTATCTGGATTTGCTCGAAGCCAATATGGGCATTGACGGCGAGCCCGTCTATGCCCTCTCCTATGATACCGGCCGCGGCGTACTGACCGACTACTACCCGCTCAACCGCAAGAGCGCTTCAGAGCAATTACGCGAGGTCCTGGTTCGCCTGGCCGCGAAGATCGTCGAATGGCGCAAGGCTCGCGTTGCAACAGGAGCGCAACCCGGTTCTGCATCTCGCGGCTTGCCCGGACTGCGGGCTTCCTCTCTTCATCCACCAGCCCGTTCGCCGAAACCCATTTTAAATGCAGCGATACCGTCCGGTGCACCGTCCATAAGGGTGCCAGCAGACGGCTTTCCTATTGCAGCGCCCCCGAAGAACGAGCGCGTTACTCAATTAATCCAGGCCTTTTACGCATTGGCGGCGCCATCCGATTCGGCAATTTTCGTACAGGGCGAATCAGTTACCGTGGACGGCGTTATGTTTTGGCTGACGTGCAAGGAACAGCAGGGAAGTCCACTACTAAGGGTTCACTGCGATTTTGGTGAACTGCCAGGCGAGCGTCTTGCGGATGCTTGCAAGACATTACTTACGATGAACTGGTATCTGTATAACGGAATAGATGCCGCTTTTTCCATCTGCCCGAAAAGCGCGCGCGTGTTGTTTGAAAAAAGCTACTCGCTGGAGACGCTCACGCCGAACATCCTACATCGTATCCTGACCGATCTTGTGGTGCAGGTGCGCGAATGGCGTATACGGCACTTCCTTGAGTCGTTACCGGCGGCACGGAAACACAGGCCCGAATGGGCAAGGCAACAATAGGCACGGCTAGTCTTAGAGTACCTATCAAAATGCCGCTTGTCGCATTGCTTGGGGCTGCCGAGGTCCCCTAACCGTATGCTTGTACCGTCATCGTTGGCGCGCCTCGCAATCGTTGTTTTGATATGCGCACCCAAAAGGAAATTAAAAAATGCCAAATTTTAATCTTAATACATTAGGCAATGCCGTTCTCCGCACGGTCTCGTGTAGAGAACGAAGCATTGATGCCGGCTCCACTATCACCAATGGCGTCCTGCCCGGACCGCGACCAGGAAACCTGCCACGAACCCAATTCCGCAAATTTGTTGATATGGTTCTTTGCCGACAAAGCGCTATAGACGATCAGAGCGAGCGGCAAACGTCTGCGGCAAATTCGTCAGCATCGATTCCATCGTCAGCGAGTTCGTTGCAGGAGAGTTGGGAGCTGCCGCACCTCGAAACGGGTGCCGCCGAATGTTTCGACATTATCAAGGAACTCTC
The DNA here is from genome assembly GCF_042666555.1 of Herbaspirillum sp. GCM10030257. NCBI lineage: Bacteria > Pseudomonadati > Pseudomonadota > Betaproteobacteria > Burkholderiales > Oxalobacteraceae > Herbaspirillum > Herbaspirillum sp. GCM10030257. The sequence goes on from NZ_JBHTDH010000055.1 coordinate 8,020, forward strand.
TCCCTACAAATCCTTCATGGACGATGAAAGCAGGGTACCGACACAGCTACGAGAAACGCTGCAAGAAGAACTTAGCGGTGCTATGGAACTACTAAAACGCGGACCATTAATTCTTGGAGAGAACCTTACGCCCTCGGCCGCGCGCGTACTCCTAGTCAATCTGCTATGTAATGGACAAGTAACGAAGCTATTTCTGGAACTAGGGAAGTTGAATATATTTGACGACCGTCCTGGCACGCGCGACAACTACGCAACCAATCATTTACGGGACATGATCAAGAAAGGCATACCGCTTGCAGACAGTCTTTTATGGGCGGAAGAAGTCGTACCGCTCCTAAAAAAGCTTGATGCCGATCATGAAGACACGATTAGCATAGTAGAGATAATCGAAATTGCCAACGCTTTTGACGTAAAGGCGCATGGAATCCACAATGCAGCCGAACTCAACGAACGTGGGGGTAATGGACCTGGTTCAGTACTTCTTGTCGAGGCTGTACATACTGAATCTCTTGTACGGGACGCTGACGGGGTAAAAAATCTCATTTCGTTTGACCGTAAGGGGAAGCAGCGCGCGGCAAACTTTGCCGCTGAAGCTATTGTCCAAAATTCTGCGCATACGCAAGGGGCATCTCTCGCTTATCCAACAATAGAAAAAACACGTTCCTTCCAATTTGAACAACATACCAACTTCACGGCTAGTCGCAAGCCTTTTAAGCATCTGCATCAACGAAGCTATGATCAGATCATGCAGATGCTGGCGCAAGCCGGAAGCATGCCGTCCGATATTGCTGTACTTAGGACTAATCTGGCCAGCGAGATAAATGGTCTTCAAAAGTATCGACATTTAGTAAGCCAGCGCTTGGGCGACAACACGCAATCGAACAAGGCAATCGCCGAAAGTGATATTCAATACGCGCGTCATACGATAGCAAGGTATAACGCTGAAAATCCAAAGCTTAATGCTGAAGTCTTTGATAGTCCATCGGGCCTTATTAATTACATAAAGAAACACAACGGTGATTTTAGCCGATTACGCGCACTCCTTCGCATGGGAAACGCCGGAAATACATTGCATCATGCCGCGGTGGATATTTGCAATAAAGACGGAGCATTAACCCTACTTTTTGTCGATCCAGCGAATCTTGCTGAACCAAACATCGCTCGTGCGGCAATGGCTATTAACGACGCACTTTCCGAACTTTCGGAACTTGGCCCCAAAACTGGATATGTGGCAGTAGGGGCGCAGAACTCCCCAGCTGACTGCATTCAGTTTTCAGAATCCTATTTAAAGAAAATGGCCAATGAAGAAGATTTCTTTAATAAGCTACATGAAAGATTACGGGCCAATGGTGAACGGTTGAACGAGGAAGAGCACATGCCGCCTTCCAAGGCAGGATCTGCCGAAGCGATGGAAATAGCAAAGGAGCTCATTGAAAATGAGCTGGAAAATATCAATCAGGTTATCCCCGACGCAAGGCATTTTTTCCCTCTCTCTTTTTTCAAACATTCCCATTCGCAAAAGGATATCGAGGAACTGTTTGTGAGAAGGGAGGCAGAAAAACAAATAAAGGTTAATAAGGATCATGAAAATCGACCAGCCCAAACGTTGTTGGAGCGCGTTGCAACGAACATCCCTGCCGAGGGTCGTAAACATGGCGATTCTGTAAAAAGGTACAGTATTTCTATTGAAAAAAAGAGGTTGGATGAGATCGACAAGACAATTGCATTTTTCAAGCAGTTGGAAAAGAGTTTGCCTGCGCAGTTGTCGGCCGAATGAATAACGGTTTGGGAGCCCTCTAGATTGCAGTGCCGGTGGCATTCCCTAAAATAAGGAATAGGATTACTGCTATGGATATGCCTATGTGTAATGACCCAGCAAAATCTGCTCAGATTATGCTGCTAAAGCAAATGCCTCAGCAGGTGTTCTCATGCCCAACGCCTGATGTGGACGCCGGGTGTTATAGAAACCAATCCAGTCTGCAATGGCCCGACTCGCATGTTGCAGCGTCTCGAACCGATGGCGATGCACGCACTGTTCTTTCAAGGTCCGGATGACTCGCTCGACCATGCCATTCTGCTCCGGGCAGTGCGGCGTAATGAACTCCTGCTTTAATCCATAGCTTCGGACCAGCGCTGTGTAGCTGCGACTGGTGAAGACCAGGCCGTTATCCGAACGAAGCAGGAACGGCACTGGCACACGTCCCAAGGTCCCGTAGCGAGCGATCAAGGCTTGTTCCAGCGCCGATTCAGCGGTCCGGGCCTTGCCAGAGCGTGACAGGTGCCAGCCAAGTAACTCTCTGGTATGACAGTCGATCACCAGGGCCAGTACTGCCCAGCCATCCCGACCGGTCCAAACTCGACACAGATCCGTCGCCCACCGCTCGTTCGGCGCTTTAGCCACCGATGGCAAGGCTTGCACTCGCGGCCGGAAGCCAATGGGCCGCTTTTTGACTTGCCAGCCTCGTAGCTGGAAGATGCGCTGAACGGTGTTCTTGTTTGAGTCCAACAGGTGTGCCACCGTCCGATACCCGAAGGATGGTTTCTCATCGATCATGGCCTTGATCGGGCCGGCGAAGCGGTCCTGAACCTTCGGTGCCACTTCGTCGGCTTGTAGTACACGGTTCTGCGCGGCACGCCGAACCATTGGCAGATCTTGCTGATCGAGACGGTAAAGTCATTTTCCTTGAGTCCCTGGCGGATTATCTCGACCCCTTCTCGTCCTCGCCTAACAGGGACTGCAATTTTTTCTTGCATGCAGCTCCAGCATCGCTTCGCCGTAGGTTTCCTGCAGCTTCTTGATCTCCGCTCGTACTACTCTTTGATATCCAGGGGCTTGGCCCGCAGGACGTTCTCAAGTCCTTTGCGTCCTTCCTCAACCCACTCCTCGATGTCGGACGGCGGCAAAGCGTATGCCCTGCTGGCTTCCGCTACGCTATCTTGCCTTGGATGATTTCGGTCACCAAGGCCGCTTTACGCTAGGCCGTCCATCGCTGGAATTCTTCTTCCATTGCCATGCTCATGCGTCTTCCTTTCAGAATTATCACCTGAGCAGGTTTTCAGTGGGTCAATACAAGCATGGCCTAGTGTAGTTATCCATAACGGCCAAGGTGCAAAGACGTGTGCCATCGAACAGTGCATCCGATACGAAGTCCATGCTCCATGCTTCATTAATAGCTTGCACCATCGTCCTGGATTGTCGCGCATAAGCACTTCGATACCGTTTCGGACGCTTACTATGCAGACCCAGTCCCTGCAGTGATTATTTTCGAAGACTTTTGGCTCAGAACACTAGCTACGCAACCTTCATGGTCACAGCAATGAGTGGAACTCTCTGCGCTGTGGTCGCCACTCATTGACGAAACCCATGCATATCGGCCCGCCGCATTTCGATTATGGTGCCGTGTCAGTACGACTACGGTAGCGTGGGTCAACCATTTTTCTATCGCGCATCGCGCAGAAAAGGAATATACAAATGAAAAAAGAATCCAGCGCTCAACAGCAAGCACCTATGCAACAGGACCAGCATCTGCAGGGCTTGCGCGATCTGCTCGATCTGCCGCTGAACACGCTGCAACACGATGTGCTGTTTTTTACGTTAGCCGATAAATATCCGGTTATCGCGCGCCGCGTCGACACGCGGTATCTCTCGCTGGTCTGCGAAATAGCCCGGCTCGATGCGCTGACCGCAGCGAACTGGCAAGCACTGCTGACGCGCTTGAGTGCCGGATACGACTACGCATTTCCGGCCAGCCTGCTGACGACCGATGGAAAGCTTGCGTTGCTATGGCGTTGCGACGCCGATGTCGCGGTTGATCAATGGTTGCGTTGGGCAGAAGACGCGCTGACCTTCGCGTTCGATCTGCAGGCACGACTTAACGCCAACGCGCTATAGCCGCCCATCGCACCTATCAAGATAACCGATGCATCTGACTGCCGTACACAACATATAGAGAACAACATGATCAGGAATCAGTTTCAAGTTCAAGTGCCGAACGGCTCGAAGACCACCCAATTCAATGTCGGTGTGTACAGCGAAAGCACACGTGTCAGGCATGAAATGACGCAGGTGGAGCAACTTGACGACATTCGTAAGCAGGTGGCGTCGCCGTCCCCCACCGCGCTGGAGACAAAGGAAAAATACCTGCAGCTCGGATCCAACGCTAACATTTGGCATCGCCAACAGATGGCCGTAAACCGCGCGCAGATCGAGGCGGCGTTGCTCGGGATGGCCGCGCTTGAGAAACTGCCGCAAACTTCACCGGACGTCGACACATCGTTACGACCGTCGCCTATTTCTTGTCGTACCATACTGAGAAGAGTTGCCAGTTCACCCGGGCTAAAGCGTACAATTTCTGTCACCTTACTGTCGCGTCCGGACGATTACAGGCCGAACATGGCAGAGGCAATGCAGAGCCCGCAGTCCAGCGCAGACCGGAACCGCGCAGACCGGGAAAAAGTGACGCGGCTCATTGGGAATAACAAAGAATCACAGCGTTCTCTGAAAGAATTACTTGACAAGAATAAGCTTGATGCACATGTCGGTATGCAGCATCTCGCCAATGCGCAACATCTGTGGAAAAAGGCACATGAAAATCTTGAAATCGTCGCCTCTCGGCGCACGCAGCGCCTGGAGGTACTGCAGGCCAACGGACCGCGCTTGATTGAACTGGTGGAACAGCGGGAAATACTGCTTGCAAAACAACACAAGTCCGAGCCAAGCCACCCGCTCGACCGACCGGAACGCGGCCACAACATCAATGCGCAGCTCAATGCCAACGCGAACGCAATTGCGGAACTGTTGAACCACGTGACACCCAACGACCAGGTGATTGGACACCTTCCCGCGCTGATGGATGCAATTACGGCAAGGAACAATGCGTCGACGCCGGTGGGCGGCGAGCCGCCGAAGGGCGCCGCAATGGACGATCCTGACGCCATCACTGAGATACCTGATGAGAGCACCGTGCAAGCACAGGGCCCAAAGCGCGAATCAAAGCAACCGGAAAATAAATACGACGCGCTGACCCGGGCATTGGACGATCTTCTTCCGTTGAATCAAGATCTTTTCGCTGACCTGAATGCCGCCGAGCGGGATCTTGAAAATGCGAGTGTGCTGGTAGAACGGGCCAGTACGTATATTAATACGCAAAGTGAAGCGTCAAGAGCGTTGCGTAATAAAGAGTGCGAAGACATCATCAAAACTCTGCCCGGCTTCCCCGATGATGCGCAGCGTCGCAACGAGTTGTCGGGACAGCTCGATGTGCTGTTTAATCGCCTGCAGGCGCAGAATCCGCCGGCCAAGGATGCGCTGGATGGCACCCAGGTATTCCAGCTCGCCTACCAGGTGATCGCCGATACCTTGTCGACTGTCGGAGGCGATGCAGACCCGGCGCGCGCCATTGGGCTGCTGCAACACTTGCTGGCACCCGCGAACGGTCCGGGCGCGGGCGACCATTTCGACGTACTGCTCAGCGCGGTGATGGGCACCCCGAGCTCCGACCAGTTGCCGACACCTGAACAAAAGCCAGAAGCGATCCGCGACATGGAAGCCGTGCTGCAGGCGCTGGCCCCGCTGCGTCGCGGCATGGAAATCATCCATCGCATCACTGCGGAGGATGGCCATGCTCCGGACTTGCAGGCGCGCGGGATGGCCAAGCGCGACCAGGCGGTAAAGATTTTTCTCACTGCCGGCAAAACGCGCGCGGAAAAAGGTGACGCGATCAAGCCCAGTACGAGGGATTTGCTCGACGCCGCACAAAAAGGGGCACGCAAGGTGTTCCACAGTCTTGACGTCGCTCCAGCCGAGCGTATCGCCCTGGCGGCGGTGCGCAATCGCTTCACCGAGGCGGGGACCGGAGCCGAATTGCTGGATGTCGCTGACAGGTTGCAAAAGTTCAAGGGCGAATGGCTGCCGCGCGCGGTGAAACGCGCCGACAGCGCGACTGGATCGATCGGACAGGGCAGCCATACCGGCATCATGGCGCCGGTGGATATGCTGCCGACAACAGGCAAGACACCAGTGTCTGAAACCGCGCTGCAACTGGCCGCTCAGACTTCGACGTCGTATGGGATCGATCCGGTCAAGACCGGCGGACAGATCGATGACTATGTGAGGCGTTCATCGCAGGCGTTGCAGGCAGCGACAACGGCAGTGGTAACGGCGCTCGTGGACACTGATATCACGATCCAGAGCAAGTTGGACGTGCTGCTGCAATGTGCGGCGGCGCAGATTGCGCAAGGAAAGATCGAGGACGCGGCGAAAACGAACCAGAAGATCCGTCCGGAGCATTGCACACTGGATGCGAGCAATAGCGCCGGTATTCAGGCGCGGTTCCGGGAGCTCGCGCAGCAGGCCGGTGTCGCTACCGTAGGCGAGGAATTCCAGAATCTATCGAACCAGATATCTCAGCGCCTATCGACCCAGAGCGCAGGCCAGCTGCCCGAGCACGAGCCTATCGCGATGCCATTGAAAGCGGAAAGCCTGTTCCAGTGGAAGACGGCCCTGCAAACCCAGCTCGCGCCAGGGCTTCCGGAGGGTCATCCGGCCAGACACGCGATGAGCGAGGCAGTGGCGATGGTCAGACGGCTGGAAGACTTGATGGATACGTCGTCCGCGCCAAAGATCAAGACGCAGGAAGACATCTACAAATACCTGGCGGCAAAGATCGAACAGCTACAGTTGCGCGGGAAGCTGCGGATGACCGGCGGCGGCGTAGTGGGCGCGAATGCCAAACCGGTCAATTACGCAGTGAAGGCTGCGGAAGAAGTCGCGTATCACACGCAATTGGCTGCCACTGTCGGTACTTTCGCGGTTTCAGGTGGGCCCAGGCTGAGGCTGGAAGGCCAGGTCGGGCGTAATGCGGTATTCGAGATATCGATGTCGACGGTCGGCTTTGAAATCATGATCGCATCAGAAAAAAAGATATCGGCGGCAGCCGGCGTCGGCGCTGGCGGCAGCGTAGGCAACGCGCTGGTCAAAGGAAGCGGATCGGCCGACAAATCGTTGGTCGGGGACCAGGTGCTGCAGCAAGGCGTGAAGTTCATGATTCCACGCAGCGTGACCAAAGAATACTCGGACGATGCCATGCGTCTGGAAGCGCGCAAGCTGTTCGACGTGATATTCCAGATGCAAATTGCGGAGAACGGACAGGTCGAGCACATGAATTTTAATTCTTCCAATAATTACGAGGAATCGACTGGCATTCCAAACAACCTCGCGCAGATCTTTGCGGAGTGCCCGCATGTATCGGTCGCGGTGATCGACGACATGAGCGATAGGAGCCGCAAGCAGGAAACCGGTTTGAATGCATCGGTCAAGATGACCCCTCTCCTCGGCGGCTTCCGGGGCGGGCTGACGTTTGGTGGCGGCGTGAAAAACACGCATCTGGATTGGCGCGACGTCAACGTGTCGGAGAAGAGCGGTTATCACAATGTCGAACGGCATAACAATGCGGCCGGCGGACAGATTGCAATCACTGGCGGCGTTGGCCTTACCGCTACCGCTGGGAAGGTGGAGGGTGCTGCCGTCGAGCATACGTTCTCTGTCGGCTTGCCCGGCGTGAGCGTGTCGCATCAGGTGAAGCTGGCGGGCAAGGATACGAAACTGCGCCTGGTCAGCATCGATGGCAAAACCGATGCGGTCAACACCCGGCGCGATGTCGAGCATTCGAGCGTCACATCGTTGGAGCAAAGCATACGCGCGAACTTCGAAGCGTGGGTGCAGCTCGGCGTTGTGGAACTGTTCAAGACATCCGAATACAAGAAATATAATGATGTGCCGCTCGCAGAGAAAAGGCGTGTAGTAGAGGAACATCTGAATGCTACGATCGCCGAGCTGCATGAAAGGGATCATGCGGAGGATGGCCGGCGCGTGCTGCGCAACGTGTTTGCGGAAAGCTGCCGGCTGGTCGATTCCGCCGCTGCGCAATATGATGGCTGGCGCGATGCACAGACGCGGGCCGAAACGCACCTGAATAAGCTTCAGGCGCAATTGAAAACACCGGGCGCAAACAAGGCAGCGCTAAACACGGCAATCCTTGAAGTACGCACAGAACGCGAAAATTCTCTGTATTTGCAAAATGCGCTGCTGCAGCGCGACGCATCGTGGATACCGTGGAAGATCACCGCGAGCGAACGCACGCTTGAGAGCGAGCAAAAGGGCGTCGATGCTGGCCTCAAAATGGGCCTCAGCAATACCGCGGAAGGACAGCGGCCGATGAAGAGCTGGCCAGCATGAGCGATATATGTACAGGTAACAAAGAAAGGTATGCGGAAGTAGCAAGGCATAGAACTGCGATGACATTTTCTCGCCGGGCATCCGTGAAATTACGATTTCGCTGATGTCCTGGTCAACAGGAAAACGAAGGTGTATCAAGCTCTATTGGAAACCAAGTGGTTTCTTTATACAGGTGAGGGGGCGTCCTTCACCGTATAGCCTGACAACGGACGGGTTCTGCTAATCGGACATTATCACTTGCAGGAGCAAAGCTCGGCAGAGGAATTGCGCGATATGTTGACTGGAATGGCGGCCAAGGCCATCGAGTGGCGCTCGACGCATTACCTTGAGAAACGGCCGCAACAAGGTACACGGTCGCCTTCTTCACTGCTACCCGGCCTGCGCCCCTAAGGAGGGTACCATTGCGTTCGGCATTGAATTGCCCTTCATCAGATGCAGAGCCTGTCTGATATCCGAGCCGGGCTCTTCGGTTTCAAAAATTTTTTTTGATGCGATCGCTGAAGCGCCTGCCAGTGATATCGCAAACTTCGGTTTGTCGATGGAATGCCCGATTTTTTTCTTCGCTTTTTACTAAGGCATGTCCTCATTTCACGTTGCGCCAAATCTTTGACTACCCAGCGATTGAAACGATTATAGGTAGTCTTCTACGGACAAAATTCTTCAGGAACATTTCGCCACGGCGCACCTGTACGCGATTTTCACAAAATCGCTTCCATGACCTCCCTGTCATTTACCCATTGATGACAGCGCTTGCTTCGAAGGGCGTTTTAAGCTCATCCCAGATTGCATCGCTTATCACTTGCCGGATTACTTCCCTCTCCTTTTGAGAGCCAAGCCTCCTATAAATTAGCAAAAAGGCGAATCCTATCAATTACTTGAAGAATAATGGGGGCACGCCCTAGATATCGAAATCCTTGTATTAGAAATCGTGATCCCTCGGATAAGGAAAACCGATTTTCCGTATAAGAACTTCAAACATATATTTGCACAACCCAGCGCGCTGGTAGCCCCGATGACGAAGCATAGTAGCTTTTGCATGCTGGACTTGCAGAAACCCTTTGTCGAGTTATCAAACGTGGCCACCATATATTAAATCGCAGTTGTACATCGCTTACAAATTGGCGCTTTACAAGATCAGGGAGAAATAAATGAAGAAATTGGCGATGGCACTTATAGCTACGGCAGGATGCTCTGCGGTAGCTCAAGCGCAGTCTAACGTCACTGTATATGGGTCGGTAGACGCCGGTGTTCGTGATCCCCTCCCGGTAAATCGTCCCGTTTTAAACTAGAGTAGTCGGCATGGACGACCAGCAACGGAAGGAGCATGCCGTGAAGAAATCCCGCTTTACCGACGAACAGATTGCGTACGCATTGA
>NZ_JBHTDH010000056.1:0-16907 GCF_042666555.1 Herbaspirillum sp. GCM10030257
CTTCGATCAGTTCATGGATGCAGGAGTGATCCGGATAGGCAGCGTGCGTCGCGTTCCACTCGACCAGCAGACGCCGGCGCTCGCTGGCGTCCAGCAGTGGCAGCGTGGCGATGCTGCGGCTATCGTCCTCCACCATCGCCTGCAGCACCTGCCGCAGGTAGCCGCAGTAACGTTCTATCGTGCTGCGCTCAAACAAGGCCGTCGCGTATTCGAGACCACCCGAAATTCTGTCGCCCACCTCACCCAGATACAGCGACAAGTCATGCTTTGCGGTACCGGAATGTCCTTCGAGCCGGGAAAACTTGAGGCCTGGCACATGCAACGTACCTTCGTCATTGTTCTGCCAGGTGAACGACACCTGGAACAATGGACTGTGTGCGGTGCTGCGCGGCGGGTTGACGATCTCGACCACCTGCTCGAACGGCAGTTCCTGGTTTTCGTGCGCCGCAAGCGCATGTGCCTTGACCCGCGCCAACAGTTCGGCCACATCCGGGTCGCCTGACAGGTCGATGCGCAGCGCCAGCACGTTGACGAAGAAGCCGATCATTCCCGCCAGTTCCTTGCGCCTGCGATTGGCGGTCGGCGCTCCGACAACCAGGTCCTCCTGACCTGATAAGCGCGACAACAGGGCCGCCCAGCCCGTCAGCACGGTCATGAACAGTGTGGTGCCATGACGTTGTGACAGCGCCTTTAAATTGCTTGTCAGTGCAGGGTCGAGAGCCAGCTCGACATAGCCTCCGGCGAAATCCTGTTGCGCAGGGCGCGGTGAGTCGAACGGCAGATCGAGGACTGCCGGCGCGCCGGTCAGCGTCTGCCGCCAAAATTTCATCTGGGCCTGCCAGCTTGCTTCCTGCAGGCGCCCTCGCTGCCAGACCGCATAGTCCGCGTACTGCACCGCCAGGGCGGGCAAGGGTTCCGCATTGCTGTCCAGACGGGCCCTGTAAAGCGCAGTCAGCTCATCGGTTGCCACCCCCAGCGACCAGCCGTCCGACACGATGTGATGCATCGTGATCAGCAGCACATGTTCCGCCTCGCCCAGCTTGAGCAAGCGACCGCGCACCAGTGGCCCCTTCTCCAGGTCGAACGCCATCCGCGCTTCCGCCGCCACCGCCTCGTGAACCGCTGCATCAAGCACATTGCGCGCAGCGCAATCCGTCAGATCCTCCTCGTGCAAGGCATTGTCCGTGCTGCCCGAAGCAATGATCTGCACGGGCTCGTCGCCGACCAGCGCGAAGGTGGTTCGCAATGATTCATGCCGCGCGACGAGTGCGGAGAAAGCATGTTGCAAGGCGGACCGATCCAGCCTCCCCCCGATCCGCAGGCCGATCGAAATGTGGTACGGCGCGCTTTCCGCCTGCATACGCGAAACGAACCAGAGTCGCCGCTGGGCAAACGACAACGGGAACGGCATGCCGCGTTGGAGCGTCGGAATTGCTGCCTGGCGTTTGAGCCTGGCAGCACGCGCCAGGCGCACCAGGCGGTCGCGCTCGTCCTGCGGCAAGTCGTCTAATGGGGGAGCGTTCATGTCAGCGTCGATAGCGTGGGTGGTTCAGCGCCGGAACCGGCTTGTTCGCCGTCCAGTTCGCCCGGCGTCAGGTCGGCCAGCAACAGGTTCACAATCCTCTCGGAAAGCGTGGCAAGCGTCGGTCGGGAGAACAGGTCCTGGATTGAAATCTCGACGCCCATGTCGTGGGCGACGCGGGCGATCAGTTTTGTGCCGAGCAGCGAGTGGCCGCCGAGGGCAAAGAAATCGTCGCTCCGACCGACGCGCGGGACCTTCAGTAGTTCGGCCCAGATGGCGGCCAGTTCCGTTTCGATCTCTCCCACCGGCGCTTCATACCGGTGCGGCGCGTGGACTGGAGCATCTTCTTCAAGCAGGCGGTTCCGGTCCAGCTTGCCGTTCACTGTCAGAGGCAAGGCATCAAGCGTGTGGATCGCAGCCGGCACCATGTGCTCGGGCAGCTTCAGCGCGAGGTGCGCACGCACCTCGCGCTGAAGCGATGCCAGTCGCTTGGCCTGCAAGGGATCGTTCGCATGTGACAAGCGATTGCCGGCCACCGGTGCGGGTGTATTGTGTTGCCAGTCGATGACAGGCAGAGTGCCGCTCTTTGACACCACGGCGTGATAGGCACCGGACTTGTCGGTCGGATACCAGCTCAGCTCGAAAAGATAACCGCGCTGCCGGCAGAACCCGGCCAGATCCGCGCAGGTCATGCCGGCTTCGGCAAGGCTGTCACGTCCCGCATCGATTGTGCCGGGGCTCGGCTGCCCTTCCTGGATTTGATCGAGCATACGGGCGACCGGCCCGACGCGCGGATTGAACACCGACCTGAGGCCGATCAACGCATGCGGCGAGTCAATGATGGCGCGGCCGATCTCGGCAGCGCCCCATCCGGCGGCATCGCAGTCGATCCAGTGCGGCACGTGCTCGGTATCCGCCGGCGCTGCGATGGTCAGCACGACGTCGTAGCGGTAGGCCGACATCTCGTTCTGATGCGCGCTTTCCTTGGGCAGGATCTGCACGGCGGAGATGCCGGGTATGTTTTCCCTCAGCGACATGAACCACTCCGGATCGAGCAATAGCTCGGGGTCCTGGCGAGCCTTCTGCCGTATCCGCGTCCTCAGTTGCGCGGTGCTCAGGCCGGGAGTGGGCTGCGCGAGCTGCACCGACAGGTGGAACGCTTCGAGCAGGCCGTGGTGGCGCACGTCGCCGATGAAGATCCTGCCACCAGCCGCGACTTTGCCAGCCGCTCCTGCCAGCACTTCGAACAGGTACTCGCTGTTCGGGAAATACTGGACAACCGAGTTGAGGATGACCGTGTCATAGCATTCCTGCGGCACGCCGGACAGATCCGCCGCATTCCCGTGCACGAGCACGATGCGCGCGTTCAGCTCCGGGTCCGAACGAATGTGACGAGAAAGCTGTTCGACCGTCTTGCGGGAAAGATCGGTACCCACATAGCGTTCGCATGCGGGCGCGACGTTGAGGAGAATCATGCCGGTTCCGCATCCGATTTCGAGCACGCGGCGCGGATTGAGCCCGCGCACGCGGCGCAAGGTAGCGTCCAGCCACTCGTGCATTTCGACATCCGGAATCGGCTGGTGCGTGTAGCTGCTGCGCCAGCCCACAAAATTGAAGCCTGGTTTCGCCTGCTCGAACGATTTGTCATCGTAGGTCTGGTCGTAGAGGCGCGACCACTCGGCAATATGCTCATGCGCGAGTTGCAGGGCTTCCTCCTGCGTGAAATCGGTACGTGCGGTCAGGTAGGCGATCAGGCGCTTGTCGTCCGGCCCGTTGTCCCGGGCGACCACGGCGGCTTCACGCACGGCCGGGTGTTCGGCTAGTCGGGCTTCGATCTCACCCAGTTCGATACGGAAGCCACGCAACTTGACTTGCATGTCGTTGCGGCCAAGGTACTCGATCTCGCCATTCGGCAAGCGCCGCGCCAGGTCGCCGGTCCTGTACATACGCGCCATCGGCCGTCCGGCAAAGGGATCAGTCAGGAAGCGCTCCGCCGTCAGTTCGGGACGGTTCAGGTAGCCGCGCGCGACGCCGGCGCCGGCGACATACATTTCTCCGGTAACGCCGGGCGGAACCGGGGCTCCGTGCGGGTCAAGGATATAGACGGACAGATCCGGAATCGGATGGCCGATGGGGCTGACGCCAGCGCGGTTCGTATCGGATGACGCCAGGGCCCGGTATGTGACATGGACGGTCGTTTCCGTGATGCCGTACATGTTGACGAGTTGAGTGTTCCGGTTGCGCGCCTGTTCATACCAGGGTTTCAGCATGGCTGGCTCCAGCGCCTCGCCGCCGAAGATCACAGCGCGCAGGCGGTGCGTCAGGTCACTCTGGCGCTGCGCTTCCACGAGCTGGCGGAAGGCGCTCGGCGTCTGGTTAAGGATGGTCACTCCCTCGTCGCACAGAATCTGATAAAACTGTGCCGGGGAACGTGACGTGTCGTGTGAAACGACAACCAGGCGTCCGCCATGCGCCAACGCCCCCCAGATCTCCCATACCGAAAAATCGAATGCGCAGGAATGGAACAAGGTCCAGACATCCGATGCGGAATAGTTGAACCAGTCGCGGATCGTGGTGAACAGGCGTGCGACGTTACGGTGTTCGACCAGCACACCCTTGGGTCGACCAGTGGATCCGGAGGTATAGATGACATAGGCAAGATGCCCGGGGCCGGCGCCGTTGGCTTTATCGGGGTTCGATGCCGGTTCCTGCCGCCACGCGCTCTCCTGCTCCTGCAGATCGATGACCGGCACCGACGCGCGTTCAAGGACAGCGCGCGACGCCTGCTTCACGCCTGCATGCGTAAGGACGACTACCGACTTGCTGTCGGCGAGCATGTAATCCAGCCGGTCCGCAGGATAGGTCGGGTCCAGCGGGACATAGGCGCCGCCCGCCTTATGCACTGCAAGAATGGCAACAATGAGGTCAACGCCGCGATCAAGGCAAAGCGCAACGCATGTATCCGGAGCAACGCCCTTGCGTCGCAGGTAGTGTGCCAGTCGGTTCGCCCTGCTGTTGAGCTCGCCGTAGCTCACCGATACCGGACCGTGCACCAGGGCCACTGCCTCGGGATGCCGGTGCGCATGCTCCTCAAAGGATTCATGTACACACACTACATCGACCGGTTCGGCCTCGACCGCATCAAGGCCCAGCACACTGTGCGTTTCGGCCCCGTTCATGAGCGGGATGCGGCTGACAGTTGCAGCCTGATCCGCCGCCATGGCCCGCAGGATGTTATGGAGGTAGCCGAGGTAACGAGCGATCGTGGCAGAGTCGAACAGCGCGGTCGCATACTCGATCCCGCCAGTGATTCCGCCTTCATCCTCGGTCAGGTACAGCGACAGATCGAACTTCGTGGTCAGACGCGGCGGTTGCAGCACTTCCACCTGCATGCCCGGGAAGCTGACTGCTCCTTCGTCGTTGTTCTGCCAGGTGAAGCTGGCCTGAAAAACCGGATGATGATCCAGTGTCCGGGTCGGACTTAGGCTCTCGACCAGGTGTTCGAACGGCAGTCCCTGGTGCTCCTGGGCCTCCAGCGTGCGGCGCTTGACGCGTGCCAGGATTTCCGCCACGTCCGGGTCGCCGGAAAGGTCCAGGCGCAGCGCCAGTGCATTGACGAAGAAGCCGACTAGGGGTTCGGCCTCCAACCGGGTACGATTTGCTACCGGCGTTCCGATGACCAGGTCATCGGTGCCGGCCAGACGCGCCAGCAGCACCGCCCATCCAGCCAGCAAGGTCATGAACAGGGTCGTGCCGTGGCGCTGACTCAGCGCGCGAAGGTCGTGCGCCAGTTGCTCGTCAATACGTGTTTCCAGGAATGCGCCCGAATAATCCTGCTCCGCCGGACGGGGCCGGTCCGTCGGCAGCGCCAGCCGCTGGGGCGCGTCCGCAAGCGTCGTTGTCCAGTATTTTGCATGTTCCTCCAGCGTCTCCGCGGTGCTCCAGCGACGCTGCCATAGCGCGTAATCCGCATATTGAAACGCCGGTGGCGGCAAAGGATCTTGCTCACCGCTGCCGAATGCACGATACAGCGCGCTCAGCTCGCGCGTCAGGACACCGACGGACCAGCCATCCGATACGATGTGATGCATCGTGCACAACAGAACGTGTTCGCGTTTCCCTGTCCGGATCAGACGGCCGCGCGCGAGCGGTCCGCGTTCGAGGTCGAACGGTGCCGCGACTTCTTCGCGCATCAGGACTTGCACGCGTTCGGTCGCGTCGGCATCGTTTTCCAGGTCGACCCATTCGAGCGGGAAACCCGGAGCGGCGGAAAGAATGCGCTGACGTGGCTGCCCGTCGGCAAGCAGGAAGACCGTGCGCAGAGCTTCGTGGCGCTCGACCAGCCGGTCCAGTGCGCGTTGCAGGACGGGGCGATCCAGTTCGCCCGCCAGCTTGAGCGCAAAACCCATGTTGTAGGCGCGGCTGACATGCTCCAGCTGCGAAAGGAACCAGAGCCGCTGCTGGGCAAACGACAGCGGCAAGGGTTCATCCCGCGACACCGGCGTAACCGGCGGCAGTTCGCTGCGCGCGGCGGTCCTGACCATCGCCGCCATGTCACTCAACACCGGCTGCGCAAACACCTGAGTGACATGCAGCTCGACCCCGAGTTCGGACCGGATCCGGGAAATCAGGCGTACCGCAAGCAAAGACTGGCCGCCCGCTTCAAAGAAATGATCGAGGCGGCTGACCCGGTCAATCCCGAGCAGCGCACTCCAGATCCGCGCCAGCGCGATTTCGATGTCGTCGGCCGGCGCGACATATGCGCTACGCGCAAAAGCATCGGGCGCAGCGGCCGGAAGTGCCTTGCGATCGAGCTTGCCATTCGGTGTAAGCGGCATTTCTGCGAGCGCTACAACGGCGGCCGGCACCATATAGTCGGGAAGAAAGGCGGCAAGGTAGGCGCGCAGGCTGGCAATGTCCACGCTTGCATCGGCAGCGGCGATGAAATATCCGACGAGCCGTTTGTCGTCGTCGCCGCTTCCCTGCAGGAGAACGGCGGCCTCGCGGACATCCGGATGACGCTCCATGCAAGCCTCTATTTCGCCGAGCTCCACGCGGAAGCCGCGCAACTTGACCTGGAAATCCGAGCGCCCCAGGAACTCGAGATTCCCGTCAGGCAAGTAGCGTGCAAGATCGCCGGTCCGGTACATGCGCGTTCCGTCGCCGGCAAAGCAGTCCGCAACGAAGCGTTCGGCATTGAGCTCGGGCCGTCCAAGATAGCCGCGCGCCACGCCGGCACCGCCGATATACAACTCTCCTGCCGCCCCAAGCGGAACCAACTGCTGCCGGGCGTCGAGCAGGTACACGCGCGTGTTTGCGAGCGGCCTGCCGATCGGCGCATGCGCGGCGGTTCCGCGCTCCTCATCCGTACCGAGCGCTGCGCAGGTCGACCAGATCGTCGTCTCTGTCGGTCCGTACACGTTCCATAGCCGGCCGACCTTCAGCGCCAGCTCGCGTGCGAGTTCGCGCGAAAGTCCTTCGCCACCGCATAATGCCTTCAGACGTGTGGCACCTGCCCAGCCGCCGGACAGCAACATGCGCCATGTGGCCGGTGTCGCCTGCATCAGGCTGATCTCGTGTCGCTCCAGCAACGCGCCCAGAGCAACCGGATCAGCGCTGTCCGAGCGTCCGCACAGCACGATACGTGCGCCGTGGATCAGCGGCAGGTAGAGTTCGAGCGCGGCGATGTCGAAAGCGATTGTGGTCAGCGCCAGCACGCGTTCGTCGGCATGCATGCCGACGGTATGACCGATCGACTGCAGCAGGTTGACCACGCCCCGATGCTCGACCATGACCCCCTTTGGCTGCCCGGTTGAACCGGAGGTATAGATTACATAGGCAAGATTCGACGCCGACAGGCCGATCGCAGCCGCATCGAGGTCGGACTCCGGTTCATCGATCCAGTCGCCCGCCTGTTCATCCAGCAGCACCGCATCGCAGGCAGCGTCAAGCATTGAACGCAAGCTTGGGTCCAGGCTTGAATGAAGCAGTACTAGCACTGCGCCGCTGTCGCGCACTGCGTACGCAAGCCGCTCGGCCGGATGAGCCGGATCGAGCGGGACGTAGGCACCACCGGCCTTGAGCACCGCGAGCAGGCCGACGACCATGTCGCATCCGCGGTCCATGCAGATCGCGACCGGCGTGTCGGTACCGACGCCGCGCTGCCGGAGATGCCGCGCCAGCCGGTTCGCCCGCGCATTGAGTTCGCGGTAGCTGAAATGAATGCCGTCATGCACCAGCGCGAGCTTTTCCGGATGAGTGCGTGCCTGTATCTCGAACAGTTGATGGATGCATGCACTGTCCGCAAACGCTGCCTGTGTGTCGTTCCACTCAAGCACTTGCTGCCGTCGCTCGTCGCTGTCGATCAGCTGATGTGTGCTCATCGGCACCAGTTCGTTTTCCGTCATTCCCTGCAATATGCGAATCAGGTAGCGTGCGTGCCGTTCGATAGTGGGTCGGTCGAACAAGGCGGTCGCATACTCGAAGCGCGCCAGCAGCCGGTGTTTTTCCTCCACGATGCGCAGCGTCAGGTCGAACTTGGCGATGTCGTAGGGCGTATAGACCGCACTGAGCTTCACGCTGGGGAAATCGATGCCACCGGCAACCTCAGTCTGCCAGTTCAGCATCAGCTGGAACAGCGGGCTGTGAGACGTGCTGCGGGCAGGCTTGATCGAGTCCACCATGTACTCGAACGGCAAGTCCTGATGGTCGTGCGCGGCAATGACGGTCGCCTTTGCGCGTCGCACGAGTTCGACTGCATTCGGTGCCCCGTCCAGATCGATACGCAGGGGTAAGGTATTGGCAAAGAAACCGATCAGCGCTTCAAGCTCCGCGCGCCCGCGCCCGGCAACCGGCGATCCGACAACCAGGTCATTCTGGCCAGACAGCCGAGACAGCAATGCCGACCAGCCAGCCAGCACCGTCATGAACAAGGTCGCCTGATGGCGTGTGCTGAATTGCCTGAGTCGAGCGGTCAGCCCCGCATCGATCTCGATGTCCACCGAGGCACCGTCGTAATCCTGGAGCGGCGGCCGGGCACGGTCGGCGGGTAACGTCGACACTGCGGGCGCACCCTGCAACTGTTTCCGCCAGAATGCCGCCTGTGTCTGCAGCGCCCCCTGTTCGAGATTGGCCCGCTGCCAGGCTGCATAGTCGACGTACTGGATTTCCGGCTTGGGCAGAGTGTTTTCTCGTCCCTCGGACAAGGCCTGGTAGATCGCAACAAGCTCGCCGGCCAGCACGCGCATCGACCATCCGTCCGACACCATGTGGTGCATGCAGACCTGCAGCAAATGATCCTGCGAGTCGAGCCTGATCAGGTTCGCGCGCAGCAAAGGGCCGACCGCCGGGTCGAACGGTTGCAATACGAGTGCACCGGCCAGTTCGAGCGCAGTGCGCATGCGCTCGGACGACTCCATGTGGCTCAAGTCGTGGCGATGCAGGTGGAGTGCGAGTTCCTCTGCGACGTTGATGGTGGGCCGCCCGTCCTCGTTGCCAAAGCGCGTGCGCAGGACGTCATGACGCTGCACGATCGTGTTCAGCGCACGCTCCAGTGTCGGGGGATTGATCGCCCCTTGCAGACGCACGCAGAATTCCTCGTTGTATGCTGCACTCCCGGGCTGCAGCTGATTCAGAAACCAGAGACGCTGCTGGCTGAACGACAGCGTCGCACCTGCCGGCACAGACTGCGCTTGCGGCTCCGGTTCCCAGCTGCCGCCACGGTCATCCAGAAACTGCAGGAGCGCCGCCTTGTTGGTGCGCAACGCGGCGATCGTCGCGTCGTCGGGCGCACCGTGACCGAATGTAATGACCAATTCGTCGCCGTCCCGCTTGAGGCGGACGGAAGCGTCGGCAAGTGTTTCGAGCAGGTTGGTTAAGCTCATACCCGCACAACCACCGCTTCCGGCGTCCGTGACTGGCCCACCAGGGGCAAGATCCGGTCCCGTGTCGGCGCTTTTGCCGCCTTCAATACATCCAGGTGCTCCGCGAGTTCTTCCAGTGTTGCATGCTCGAACAGATCCCGGATCGGAAGCGTAAGCCTGAAGGCCTCGCCGATGGCATTGTTCAGCTTCACTGCCAGCAGCGAGTCGCCACCGATGTCGAAGAAGCGATCCTGTATTCCGACCGACTCCAGGTTCAGGACTTGCGCATAGATCTGCGCCAGAGTCGTTTCACTCGGTGTGCGCGGGGCGACATAGCGGTGGCTCACCGCCACCCTGCCTGGCTTGGGCAATGCCTTGCGATCGAGCTTCCCGCTCGCGGTCAGCGGCAGTTGATTCAGGTAAGTCAGGCTGGAGGGAATCATGTATTGGGGCAAGGAGCGTTTCAGGTGTTTGCGCATGACATCGGCACTCGGCGGTGCCTTTTGCGAGAGTTGCCGCAGTTCGTTCAGATATGGCAAGGCCTGCAAGGCCAGTTCGGCATCCATCCAGTCGATGAGGCAGGCGATCTCGTTGACGCCGCTGTCCCTCAGCTGCGAGACCACATCGAGACAGGTCTGTGGAGTGCCGATCAGCGACGC
This sequence comes from Herbaspirillum sp. GCM10030257, assembly GCF_042666555.1. NCBI lineage: Bacteria > Pseudomonadati > Pseudomonadota > Betaproteobacteria > Burkholderiales > Oxalobacteraceae > Herbaspirillum > Herbaspirillum sp. GCM10030257. Next base: position 10,044 of record NZ_JBHTDH010000056.1, read on the forward strand.
GGTCCTGGAATAGCGTTCGAAAGCATAGTTCACGATGGTGTCGACGTTTTTCTCTTCAAGGCTGCCGGTCGGGATGTCCATCCCCTTCGCGAAGGCTTCCAGCAGCCCGAGATGCGATCGCATGTAGCGTGTGAACGGCGCTTTCGCCCTGTCCAGGGTCTGCTCGAAATCCGGTCCGAGAAAGGTATGCACCATCAGGGTGACGCGGCCGCGTTTCGGGTCGTGGCCATGCTCGGCCCGTGCCTGCCGGTAGACCCGGATATTTGCCGCCACTTCGTCGATGGTCTGGCCGAGAAGATGGGTCAACAGGTTGGCACCGAGCGCGCCGGCCTGTGCGAAGGTGGCGGGATTTCCGGATGAGGTCACCCACAAGGGCAGCTCGCGCTGCACCGGCTTCGGATAAATCCGAATCGAGGACGATTTTCCGGCGCCGTCGGGCAATGCAAGCTGCTCTCCGCGCCACAGGGTCTTGAGCGTGTCGATCCCGGCCGCCATCACCTCCTTGCGGCACAGATAATTGTCCGGCGCCAGCACGAAGTCGCGTGGCACCCACCCGGACGCCACAGAGACGCCGACACGGCCACCGGAAAGATTGTCGACCACTGACCATTCTTCCGCAACACGCACCGGATTCTGCAGCGGCAGGACCACGCTGCCGGAACGCAACTGTATGCGGTGTGTGATTGTTGCGAGCGCGGCGCTCAGGGTCGCCGGATTCGGGTACAAGCCTCCTACTTCATGGAAATGGCGTTCTGGCGTCCATACCGCATGAAAGTCGTTTTTATCCGCGTAACGGGCGGACTCGATGTACAGCCGGTATTTGTCGTCCGGATCGTAGGTCTCAGCACCGAAGTAGAACAGGCTGAATCCCTGGAAGTCGTCATCGTGCGTGTTGGCATCCTGCGTTGCCTGTGGCACCACATAGGCTGCCAGTCTGTATCCGTCCTCGCCCCCGGCATCGGCCACCACCACGCATTCCTTGACGCAGTGATGGCTTGCAATCACTTTTTCCACCTCGCTTGGCTCAACGCGGAAGCCACGGATCTTTACCTGAAAATCGTTACGACCCAGATACTCGATATTTCCATCTGGGCGAAAACGTGCGAGGTCGCCCGTACGATACATCCGCACATCTGGCTTCGAGGAAAACGGGTCCGCGGTAAAACGCTCAGCTGTCCGCTCCGGTTGATTCAAGTAAGCGCGAGCCACACCAACGCCGGAAACGTAGAGCTCGCCAGATACTCCGGGCGGAACTTGTTGCCCCCACTTGTCGAGGATGTAGATGTGCGTATTAGCGATCGGACGACCAATGATCGAGCCGTCGTCGAGCGTCTTCATCGCCAGCGAAGTGTATTCATAGGCGGTCGAATCGCCATTCGCTTCGGACGAGCCGTAAAAATTAAACAGACGGATTCCGCGATGCAGATCGCTGAATGCGCGCACCAGATCAGGTGCAAGGCGTTCTCCACTGCACATGATGGTACGCACGGAGGCGAATGCCGCGCCGTCAAGGGTTACTAAGTGCTTCAGCAAGGAGGGCACGAGCACCAGGTTGGTGACGCCGCACTGGCTGACTCGTTGCGCAAAAGCGAGCGGATCGCGCGTACTGTCCGGGTCGAACACAACGAGACTGCCGCCGCACGTCAGGGTTTCCAGAATTTCAGTGACGGAATCGACGAAGCCGATGCTGGTCTTGAAAGCCGTGACCAGCGGTATTTCCGCAACAGCCTCATGGAACCAGGCAAGCCGGTTGCGCAGGCCCGCGACCGTGTTGGCCACGCCCTTCGGACTGCCGGTCGAGCCAGAGGTGTAGATGATGTAGGCGATGCTTTCATCCGGCGTGGGCAGATCCGCCGGCGCCAGGTTTGAGACCGGCTGAAGCTGCCATGCGGGCGCGTCCAAATCCATGTCGACCAGCCTGGCGGGAGACGCGGCCGAGGCCAGCGATCCCTGAATCGCGGCACGTGCGGCGTCCGGAATTCCTGACCGGACCAGAACCACAGCCGGTGCGCTGTCGTCCAGCAGATGCCTGATCCGCTCCGTCGGATATGCCGGATCGAGCGGCACATAGCTTCCACCCGCCTTGAGTATAGCCAGGATCGCGACCGGCAATTGCGGGCAGCGAGGCATGCAGACGGCGACCGGATCGTTCGGCCGGACGCCTGACGCGACCAGATTACGGGCCAGGCGATTGGCTTCTTCATTCAGTTCGCGGTAACTGACGCAGCGCTCATCGCTGATCACGGCAATGGCCTTGCCATGGGCGGCAGCCTGTACCTCGAACATCTGATGCACCCACTCCGGCACGTTGTAAGACGCGCCGGTGTCGTTCCAGGCCGCGAGTTGTGCCAGTTCATCCTGCCCAAGTAGCGGCAGACGGCATAACGGTGTGTCGCTTTCATCAAGGATCGCGTCGATCAGCAGGCGCAGGCGTTGATGCACGGTGACTATCGCGGCCGCATCGAAGTAGCGCGTGTTGAACACGAAATCGAGCCGGATATCGTCGCTGCGATTAAATTCCCGGACGAACAGGGTCAGCGGCGTCTGCTGATATCCGTTGAGCATGGCGACCGAAACACCGCGCGCCGTACCCATCACTACGTCATGATCATGGCGCTCGTAGGATAAGCAGATGTCGAACATCTGAGACCGTTCGGCCTGGCGCAGTCCAAGTACGCGATTGAGTTCGCTGATCGGAAAACGCTGGTTCCTGTAATCCCTTTTCAGTACGCCGCCCAGTTCACGCAGCGCATGATCGAAGCCGAATTCCATCGACAAGTTCATGCGCACCGGGCTGATGCCGGCAAACTGGCCAAAAGTATTCTTGAACGCGGCGTTCGACCGGTTCAGCACCGGAATGCCGATCGTGACATCTTCGCGCTGGGTGGTGCGCGCGGCATATACATACAACAGGGCAAGGATGACCTGGAACGTCGTCGCCCCCCTGCTCTCCGCATAATCCCCGATGCGGTCATAGAGCGCACGCGGAAGTGTGCAGGTCATGCAGTCGCTCGCTCGCCCTTGCACGGCTTCACCCGTGCGATGCCGCGGTGTGAACAAGGCTTCCGGAACGTCCTCGAATTTCGACAGCCAGTACGTGCGTTGCCGATGATAGGCGTCACTGCGCAGGTACTCGCGATCGCTTGAAACGTAGCCTGTGTACTGCGGTACGGAAAGATCCGGCTCCTGCCCGGATTCCAACGCGTCGTAGATTGCGGCCATCGAGTGGCCCAGCATCGCGATGCCCCATCCATCGGTGACCAGGTGATGAAAATGCATGGCCCAGTAACACAAGGCATCCGATATCTTGATGAGATCGCAGCGGAAAAGACGCTGGCCATATAGCTGAAATGGCTGGTCCAGGCTTTCTTGCACCCACCGCTCGGCGGCAGCGTGCGCATCCGGCAGCTTTGAAAAATCGTGCAGCGGTACTTCGAATCGCAAGCCTCGTGGGAATGTCTGCTGCGGCTCGCCGTTCGTATCATCGGGGCGGACGAGAACGAGGCGAAGAGCGTCGTGCTTCTGAAGAAGAAGGTTGAACGCCTGCGTGAAACGGCCGCGGTCGAGTTCGCCTTCGATACGCATGTAGCCGCCGATGTTGTATAAAGGAACGTCGGCGTGCATGACTTGATCGAACCACACCTCGCGCTGGGCGGAGGTCAGCGGAAAGCGCTCCTCGCGCGCGTCAAGGGCAGCGGGGATCGAGTCTTCAATCACGAACACCTCCTTCACCACAGTCTGTCAACCCGGAACACGTGAGTGCCCGACCGGTCTTTGTCACGACCGCCCAACACCGGCAAAGCGTGAGGGCGAAGCCGTCCACGCTCTCGTGCGAATCAAATAGAGTTGTATTCACGTCGTCTTCCTCCGGCTCGGATTCCATCCCCGCGACTCGCAGGCGGCGCAGAATGCGGCGCCGCAGCAAAGCCGGATGTCATCGTGAAGTCTTATTGCCGAGGTACCATAAGTGCAGGTTCCGTGCCACTCTGATTCAAAACCTAAGTGGTTGAAATCATTGCGGATTAGTTCACAAGAAACCTGAACGCCGAACTTTGCGGATGGAATTCCAGACGCTCCCTGATTCGGTTCCGAAAAAGGTAACGTGCGCACGAGGCGGACTACGCGCGGCGATTGAGATGGGTTAATTCGACATGTAACGGCGGTCCCGGTTTGTGTCGAATTCTGTTACGCTCTCATCACAAAAAGGCGACTGCACGGGTTTCAACAGAACCTTGATGCTGGCAAGAAAAAATCAGGACTTCCTAAAAAGGAGACACGCCCCATGTTTTTGGACACAACCGATTTCCCGTCGCTCGTTCGGCTGCAAAACGAGTGGCAAAAGGTGCTGGACGAGTTGCATAACTTGAGCAACACCTACTTCATCGATTGGCCGGAGCGCGATATCTACAGCGGCAAGTGGACGGTCTTTGGGCTCTACAAATTTGGAAAGCGCGTCGACGAGCACTGCGCTCTTTGTCCGAGGACGACCGAACTGGTTGAAGCAATTCCGGGACTCGTCACTGCAGGCTTCTCTTCGCTTGCATCCGGCACACAGATAGCCCCGCATGTCGGCTATACCAATAAAGTTCTGAGATGCCATCTCGGACTCATCACACCAGCTGATTGCGGCATCAAGGTCGCCGGCGAGACGCGAACCTGGCGTCCCGGGTCCTGCTTCGTGTTCGACGACACCTATCTTCACGAAGCGTGGAACAAGAGCGACACAACCCGCGTCGTGCTGCTGCTTGATTTCAAACGTGACATCCAAAGTGAAATATCGTTCCCGGAAGCCGTGACATCCTATTAACGGTCATCCGTGAACATGGCCGACCCACGTCTCCACGTCACATTTCCCGTGCTTGATGAGTCTTCCGAACGCAGGCACCACACCGGAAAAATTGTGCGCAAGACGATTGCACGAGATAGTCTGGCAGGCTTTTGCATGAAGGAACGGATCACGTGGATCGTCAAAGGCCATCGCGGCCTGGAAGTCGAAAGGAAACCAAGTGTCAAACCCTAAAGTGATTCTTGTCGAAGACGACACCGCGCTACGTATCGCGACGTCTCAAACCCTGGAACTCGGTGGATTCGAGGTCCTTCAGTTTGGCAAGGCGGAGGACGCAGGCCGGGCGGTCGACTCGCGTTTCGAAGGGGTCGTACTGACCGATGTCAGGCTGCCGGGCCGCTCGGGCCTGGATCTTCTGCGCGAGGTATCCACGGTTGATCCCGACATCCCGGTGATTCTTGTCACAGCTCACGGCGATATCAATATGGCCGTCGATGCGATGCGAGCAGGGGCCTATGATTTTGTCACCAAGCCTTTTGCCTCTGAATGCCTCTTGGGAGCGGTCAAACGCGCATCGGAGAAGCGCTCCCTCATTATGGAAGACCGGCTGCTGCGAAGAACCTCCCGCAGTCGTCTTCCTGCACCGCTCATGATTGGTGAATCCGAGGCACTTAACCGGGTGCGCGCTCAGGTCGCCAGTCTTGGGCCAACAGCCGTCGATATTCTGATCAATGGCGAGACCGGGACCGGCAAGGAAGTGATTGCACGACAACTTCATGTGATGAGTGAACGCACAGGGCCATTTGTCGCGATCAACTGCGGGGCTTTACCTGAGTCCATCTTTGAAAGCGAGATGTTCGGTCATGAAGCCGGAGCGTACACCGGGGCGCAAAAGCGCCGTATTGGTAAATTCGAATACGCAAGTGGTGGAACGATATTTCTTGACGAGATCGAAAGCATGCCACTTTCGCTACAAGTCAAACTGCTCAGAGTACTACAGGAGCGGCGCGTCGAGCGTATCGGCGGAAACCAGTTAATTCCGATTGACTGCCGCGTCATCGCCGCCACGAAAACCGACCTTCTCAAGTTAAGCGAGAAGGGCGAGTTCCGTACAGATCTTTTCTATCGAATTGGCGTAGTCACAATCGATTTACCTCGTCTTGCACATCGCCGTGAAGACATCCCACTCCTGCTTTCCCATTTCGTGGCAGAGGCCTCGTACCGGTTTGGTCGCCCTATGCCTTTTTGGAGCGAACAGGATATGGGTGATTGGATGCGACATGAATGGCCAGGTAACGTCAGGGAATTACGCAATTTCGCTGACCGCCTCGTGCTTGGCATGGCACAGCAGCCTGACTGTGTCGGTCCAAAACACTCCGTGCTCTCGAACAACGGCCTACCTAGATCCGAAAGTCTTCTCGTTGATTGCTCCTTACGCGAGCAGGTTGGCGCCTATGAAAAAATCGTCATCTCTGAGGCGCTTACCAGAAGCAAGGCCAGCGTTACTGAGGCCGCAGACTTGCTTCGCATCTCAAAGAAAACGCTCTACGATAAAATAAAGCGGCTAGGAATTCCGATTAATACCAATCCCAAGTCATAACATGCCGTCGGTGACACCGAGATTGGCCCAGGTACGCGTGCATAATGAACTGATAGCACCGGGTATCTCGGTAAAGGCATTCCAGGGTTTTGTCGCATTAAGCAAGGTAGTCCTCGCCGTCCGGTAGACTGCTGCTTTTGCAAAGTGAGCAAGCAGCCATGCTGAATACCAAAGGGATGCGATTTCCGATCGACGTGATTCTGGTCTGCATTCGGTGGTACGCGGCATATCCATTAAGCTATCGACAGCTGGAAGAGATGATGCAGGAGCGTGGCGTGTTTGTTGATCATTCCTCGATCAATCGATCGGCGATGCGGTTCTTGCCATTGTTGGAAAAGATGTTCCGCCAACACAAACGTCCAGTGGGTGGAAGTTGGCGCATGGATGAGACCTACATCAAGGTGAAAGGTGCGTGGAAATATCTTTATCGTGCGGTTGACAAGGAAGGCAAAACCGTCGACTTTCTGCTGACAGCCAA
>NZ_JBHTDH010000057.1:0-15625 GCF_042666555.1 Herbaspirillum sp. GCM10030257
ACTCAGGATTACATCGTTGTCACGGCAAATTGAATCTACGGCCAACCGCGACGATGCAGCGCGGCGATTAATGAGCATTCCAGGAATCGGACCTTTGGGTGCAAGCGCAATGTGTGCTGCTATTGGAAATGGCAAGCAGTTCAAACACGGTCGCGATCTTGCTGCATGGATTGGCCTGGTGCCCCGACAGTACTCGACCGGTGGTAAGCCCACGTTACCAGGCATTAGCAAGCGCGGCAATGCTTACCTGCGACGATTACTCGTGCTGGGCGCACAAACCTGGCTCATGCATCTAGACCGCAGCAGGGACAAGCTGGGAATGTGGCTGACCAGCCTGGAGCACCGTATGCACCATAACAAAGTGGTGATGACTTTACACGTTATGGTTGTAAGCTAACAGTTCCTGTCCATAAGTTTTACGATATTAATCTCAATGCGCCTCCTTTGTCCGCTCGTGTCCGCTCGTGTCTGCTGGTGGCTGCTGGTGGCTGCGTTGCATTGGAAGCTCTTCGTGAGTCGCACAGCTTGCCATTTCGCAAGTTTCCACTTGCTTATCCTTCAAGTGCTCTGACGACTGTCAGGCTAGCGATTAGAATGGGAACGAGAAAATGTCGGGCATGGTATCAGTGCCAATGCAAAACTTGCCTTTCTTCAAAACGAAGGAGTCTCCATGTCATATAACCGCCGCTCCAAGAATGTCACGCAAGGGGTCGCGCGCAGCCCCAACCGATCAATGTATTACGCAATGGGATATGAGAAGGAGGACTTTGACAAACCGATGATTGGAATCGCGAATGGCCATTCAACCATTACCCCTTGCAATTCAGGACTGCAACGACTGGCGGATGTGGCTATAGCCGCCGTCAAAGATTGCGGCGCCAACCCACAGGTTTTTGGTACACCGACGATTTCCGATGGCATGTCGATGGGCACGGAAGGGATGAAATATTCCCTGATCTCGCGCGAAGTCATTGCAGACTGCATCGAGACGGCCGTCAACGGACAATGGATGGACGGCTGCGTCGTCATCGGCGGATGCGATAAGAATATGCCCGGCGGCATGATAGCACTGGCTCGGATCAACGTCCCTGGTATCTACGTCTATGGCGGTACCATCAAGCCCGGGAAATGGAAGGGCAAGGACCTTACAATCGTCTCTGCGTTTGAGGCAGTAGGGGAATTCACCGCAGGGCGTATGTCTCAGGAAGATTTCGACGGCATTGAGAGAAATGCCTGTCCTTCCTCCGGATCCTGCGGCGGTATGTACACCGCAAATACGATGTCTTCTTCATTTGAAGCGCTCGGAATGTCACTTCTTTATTCATCCACGATGGCAAACCCGGATGAGGAAAAAGTGAGTTCAGCCGCAGCGTCCGCACGCGCCTTGGTGGAGGCAGTGAAACGTGATCTGAAACCACGTGACATTATCACTCGCAAGTCGATCGAAAACGCCGTTAGCGTAATCATGGCAACAGGTGGGTCTACGAACGCAGTTCTGCACTATCTCGCTATTGCAAACGCCGCCGAGGTCGAATGGACGATTGATGACTTTGAGCGCATCCGCCGCAAGGTGCCGGTGATTTGTGACCTTAAACCTTCCGGGCAATATGTGGCGACTGATCTGCACGCCGCCGGCGGCATCCCGCAGGTAATGAAGATTCTGCTAAACGCAGGCCTCTTGCACGGCGACTGCATAACCATTACTGGCCGAACTCTCGCCGAAGAACTTCGCGAAATTCCTGACCAGCCGCGAGCTGATCAATCCGTCATTTTCCCGGTAGAGAAGGCGATATATCAGCAGGGCCACCTTGCCATCCTAAAAGGCAATCTTTCACCGGACGGTTGTGTTGCGAAAATTACCGGTCTAAAGAACCCCGTCATTACAGGACCGGCACGCGTGTTCGATGACGAGATGTCGGCCATGGACGCCATTCTTAGCGATAAGGTCAAAGCAGGGGATGTGATGGTACTTCGCTACCTGGGTCCAAAAGGCGGCCCTGGAATGCCTGAAATGCTTGCCCCGACTTCTGCCATCATAGGAAAAGGACTTGGGGAATCAGTTGGTCTTATCACGGATGGGCGCTTTTCTGGCGGTACTTGGGGGATGGTGGTCGGTCATGTTACTCCCGAGGCGTTTGTAGGCGGTACGATTGCGCTGGTTCAGGAGGGAGACAGCATCACTATCGACGCATTACAACAATTAATTCAATTAAACTTACCAGACGACGAGATCGCACGCCGCCGCGCAAGTTGGAAGCAGCCGGCACCCCGATACACGCGCGGCGTACTCGGAAAGTTTGCTGTGCTTGCGACCCCAGCATCTCAGGGAGCGAGCACAGGTTAAGCGCTATGTTTCTTAGGAGTGCGTTAGTTCTTGGCGCAGTTTTGCGACGATAGCGCACCTATTTGATGACCTGATGGCCGTCGGCCACTTCATTGATATATGCTAAATTTGTCGTGTAATTATTGAAATATTGCTTCTGGAAAATGTACAATCTATATGCTGTACTTAATTCCAGAGATGGGCTCACTTCGCGGCAGCGCGAGGTCAGCCCATTTTGCTTTGGCTAGAAAAGACGTAGCTGTATCCGGTCGCGAACGACGTGTTCGCTTACCCATCGTTTTGCATCTACGAGCTTGTGCACTTCATTTGAGAGTGTCCCAACACTACATTTATAGATCAGTCCCTCACCGGCTTCTGCGACATCGATCCGTCCAAGCCGCTGGGACCCTTCCCATAACGTATGGCAGCGATATCCACGCAGCCATTCTCCCTTTAGTTTTGAGTTTATATGCTTCATCACCAATATTTTCCCGAATAGTGCCCCACTTCACACTGAAGCCGACACATAGCTTGCTACTGAAAGCTTGCTTGAATCGGGGTGCCTGCACCGGCTGATTTCAAAGTTTTCAGAGAAATGTCCCTATCTCTGGTTCAACACACGCTCAGAGAACAATACACCGGCGTGCCAATTTACTTTCCGAGATGTTCACGAACGGTAGTTGCAGCGGATTCTGCCGCGGATACCAACGCACGCAGTTCGTGCTTCTGATACGCCAAGCTGTTCAGTCCAATACCGAACCTCATGAGGCTCATTGACGTTCACACGGGCGCAATCCGGGCGACCACGGTTATTCAGATCGTCTGAGATGTGCTATCTCCGGCATTGTTAAATGTTATTTAGCGTAATTGGCATGGAGCGACGACATGTTGTGACGTTTCAAACTGATCGCTTGGAGAACGCAACATAAAATCGTTCGTTGAGATTTCTCGGTTATAGCCTTTCGCATGTTCTTTCAATATTCCATATGGGTGGCAAATCTTCTGTTCCAGGGCACCGTTCGCACCAGACGATAACGGAAGATCGACGACGCTGCCCTCGCTCGAAAAACGTGTGTTTGCGAAGAAGCTTCGTTGTTGGAATCAATTTCGTGAGAGGACAAAAGCCCCTGCACGGGAGGGTTCGGGGAACTGGTGTCGGGATGTTTTCACACCGCCGGCTCCGGTACACACAGCTTGTTCTCTTGAGGCGAAGCTCAATCGGAAAAGCCAGAGTGTGTGACCTTGTCCCAATTTCACGGACAGCAAGAGGCCTCCCATGGATGTGGGATAGCGCGACAGCTCAGACCAGAAGATAATTGCTCCATGGAAATGGAGGGGATATGGATAGTCGTGAGTACCGCCTGATGAAGCTGACTGGCGCAATCGTTATATGCAGTGGCGCGCTGGCCGCGAATTTCGAATCCATCTCTGGCGCAGTCGTAGCTCTCAGCGTGGGTGCAGTAATTCTCGGGTGCGGGGTGTACGGCAGTTTCCTGGGCCAGGAATAATTTCCGGAATTTGCCTTTTTAACCGTGCAGGCTCACTTTACATGGCACGCACGCGAGCAGAAGGCAAACGCTGGTGACGCTTGAAAAAATCCCACATTAACCTACTTGCATCCGGTCCTTCGCTGGCATTAAAACGCAAAACGGAATCGCCGCCGCTCCACGCATGTCCTAGCCTTTCGATATCGTAGACTCTCAGCATCAGCTTGCGTCCGCGATAATGGTCAAGTATCCGGTAAGGATTGGAAAGGTTGCGGCCGGCTCGCTGTTTTCCGTTCTTGAGGACCACTGGTTTTGCATCTGCCGAATCTAATCGGTTCAGTACCTGGAACTGTAACGCGACCTGGTTCGCATTGACCGGTCTAACCACGGCATCATCCCGTCCATGAATCACGACGGCGGGTAAAGGAGGAATATTGGATGTCCGTTCTAGCAGAGCGTTGATCGCGCGGCGGCCTTGGCTGCCGGCGCCAGTCTGCATGACCGAAAGGGCGCCTACACGAGAGTGTCCAGCACCGAATGCTGGGCCCGAATGCATGCCGACAGCTGCGATCATCTCGGGAAAATGCAAGGCAACGATGTTCGCCAGTGCAGCGCCGGCGGATAGACCGGCAATATAAATCCGGGTCCGGTCCATACGGTATTTGCGCACGACTTGCTCAATAATTCCGACAATCAGTTTCACTTCGCCATGACCTTCCTGGACTTTTTTTTCATGCCAGTTCCAGCACCGCGTTGGATGGCGGCGCAATGATTGCTGCGGATAGACGACTGCGAAGCCTTTTTCCTCGGCGAGCTGGTTAAATCGCGTTCCTTGCGAAAATTGCGCAGCGGTTTGGCTGCATCCATGGAGCATGACGACCAGTGGCAAAGGGGTGGGCGTGTCATGCGAAGGCAAATATAACCAATAACCGATGCGTTGTCCCGGCAGAACGCCGTCGTCGGCGAACGAGGAATAAAAGTAGGTCAGCCATTTACCCGGTGCCTTCCTGCTGATGGACTCGATAGCTGGCGCTGACAAGGAAGCGGGCTTGACACTCGGTTGTCTTGTAGCTGCTTTAGCCGATCTTGCAGGTTTTGTCAGGATGCTTTTGACAAGTGTCCTATTCTGACTTTTTTGTGTCTTGACAGCCTTCTTTATGCCGCGTAGCCACAGGCGGGACAAACTTTTCATCATCACTAATTTGATCCTCGGAATGAGGCCGTTTGGTAGTGAATCCGGTCGAAGGTTCCTGAACGCTCGGGAAGTTACGGAAATTGACGATGTGCCGTTCGGCCACTTCGGCATACAGACGTACTACATAGGCATTGGCCTGCTACCCAACTTAGAACGAAACGGTTGTAGAAACGGTCAGTCCCGCAGCTACCGTTATCACTTCTGGCAAGAATTAAGCTTGAGCGAGCTAGAGGGAAGCGGCGCAGACATCCGCTGCCGCCACCCACATTATTCCTCTTTTGCTGCATTTGCAAACGACAGCTTACTCATACCATTAGTCTACCCCGTAAGCGTCTCCATCTTTTCCCGGCGTTATCCCTGATCTAGCCCAAAAGAGATTAAACGCTTTGCCAGCCGCTTCGTCAAGCGGTCGATGTCTGCGATATCGGCCGCAGACAGCTTTGGTCCTGGTCTGCGCACCGTCGGTGAAGCAATTGCCCCGCGCTCGGCTATGATGTGTTTGCGCACTGCCAAACCGATGCCGGGCTGCTGCTCGTACCGCGCTAACGGCAAATAGGCATCGAAGATATCGTATGCATGTTCAATGTCGCCTGCCGCATGAGCCGCGCAAACGCCCACCATCATCTCGGGATACGCAAATCCAGTCATGGCACCATCGGCGGCCCGGATAAGTTCTTCGGGCAAAAACAGTCCACCACCATTGCCAGTGAGTATAGATACCCGCGCAATGTCCCCGCGCGCGCTTGCCGCCCGGATTGCCGACAATTTTCCCAGACCAGGACAGTCTTCGTGTTTTAACATCACACAGCTGGGTGAGCGCTTCAGCACCTCGATCAGCACGTCGTTAGAGATCTTGACACCCGTGGATACTGGATGGTCCTGCAATACCCAAGGTATATCCGGGCCCAATATTTCATTGACCATGTCGAAATAGGCCAATATTTGTTCATCGGTGCGAACGCTTAGTGCGGGCGCAACCATGACGCCAGACGCTCCCATCTCCATTACGCTCATTGTTAGCTCTCGCATCGGTGCAAAGCCAGGTGATGATGCACCGACGACCACGGGCACGCGACCGTTCACGCGTGTCAGCACACGCTTGGTAAATAGTCGCGCCTCCGCTGCTGTAAGCTTCTCTGCTTCGCCCATAATACCAAGAATCGTGATTCCATTGGCACCGTGATCAAGATAGAAGTCAACCATACGATCCGTACTGTGTAGATCAAGCGATCCATCCTCGGCAAACGGTGTTACAGCAATCAGGTACACACCCTTGGCGCCAGCATCCAATTTATTCACATTAATCTCCTTTTAATATCAATATTGATTACATATTTGAGCTCTGATCGGCATCTGCGTCGTATTGATTGCGGTTCTTTGCGTCTGACGGGCGTACAGACTTGGACGGCTAACAGTGGCCTCATTTGGAGGAAGCGGTTCAACCGGAAGGACCATCTCCATTTGCTGGGTTCCGGAGGTTATTTGCGGCTACTAAACCGATTTCCCAGCCTGCGTGTCTTGCACATCAGATGCTAGGAATCAGGCCGCCATCAACGCGGATGACTGAGCCGGTTACATAGGCAGCGTGAATGCTAGATAGAAACGCCACGACCGCACCATACTCCTCCGGCCGACCATACCTCCCTATAGGGATTGACTCCAGACTTTCCTTGACCACTTCGTCCACGGGGCGACCTTCACGCTTGGCCTTCTGCTCATCAATAAAGGAAATGCGGGGAGTTGCAATCCTTCCTGGCAACACGATATTGGCGGTTACACCGTCGTAGCCTACTTCGCGTGCCAATGTCTTGGACCAGCCTACTAGAGCCATGCGCAATGTATTAGAGATACCCAGATTGGGAATCGGGGCCACCACGCCGGAAGATGTGCTAGTAATGATCCTTCCCCATTTCCGTGCTCGCATATTGGGCAACGCGCGATCGGTGACCGCGATAACTGACAAAACCATCGTCTGGAAGTATTCATGCCACCGTTCTACGGGCTGACCACCCGCCGTGGTTGGCGGCGGTCCTCCTGTATTATTTACGAGGATATCGACCGGTCCAAAGCGATCTTCAATTAGCTGAAACCGGTCGCCGATGCTACCAAGGTCCGTGAGGTTCCACACTAAAGGCATCACCGCCACACCGACGGCTTTGAATTCAGCCGCTTTATCGCTTAGTGAGGCTTCGTTAACATCGGCCAGCACCAAATTCACGCCCTCTAAAGCCAGCGCCCGCGCAATTGCGCTTCCCAGCCCACCGGCCGCACCAAAGACGAGCGCCGTTTTGCCATGCAGTCCTAGTTCCATAACTTCTACCTTTGCAAAAGTGATGTTCAGATGCCGCGACGTCGGAAAGTTAAGTCGCGTCATTGCCAATCGGTTATTACCGCTGTACCACAAGCGTACTTTGGAAGAATTTCTGGTTGTAGAACGAGAAATTCATTACTATCGTTTTCGGCCGAAGGGCCTCTAGGAGCCTGATGTTCAGGCGCGCCCGGATCTTGTGAACCTCAGCGTTTTCGGGATCTGAGCTGATCCGGTTCAGCTCAGCTTGCATATCGCGGCGGAGTGCATCTACAAGCGCATCCATTTCATACTGCAGTAATGCGACGGTGTGCATGATCTTAATCTCCATGCGGTTACAGGGCTGCTTTGGCAAAGCCCAATAATTTCTCTGTCGAGTCCAATCGGACGGCTGCAACCAGTGAGAAGAAAGCGATGGCGGCTGTTGTAGCGGTCTTTACGGTTTGTATCCAACTCTAACCGGATCTCCTACACCAATAGCACCTGCCTTTGCGGGCCGTACCCTGGAACACCGATATCAGTGCGCCATTTCGGCTCCTGGGAAGCAGTGAAGCGCCTCGAGGCTAGGCGCGGAACGGCATTATTTCAGCCTATGCTCCCTCAATGAATGATCTTCGCGAGAAAATCACGCGCCCGTTCCGAGCGCGGCGATCCAAAGAACTCGTCTTTGCTACAGTCTTCGACGATGTGGCCGTGATCCATAAAGACGATTCGGTTCGCGACACGCCTGGCGAAGCCCATTTCGTGAGTCACTACCATCATTGTCATGCCATCCTGAGCAAGGCCCACCATGACGTCAAGAACTTCATTGATCATTTCGGGATCAAGCGCTGACGTAGGTTCGTCGAACAGCATGGCAATCGGATCCATTGACAGGGCGCGTGCAATCGCTACACGTTGCTGCTGACCTCCAGAAAGTTGCCCAGGAAATTTGTCTTTATGCTTGAGCAATCCAACTCGGTCGAGGTACTTGAGGCCTTTCTCTGTTGCTTCATCTATCGAGCGTCCCAGCACCTTGACTTGGCCAAGCGTCAGGTTTTCGCGAATGGACAAGTGAGGAAACAGTTCGAAGTTCTGAAACACCATCCCGATGCGTGCCCGTAGCTTGGAAAGGTTCGTTTTCGGATTCCCTACTGAGATGTTGTCAACCAGGATCTCACCTGTTTGAATTGGCTCGAGCCCATTTACTGTCTTAATCAAGGTCGATTTACCGGAGCCGGACGGACCACACACCACCATCACGTCTCCTTTACGAACACTTGTCGTACAGTCAGTTAATACTTGGAAGTTGCCGTACCATTTACTAACGGAATTAATTTCGATCATGTTGTCATTCCCTCCTGTTTATACTACCTGGGCCATACGTTCGCTTTGCAGTCGGCGGGCCGCGCTTGAGACGGTGAAGCAAATGATGAAATACACCAATGCCACGAACGAATACAGTTCAACTAGTCGGTTTTCCCGTTGGGCTAGTTTGCTGGCCGCCCCGACGAAATCAGTAATCGACAACACATACACTAACGAGACATCCTGAAAGAGGATGATGGTTTGAGTCAGTAAGACGGGAAGCATGTTGCGAACCGCCTGTGGCAAGATAACGTAGAGCATGTTTTGGGCTGCGGTCAATCCCAATGCAGCGCCGGCGGCTTTCTGGCCGACGCCAACGGAGCCGATACCGGCGCGTATGATCTCGCAGTAATAGCATGCTTCAAAAAGAATGAACGTGATGACCGTAGAAGCAAAGGCACCAACATAGACGGGCTTATCGCTTCCTGTCACCCAACTGGCGACGTATGGAGCCAAGAAATAGAACCAAAAGATCACCAGAATGAGCGGGATAGACCGGATCGTATTGACATAGGCGCCGGATAGGGTAGCAATATATCGGTTGCTTGATAGCCTCAGAACGGCCAGTAGCGTTCCAAACAGCAGCCCACCGACCATAGCGATACCGGTTAACTTTAGCGTAAATAATAGTCCCTCTTTAAAGAGATATTCCCAGCTCGCATGAATCACTGTGAAGTCAGCGTCAAAGATCGTCATGCAGTAACTCCTTGAACATTGGAATTAGCAACGTCTACCAAGACAGTGTGCTTGGTCTTATTGGCATAGAAGCGTTCGAGCCTCCCCATACCATATCCAATTGCCGTGTTAATAACTAAATAGATGATCGTCGCCGCGAGAAACGCTTCGAATACCTGGAAAGACATCTCTTGCATTTCGCGAGTCCGGGCCGTGAGTTCCATGAGGCCGATGGTCAGTCCCACTGAAGTGTTCTTCACTATATTTACCATTTCAGACGTCATGGGCGGGATAACGAGTCTGAGGGCTTGCGGCAGCAGGACTAGCTGATAGGCTTGGCGCAAGCTCAGGCCGATAGCCAGTGCCGCTTTAGCCTGTCCGTTGGATAGTGACCTTATGCCGGAGCGGACCTGCTCAGCAATCCGTGCCGAGGTAAAAATGCCAAGACACACCACTGCGGTCGCAAATGAGGAGTACTCGTTCGTCTTAAGCCATTGGCCGAGCCGTTCTGAAACGAGTTCCGGGAATACAAAAAACCACAAGAACATCTGCACAAGCAGCGGTATATTCCGGAACACTTCGACGTACACATTGGCCATCCACTGGATGGTGCGAGACGGCAGCGTTCGCCCAATTCCGACGGCGGTGCCAAGGAACAGGGCTATAATGAAGGCAAGGCACGCGGTGACCAAAGTCCAGCCAGTGCCCAGCAAAAGCGACTGGAAATAGTTATAGCCCGCCCCGGGCGCCATACTGAGGAATATGGGCCAGTTCCAGTTGTAATTCATGATAATGGTCCTAGATATTATGCGTGTGGAATGCGATTAAGCAGATGAAATGTGGCCACGGGCGGAACAAAAGTGTTAAGCAGCTTTAATATCATCTGCAAATTTTTCGAAGACCGGCGCCAACTGCTCGACTTGAGCTTTGGAAAGCGGAACAATAGGGGGGAGCATATTGTTCCACTCGTTGTCTTGCGTGGACCGGGCGACCATCCACTTGACGCCGGCCAACAGCGGTACGCCCTGAATCGCCTTGCGGATTTCGGCTGCTGCTACCAAAGCCTCGTTCGCCCCGCGTTCGCCACGCCAAAATCGTCCAGCAAGTGGAGCCGTAACGTTAACGGTAGCGGATACGCATCCAGCAAAGCCTCTGGTTTTTGCCTGATCGAGTGAGCTCTCGGCGCTCGGAAAAACATCAAAGTCGGGCACGCGCGCTACAAATGCGTCCGAGACAGCGAGATCGCCTGTGCTGTCTTTTACACCGGCAATTGCCCCCCCATACTTATCCTTCAAACGCAGGGCGATTTCCGGTGTGTAGGGAACGCCGGTATAGGCCGGCATGTGATACAGGTAAAGATTGCAGCTGTGTCGGTCGACGTGGTCCATCACGCACGAGACAAAATTGATGATTCCTTCCTCACTCAAGCCTTTAAAATAGAACGGGGGAAGAAGCAGCACGCCAGCGTACCCGAGTTCGACCGCTCGTTTTGTGAGTTGTTGTGCGTCCTCAAGGGCTGTGGCGCCGGTATTCACCATCAAACGCGATAGTGGCAGGTCTGATTGGGCAATAGCGTGCATGACCGTTAGTCTCTGGTGGATCGAAAGCGACAGACCTTCACCGGTCGTCCCCAGAATGTTGATGCCGTCACACCCGTTCTGCAGCAGCCAGGTGCATCGATCGATAAGGCGATCAATGTTCACTCCACCTTCATTGTTGAATGGCGTGGTAACGGCCGGCATAACGCCTGAAAGCGTGCGCTTTCTCATGTTTTCTCCTTTAGGATGTGGATATTATGGATTTCGCGGAAGGATACTTAAGACATCTGAGGCCACTATATGGCCAGTCGCTAGCGCCAGAGTCCATCCGAGCGCACCGTGTCCCACGTTCAGGAACAGGCCTTCTATCGAAGATTGCCCATATATTGGCAGGCCTGCCGGCGTTGCCGGCCGCAAGCCACACCATGGTGACAAATTCTCATGCTTTGATACCGGGTACACTTGTCTAGCTTGTGCTTCCAGCACAGCAATGCGGCGTAGGTCAATTTGTTTGGCGTACCCACCGATGTCCGCAATACCAGCTACGCGTAACCGCGCGCCGATGGGCGCATAGACAATGCGCTCGTCATAATCAGTTACGCTGATGCGTGGTAGTTTCGCCTTATCTTGAATTGAAAGCGTGATGCTATAGCCGCGTATCGGATAAATAGGTACGCGTAGACCCACTGTCCGTAACAAAGGATTCGTGGTGATGCCGGTCGCGACGATGACGGCGTCAGCATACATATCCCCATTGTTGGTCCGAATGCCTGTTGCCTTGTTCCCATGCGTGATGATTGAATTGACTTTGTGGCCTGACGCAAACTGATAGCTGGCGTGCGCTTCTGACAGGTAGTCATTTAGTTCTCGGCAAAATAGATGAGCGTCCGCGGTATGGTCGTCTGGGGTGAAGATACCACCGACAAGCTTTTTACCGATCGGCCCTAGGGTCGGCTCCATATCGAGGCATTCACGCGGACCAATCACAAACTGATTGGAACCATGAGTCTTTTGAAGTTGGGCTTGCTGTTTCGCGGACTCAAAACTGTTCAAGTTCGAATAAACGACCAGTTTCCCTTCCGTTGTGTAATCAAAATTGATCGGCACTTCGCTGGAAAACTCTGCCATGAGATTGCTGCTCAGGTGCGACAGCTTTAGTAAGCTTTGAGTGGTACGCTCGGAATCCCTGCGGTTACAGCGGCGCAGGAATTCCAGGCACCAAAGCCATTGGTGCACATCGAGCGTCGGTGAGAACCGCACAGGTGAATCTCGGTCGGTCAACCATGTGGGGAGCTTGCCAATCACGCCCGGACCAGCCAGGGGTGCAACATAGTTATAGCAAAGTTGCGCCCCGTTACCTTTGCTGGTGCCTTCTCCAGCGTTGGATTGTTCGTCTACAACAACGACATCAACACCGTGCCGAACTAAATAATAGGCAGTGGCCATGCCGACTACACCGGCACCAATCACAATGACTTTCATGGTTGTCCTAGCTCGGCTTATTCCGGAATGGCATTCAGTTCGAAGGCCACTTGCGCCCGCGGGTCGAGTGGCATTTTCAGTTGGTCAAACCACTTGTCGTACATAGCGATGGCCTCGCCGGAGTGCGCCTTTTCGGCGATAGTCTGGTTGATCACTGCCAGCAAGGTCGAATTGTTCTTGGCAACCATGATTCCGTACGGGAGGTAAGACAAGGGGCGCCCTGTGACCCGGAACTCGTTGGACTGTTTTGCCCGCTTGCGAAGACCGTAAAGGATGACGTTATCGGTAATGTAGCCTTCCGCACGGCCGGTATCGACTGCCAGAAATCCTTCTGCCTGATCTTTAACGAACAGGAAGCGCATGCCGAGCTGCTTCTTGTTGTTCAGGGCTTGGACTAGCCGTGCGCTGGTGGAACCAGTCGGTAGCGCGACTGCTTTTCCGGCCAGGTCTTCAATTTCCTTGACCGGTGACGCCGCCTTCACCAAGATTTGGTCAGCTGCAACAGCGGTCACGTAGGAAAAGTCCACCTGCTTTTGGCGGGCGAGAGTGTTGACTGTTGAGCCGCACTCCATATCAATGGTGCCGTTTTGTATCAGAGGAATGCGCGTGGATAAGTCGACCGCTTGCATTTTCACGGTCAGGTTTGGCAGCCCTATGGTTTTCTTGAGGTTTTCCACGACTGCGGCACAAATGTCGAGTGAATAACCCACCGGTTTTTGGTTAGCATCCAAGAATGAAAATGGGATGCTGGATTCACGGTAGCCGATTGTGACAGTCTTGGTCTCTTTGATACGGTTTAATACTTGGTCTGCTGTTTGAGCACCTGCCATCGATGGGGCAATAGCCGAAATGGTCAGGACTACGACGGATGCGATAATATTTATAGTGGGCTTTAGCATGTCAACTCTCCTTGAATAGGGTGCTTCCTAGCTAGCTTCGCTAATGGATGCGTGTGCCTGGTGATAGAGGGCCAGTTCGTGTAATGAATGCAGCGTCAAGTCAGGTTTGGCGCCAACAGCGTCTTCTGGGCGGGATCCGAGGCTGCGTCCGGGACGAGTGATCCATACACTAGGGATACCAAGCTGATTGGCCGGGATTACGTCTGCGCGCAGACTCTGACCGACGTGGAGGATGCGCTGTTTGGGAATGCCGAGATTTTTGAAGGCTTTAAAGGCAGCCCCGAAGTGGGCATGGTCAGGCTTATAGGCGCCGACCTGCTGGGCAGTGACGACGACATCAGCTTTGATGCCTAACTTGCGCTCCGAGAACAAGATTGACTCGTCATCGATATTGCTTAGCAAGCCGATTTTGAAGTGGCGCTGTAGGTAGGCGAGAGACTCCTTAGTGTCGTCAAAGGTCGGCCACAACATCACCGCGTTGGCATATACCTCACGTTCTTTCGCGTTTTGTGGGATGTGGTAGGTTTCGCAGAACTGCGCATATGCATTACGCAAGACATCCGTGTATAGCAAGGCGGGGCGCCGGCGCTGCAGCTCAGCTCGCGCCTTATCAAATTCGAGGAGCAGCTGCTCGTCGGATAACTTTACGCCGTACTGGTCAGCGGTGCTGTGAAACAACGAAATGATCGTCGGCTCCCAGTCGATCAAAGTCCCGTAGACGTCGAACGTCAGTGCGTCGTAATTCGTAAGATTAATGCCCATAAAAGCCCTTCCTTTCAATAAATCGATTATCGATAATCGGTAGTAAGCAAGGTTATTATCGATAATCGACAATGTCAAGGCCTTTTGTTATAGTGACTGAAATGAAAGGAATTACATGAACGCGCTTGATTCACTTGCAAAAGATGCCATTACGCGAAGGCAACCGGCAACGGTGTCGGTCGCCGATGCGCTGCGCGGAGCTATCTTGAAAGGGGTATTGAAGGGGGGCGTACCGTTACGCCAAGATGGCATCGCTAAGCAATTTGCCGTAAGCCAAGCCACCGTGCGAGAGGCGTTTCGGCTGTTGGCCGAAGAGGGTTTAGTTGAAGTCACACCAAGAAAGGGTGCGGTGGTTTACTCGCTGTCTGCGGCCGAGGTAGAAGAGATCACGGATTTACGCGCCACGTTGGAGTGTGCCC
Organism: Herbaspirillum sp. GCM10030257; assembly: GCF_042666555.1. Taxonomy (NCBI): domain Bacteria; kingdom Pseudomonadati; phylum Pseudomonadota; class Betaproteobacteria; order Burkholderiales; family Oxalobacteraceae; genus Herbaspirillum; species Herbaspirillum sp. GCM10030257. The sequence continues at coordinate 14,436 of NZ_JBHTDH010000057.1, forward strand.
TGATTGAAGCGTCGATTCCGCATATGGGGCCAGACGATTTTGATGCAGCTGAAGCGGCGATAAAAAAACTAGAAAAGGCCCGGACGGTCGAAGAGCAGCTCGCCTTGAATCTGGAGTTTCATGAAGCGCTTTATAGAAAAGCCAATAAGCCGCGCACGGTAGCGATCCTTGACCGCTTGCGAACTAGCCTAGAACCGTATCTCCGATTGCTCTGGTCGCGCACCGGTTACCGCAGCCAATCCCAAGACGACCACATCGAGATACTAACCCTGTGTAAAGAAAATAAGGTAAAAGATGCACAACATGCGCTGAGGTTGCATGTTGAGCACACGGGACACGAAATTCGATCCATTCTTATCCCTAATGAGGGCGCCTGAACGGCAGGCCGATTGTCTATTCCAGACTTTCGATCGTTGGAACCACATAGGTCAGATAGTGATCGGTCGGCATCGGATCTTCATTTTACATAAATAAAGTTTCGCGTTTTTTGAGCTGGGTTTTTGACATCCTACGGTTCTAGTGCACGAAGCGCAGCGCGCTTTAGTCAACGCACAAGCGCACGGTTTTGTGGCCGCTTCCAAGACTTGCACGCAGTGCGGCGCAGCGTTGTCCATCAAAGCCAAGCATACGGTCCGATATCGAACGGTTTTCGGCAAGGTGACGATTGACAGCCCCCAGCTGCGGGTCTGCAAGTGCAGTCAAGACGGCCCTGTCAACTTAGCGTCGTGGACGTAAAGAGACCGCTGGTCGAGTGGCACTCATTGTGCAGTAGACGGATTTGGGGTGGCTCCAGTGATCTGATGCCAAGCCGCGAAGCGTCTGGTCAGCTCACTGCGATGACGAACAGCACCGAGTTGTTCACGGTTGATGGCGAAATGTTGGCGGATTGACCCGAAGCTCGACAAGAATCGTTGAGTGCGTCGTGGTGAGCGAAAACCCTTCATGCGCCGCTCGCGTTCCCGTGTCGGCTGATGACTGTTCTCGGCACGGTTGTTGACCCGCGCTACCGCTTTGACGAAGACATGCTTGGCGCCGGCGAGCGCGGGCAGCGCTGCTTTCGCGACTGGATAGCTGCGCAACTGGTCGGTGACGATCTTGCGTGGGCCATTTGGATACTGGGCTGGCAGCCGCTGGAAGAAGCGTTTGGCGGCCGCGGTGTCCCGGCGTTTCTGCAGCAGGATGTCGAGCTC
>NZ_JBHTDH010000058.1:0-15545 GCF_042666555.1 Herbaspirillum sp. GCM10030257
TGCGCCAGACCACCTGCAGCGGCTCGGCCAGGCCTTCCCACTGCACCGCGGTGCGCAGGATGTCATGCCGGTCGATCACTGCCTGCAGCGACTGCATGAAATGGTCGAGCAGGTCGCGACTGTCGAAGCTGAACAGGGCGGACGAAAGATAAACGTCGCCCTTGCCGCTGGCGAGGTGATGGAACAGGATGCCTTCCTGCAGCGGCGCCAGCGGGTAGATGTCCTGCACGTTGGCCGCGCCGCCGGGCACGGTGGCGACGATGCGGTCGATCTCGGCCTGGGTGAGCGATACCAGCGGCAACATGCCGGGGCGAATCACATCGGATTGTGCGTCGATGCCTTGCGGCGGAACCGCGACGGGGGCGTCGAAAGCTTCGTTTGCGGGCTTCACGCTGCCCGCCTTTTGCATGGCATCCGCCAGGTCGGCCAGCGTAGGGGAATTGAACAGCGCGCGCACGTCGGCCTGAATGCCGAGTTCGTACATGCGCGATGCGACCTTTACCGCCAGCAGCGAATGGCCGCCGAGCCGGAAAAAGTTGTCATTGCGCCCCACTTTTTCAAGGCCGAGCACCTCTTCCCAGATATGCGCCAGCGTCGTCTCAAGCTCGCCCTGCGGCGCGGTATAGGCACGCTCATCCGCACCTTGCCGCCCGCCTTCGGCGTGCAGAGCCTGCCGATCCAGCTTGCCGTTCGCCGTCAGCGGCAAGGCATCCAGGCGCACATAGAGCGCCGGCACCATGTAGTCCGGCAAGGCCTCTGCAACGTGCGCGCGCAGAGCCTCCGCATCCGGTCCCGCCTCTGTGCAGGTGTAGTAAGCCACCAGTCGCTTGTCGCCGGGACTGTCTTCACGCGCAAGCACCGCCACCTCGCGCACGCCTGTATGGGTGGCCAGTCGCGCCTCGATCTCGCCGAGTTCGATGCGGAAGCCGCGAATCTTGACCTGGAAGTCGTTGCGCCCCAGATATTCCAGCATGCCGTCGTCCCGATAACGGGCAAGGTCCCCGGTGCGGTACATGCGCGCGCCAGCCTCGCCAGCGAACGGGTCGGCGAGGAAGCGCTCGTCGTTGAGCTCGGGCCGGTTCAGGTAGCCGCGTGCGACACCGGCGCCGCCGATGTACAGTTCGCCCGCCACACCCAAGGGGACAGGGCGCAGGCGTTCATCAAGCAGGTAGATCCGGGTGTTGGCAATCGGCCTTCCGATCGGCACTGCTCCCTCAAGGGCATCCTCGGGGGCGATGTCGTACACCACGCAGCCGACCACGGTTTCAGTCGGGCCGTATTCATTAATCAGCCGCACTCCGGGCTGGATGCGCCGCCATTGTTCTACCGTAGATGGCGGCAAGGCTTCGCCGCCGATCACGAATACCCCTACGGCGCTAGCAGTACCCTGCGCCAGCAGTCTCTGCCCCAGCACGTCCAGGTGCGCCGGCGTGATCTTGACCAGCCCGCAACCGCGGGCGTCCTGCACCCGCTCTTCCAGTTCTTCGAGCTCGCGTCCCTCGTTCAGCAGCCTGACCCGGCTGCCGTGGATCAGCGGTGTAAACAGGCTGGTGATGGTGGCATCAAACGAAAGCGACGACGACACGACCGATCCCTGGTCCGGCCTGTAGGTCTGCTGCGCCCAGTGCAGGTAGTTGGTGAAGCCGGCATGGCGCACCATCACGCCCTTCGGTTGACCAGTGGAGCCGGAGGTATAGATCAGGTATGCCAGGTGGTCCATGACCAGGCTGGCGCGTTCCGGGTTGGTGGACGGCTGGCGCGCCCAGCGCTGTGCATCCTGCTCGAGGTCGATCACGGCCGCGTCCGAGCCGGCCAGGGCCAGGCGCAGCGTGGCGTGCACTCTGGCGGAAATCCGTTCGTGCGTCAGTAGCGCCACCGGAGCGCTGTCGCGCAGCATGAACTCCAGGCGTTCAGCCGGATAACTTCCATCCAGCGGTACGTAGGCGCCACCGGCCTTGAGTACGGCCAGCAGGCCGACCACCATGTCGATGCCGCGCTCCATGCACAGTGCGACCCGTGCATCCGGCCCTACCCCCCGCTTGCGCAAGTGGTGGGCCAGCCGGTTGGCGCGCGCGTTAAGTTCGCCGTAGGCAAGCTCTTCGCCGCCATGTTCGAGCGCAACGGCATCCGGCGCGGTTGCGGCCCGCTCTTCGAACAATTCATGCACGCAGCGCATCGATGGATACGCCGCCTTGGTCGCATTCCACTCCTTCAGCAGCAGGCGTCGTTCCGATTGCGGCAGGATGTCGATATCACCTACCCGCACCACGTCGCCCGTCTCCAGCGCTGCCGCCAACCCGGCCAGCGCCGTGTGCATGTAGCTGCAGACGCGTTCGGCCTCGATCGGGGACTGGGCCTGGATATTGAGCGCCAGGCCAACGCCGAGGTCATCAATGTTCAGGCAGAGCGGATAATTCGAACGCTCCTGGGAGCCCAGAAACGTAATGCCCTGGCCCGGATCGGAGGGCTCTACAACGGTCACCGGCGCTTCTCGCCCTTGTTCCGGCGCTGCGCTGAAACGGTAGTTCAGGAAGGACGTGAACAACGGCGCTGGTGCCTCGACCCCGCTGCAACGCTGCGCCAGCAACAACGACGCATGTTCATGACGGATCAGGTCGGCAAGCAGTGCATGCGTATCATGAAGCGCGCGACGTACGTCGGACTCGCCAATGCTCAAGCGAATCGGTAACGTGTTGATGAACATGCCGAGCGCGCGGTCGGAACCGTGCCCGCTTTGCATGCGTCCCGCCAGCACAGTGCCGAACACCACTTCCGGACGCCCGCATACCCTGGCAAGAACCTGGGCCCAGGCGACATGGCAAAATGCGGCCAGGCTGACGCCGAGCGTCCGTGCCTGGGCGCGCAAGCGTAGCGCCAGGCTGTCCTCGAGGCTACGCCAGCTATCGGTGATCCCCGCTCCCGATCCCTGATTATCGAGTACGCCGAAGGGAGCAATTGGTTCGTGAATGTCACCCAGCAGGCGGCGGAAAAATGCCTCGTGCAACTCGCGGCTGATACCTCGGCGCGCCTGTACGACCAGATTGCGGAACGACACCGGCGCCGGCAGCAGGTGCCCCATGCCGCGCATGCATGCGTCCACCTCTTCGCGCATGATCTCCATCGTCGTGTGATCCATGACCAGATGGTGAAACAGCGACATCGCCACCCAGCGTCCATTGGACGGATCGTGTGCAATGCAAAGACGCAGCAAGGGCGGATTACTTACATCCAGGCGATAGCGGCGTGCATTGAAGCGTGCACTCAGTTGCTCGACCACGTCGCCGCCCGGGTTGTCGACGGCAACTTCCTCCACCTGCAGGACGACACGCCGTAGCACGACCTGCAGCGGTTCCGGCATGCCCTTCCAGATGATCGCGGTACGCAGGATGTCATGCCGGTCGACGACCGCCTGCATGGCCGCGACGAAGTGATCAAGCTGCTCGCGGCTGTCGAAGCCGAACAAGGCGTGCAACAGATAGGGATCACCCTCCTCGGCAGCGAGGTGATGGAAGAGGATGCCTTCCTGCAATGGCGCCAGCGGGTAGATATCCTGGACATTCGGGGCGCCGCCGGGAACGGCATCGACGAGGCTTTGCAACTGTTCTTCGCTCAATGTGGCAAGCGGAAGCATGTCCGGAGTGATCCGCGTGCAATCCGGCGGGATTCCGTTATCCGGCACGTGGCTGTCGGAATTCTTCGGTGCCTCGTACTGGCCGCTCCTGATCATTTCGATCAGGGCGTCCTTGTGATGGCGCAGCAAGGCTACCAAGGAGGGGGCGAGAGCCTGGCGCTTTCCGTGAACGGCAAGTTCGGCACCCTTGACCGAAAGCGTCACATTATCCTGGCCAAGTTGCTTCAAAAGCTCGTCTACCGTCACTCCGTGCCTCCTTCGTGCGTTCGATGATTCCATCGGGACCGAGGCGACGTATATGCATGTTGCGTGCCATGCAACGAGAATGCGTAAGGCACTGAAATTACTGAACTTTATGGAGCCGGCCAGCGCAAGCCGGGGCGTGTCGGCTGAAAATCCGGAAAACCGCAGGTCGGGTTCCGGGAAAGGTAAAAGGGCCCGGGAACCCGCCTGGCACGGTGCGGCCGGAGGCAGTCAGCCGGCACTTACCCCGCGACGCGCGCGTTGCCCCCCAGGGCGAGATAGAGATCGACGAGATTGGTCAGCCGGTTCAACCGGTTCTCCAGCACCGCCGCCTCTGCCTCGCGCAGTGTCTGCTGGGCGTCGAGCAGGAGATTGAGCTGGATTGCCCCGGCCCGGTAACGAACCTCGGTGATACGGGTCGCTTCCTCCGCTGCCGCAAGCGACTTTTCAAGCAGTTCCCTTTGCTCTTCGAGCCGGGTACGCGCCGAAAGCCCGTTCTCGACCTCGCTGAACGCACGATACAAAGTATTGCGGAACGTGACGATCGCCTTCTCATGATCACTTCTGGCGATTTCCGAGCTCAACCGTCTTTCAGTCCACTGCAGGAACGGCAGCGTCAGTCCCACGCCCAGCACCGCTGCCGGGCTCTTCAGGAGCTGGGCGAGTTCCTTGCTCGCACTGCCCAGCCCGCCGGTCAGCTTCAGGGTGGGATAAAAGGCAGCCCTGGCCGCATCCGATAGCGCGAGTGCTTCTCGCAGCCGCAATTCGGCCGCGCGGATGTCAGGCCGACGCCCGACCACATGGGCCGGCAAATCGAGGTCAACGGCAGGCAAGGCACCGCTCGGCAACCGAGGCGCCTCGGCTTGCGGCGATTGCGGCGGCATATCGAACAGGATGACCAGGGCGTTCCGGCTCTCCACCCGCTGTTGCTGCAACTGCGACAAGACCGCACGCTGGGCAAACAGCGCCTGGTTGGCCTGATGGACCTCGAGGCGGGAAAGTGCGCCGCTTTCCTGGCGGATGCGGGTCAACTCTAGAATGCGTTCCAGCGCCACGACGTTCTGCCCGGTCAGCGCGATACGCTCGTTCAGATAGGCGACGCGCCAGTACAGTTGCATCGTGGTGCTGATGACCGACAAGGCAACGCTGTCCCTGTCTTCGGCGGTCGCCAGCGCCTCCAGCGCCGCCGCGTCATGCTCTGACGCCAGCTTGCCCCACAGGTCGGGATCGTAACTCACCGCTCCTTCGATGCTGAAGCTGCGTGTCACCGTGTTATTGGTGGAGGCCAGTCCGCGCCGCAACTCCGTATCCACCGTCGTGCCGAAGGCCGGGGTCTTGCGATCCTGTGACAGGCCGGCCTGTAGTTGAGCGCGGCGTACGGCGATGACAGCCTCAGCCAGCCGACCATTGCGTTCAAGCGCCATTGCCACCAGCGTGTCCAGTTGGCTGTCGCCAAAATCGCGCCACCAGTCGGAACGGCTAGTGGCGCGCTCACCCGCCGGCGCGTACTGCCAAGTGCCGGGGATGCTTGCCTCCGGCGTGGCCTGGGGTGTGCGTTGCATCCCGGCGCAGCCGGTCAGCACCAGCATGGCAAAGACGCAAAGCGTGCGTGTCCTGGCTCCTGTCGCCATTCTCATTCCCTTGCCAGTGCCAGTGCCGGATCAAGCTTCGCCGCCTTGCGCGCGGGCAGGAAGCCGAAGGCGATGCCGATAATGGTCGAAACGAGTATCGCGACCACTATCGACGCATTCGAGTAGATCAAGGTGATGCCCCCTTCGGCAAACAGTGACGTGCGCTGGCTGACCTCGGTGAACACGAGCCCGAACGCGAACGCAAAGGCGATGCCGAGCAGGCCGCCGATCAGACAAACCAGCACGGCTTCGATCAGGAATTGCTGCATGATGTCAGACTGTCGCGCCCCGACTGCCATACGTATCCCGATCTCGCCGGTTCGTTCGGTGACCGAAACCAGCATGATGTTCATGACGCCGATGCCACCCACCACAAGCGAGATCAGGGCGATCGAGGATATGAGGAAGGTCATCGTCCGCGTCGTTTTTTCTATTGTGGCGCGCATGCTGTTTGCATTGATTAGATAGAAATCCTTGCTTCTGTGAAGCGTGCTCAGGAGCTCGTCGATGTTGCGTTCCGCCGCTTCAACCGGCATGTCTTCGCGCACCTGAACGGTGATCACCTCGAGATGGGACTGGCCGAGCACACGTTTCATCACTGTCGAATACGGCATCCACACATTCAGATGCTGATTGTCGACGAACGGGCTTTGCCGCGCCTCGGCTACACCGACGACCAGTGCGGGAATGTTGCCGATGAAAAGCACCTTGCCGACCGGATCGGCATCCTTTCCGAAGAAGCGGTCGCGCGTGCTGATGTCGATGACGACGTCCTGCGAGAGACGCTCGATGCTCTTTGCGCTGAAGGGCCTGCCTTGCGTAAAGGTCATCGAGCGCAGGGCGAACTCGGAGGCGCCGACGCCGTTGATTGAAACGCGTGCGGAAACATTTCTGTAGCGCGCCGCCCCGTTTGCCGTCACTCTCGGCGTTACGCTGTTGACATAAAGCTGACCTTCAAGTGCGGCAGCATCGGCGGGGACCAGGGTCTTCAGTCCCAGGCTGCGCTCATCGCCCTGCGCCCGCCCGGGGAATACGTCAATCGCGTTGGCGCCCAGCGTCGCCAGGTCATCGAGGATGTGCTGACGCGCACCTGCTCCGAGTGCCACCACGAGCACGACGGACGCAATACCGATAATGATTCCGAGCATCGTGAGAAAGCTGCGCAGGCGGTGCGACGCCATCGAGCGCAACGCGATTCTTGCGGCTTCGCCAAAGCGATTGAGTACAGCAGAAGCGGCGCTGCCGACTGCGCGCGGCCTGTCGGAACGTGTCGGTAGCCGTGCGGTGTTCGGCACCTGCGTCTGTGTCCGGTCCGATACGATGATGCCGTCGCTCAGTTCAACGATGCGCTCCGCCTGGGATGCCACCTTCATGTCGTGCGTGATGATAATGATTGTGTGGCCGTCGCGATGCAGCTCGCGCAGTACTTCCATCACTTCCTGCCCGGTGCGGCTGTCGAGAGCGCCAGTCGGCTCGTCGGCGAGGATCACGTCGCCGCCGTTCATCAGCGCCCGGGCAATGCTTACACGCTGTTGCTGGCCGCCCGAGAGCTGCGAAGGGCGGTGGTGAGCACGATCCGACAGGTCCAGTCGCGCCAGCAGCTGATTGGCGCGATCGTGCCGGGCTTCGCTTCGGAGTTCGGTGTAAATAGACGGCATCTCGACGTTCTGTGCCGCGTCGAGTCCCTCAAGTAACTGATAGCGCTGGAAAACGAAGCCAAAATGTTCTCGCCGCAGGCGCGCCAGCGCATCCGGTTCCATGGACCCGGCTTCCTGGCCGGCCACCTTATAGCTGCCCCTGCTTGGCCGGTCCAGGCATCCAAGGATGTTCAGGAGCGTGGATTTGCCGGAACCGGACGGACCGACGATGGCAACCATCTCGCCTGCGCGGATGCTCAGGTCTATGCCCTTGAGTGCGGAAACCGTTTCGTCGCCGGTCCGGAAATCCCGCCAGAGTCCGGCGAGCTCGAGCAACGGCGCCGGGTTCATTTCGCCTTTCCCGGCCCTTGGGCCGGGCCCATATCGCCCACGACCACGCGTTCCCCGGCAGACAGACCTTCGAGTACCTGCGCGTTGATGCCATTGTCGATACCAAGACGGACCGGCCGAAGCGAGACCTTTTGCGCATCGTCGATGACACGCACCCGGTACGCTCCTGCCTTGTCCGCATCGACCAGGGCGGCTGACGGGATCGTGACCGCGCCTTGCGCCTTGGCCAGGATGATGTGCACTTCCGCTGTCATCCCGATGCGGAACTTGCTGTCCTTGTTCGGCGCGTCGAACAGCGCGTTGTAATAGACGGCGGTACCATTTGCCACGTTCGGGCCAGCGCCCGGCACGGCCTCCTGTGCGAGCGACTCCGGTGCCGGTTCGACCGCACGCAACACTGCATGATGGCGCTGGTCGGGCGCGCCGAGTATGGTGAAATACACCGCTTGCCCGACCTTGACCCTGGTCACGTCCGCCTCCGAAACCTGGGCCTTGATGGTTATCGTATCCAGTGCGGCGAGCTTGACGATGGTTGGCGCCGCCTGGGCGGAGTTCACCGTTTGGCCTTCCTGCGCAAGGACAGCGACGACTTTGCCGTCCATCGGCGCGGTGATGCGCGTGTAATTGAGGTCGGCCTGGGCCTTGTCGACCGCCACTGCGGATTGCGCATTCTGGGCATCGAGCGCCGCTATCTCCGCACGGGTTGTTTCCAGGGTGGCTTCGGCGACTTCGAGGTCGGAGCGAGAACTTGCCTCCTGCGCATACATGTTCTGCTGCCGTTTGTACGCCAGCTCCGCCTGTCGCAACTGCGCGGCCTTTGCCTGCCGCTGCGCGCGCACGTAGGCGAGCGAAGCCTGTGCGTCCCGCAGCGCGTGGTGCTGGGTAGTGGAATCGATCTCGGCCACCAGCTGACCGGCCTTGACCTCGTCGCCGAGTGCGACCTTGAGCGATTTCAGCTGACCGGATACCTGTGCCCCCACGCTGACCTGCTTGAGTGCCTGCAAAGTCCCGCTGGCGATCACGGTTTCTTCCAGGTCGCGCACCATGGCAGTGGCCGAGATGAATTTCGGTTCGTCCGCGACCGAACCCTGGTGGTAGAGGAACGCGTATCCCGCGCCGATCAGCACAAGCACCAGCAAGCCGCGAGCGGCATACCGGGATAGAGACTTCACTTCGACAAACTTCATGGCACCGGGGATCCGTTCATAAAAAAGGGAGCTTTCGCCGGACTGCCGCCACCCGGCATGCGCATGTACATCGACGCACCGTCATATCAGGATCTCCACATCATCCGCCGCGGCAGCAAGTTCGGCCAGGGTCGGTTTGGTAAACAATGCGCGCACATCGACATTCAGCCCTCTTTGCCGCATGCGCTCCGTTAGCGCCACTGCGAGCATCGAGTGCCCGCCCAGCTTGAAGAAATTGTCATGGCGGCCGACGCGTTCCAGTTTGAGCAAGTCCATCCAGATCTCCGCGAGTGCCGTCTCCATTTCTCCGACCGGCGCTTCGTAGTTCTCGCCGCGCATGCCGCTACCCGGCGCGGGCAAGGCCTTGACGTCCAGCTTGCCGTTTTCGGTCAATGGCACCGACGACAGCAGAACCAGGTCGGCAGGCAGCATGTATTCGGGCAGGCTCTCGCGCAGGTATTCCTGTGCGTCCCGAATCAGCATGCCGGCGTCGGACCAGACCTGCAAGGCCGCTTCCGTTCCGAAACCGCTAGCCACCGAAGCGCGATCACTTCGAACCGCATATACGTTGTACAGGGGCGTATTCTTCAACCAGTCGTCCTGTTCATGCTGCACCGCGAATCCATGCGCTTCTAGCATTTCAAGAATGCGTGCCAGGCGTCCTCCGACATCATGCACCTCCATGACAACCTGACCGATCCTGGCCCAGTCGCCGTCGTCAATGCCACACAGTACCTCATATTCGGCATTTTCGACATCAATCTTAAGCAGGTCGATCCGCTCCACGCCCTCCTCCGCGATCACGTCGGAAAGACGCCGGATGCTGCAGGTATACTCCTCGCTTTCCAGGCTGGCCGCGACAAGCTCATCCACCAGCGCGCTATCCCGCGCCACGCCGGGACCATCACCTTCTTGCCGATTCAACAAATAAGACTTTACCGTGAGATGGGCTCCTTCGTCACCGGTAAGGCTGCTCGACATGACCGTATTGTGTGGGTAGAAGGTAAAGCGCGTCTGTTCAGTCCGGTCCGACAGACCGCACTCGAACAGCCTGGCGTTCAGGCCGTACATTTCTGCATTGAGCCGCAGCGACCGACATACCGGCGGAATTGGTTCGAAGGCGAAGATCCTTGTGTTCGGTGCCTGCGATGCAGCGAACAGCGTAAACATCCCGATGTTGGCACCGACGTCGAAAATGCAGTCGCAGTCAGCAATCCGGATGCCATGCTTGAGGTAGGATCGGTCCGCGAAAATCTCCTTGTACAGGAACTCGGTTTCCGACTGGTTGTGATGAAACACCGACATGCCGTTCGGCAGGCATAGTTGTGCGGCGCCGGCCGAGACACCGGCCTGCGCCATGCGCAGTGCATTCATGACCGGCGCGGCCCGCTTTTCGGACGGCACTGCGTAGCCGACCAGGCGCCGATCGCCTTCACCATATTCCCTCACCACGACTCGACCGTCCTGCAACCCCGGATGCGCGGCAAGCCGCGCCTCGATCTCGCGCAACTCGATGCGGAAGCCGCGCACCTTTACCTGGGTGTCGTTACGCCCAAGGAATTCGATGTCGCCATTGGTAAGGTAACGTGCAAGGTCTCCCGTACGGTACATGCGCGCCCCAGGCATCCCCGCGAAAGGATCGTCGACGAAGCGTTCGGCGTTTAAATCGGAGCGATTCAGGTAACCGCGCGCGACGCCGGCGCCGCCGACATAGATCTCGCCTGCTGCGCCAGTGGGCACCGGCTGGCCATGACGATCGAGAAGGTAGAGCCTCAGGTCCGGTATCCGGTGGCCGATCGGGCTGAAGCCTTCACGCTCGGTATCCTCGATGTCCAGCGGACGGCAAGTGACATGCACGGTCGTTTCGGTGATGCCGTACATGTTCATCAGGCGCGCCCCGCTGTTCCTCCGGTCCGCATACCATGGACCGAGGCTCGCGGTTTCCAGTGCCTCACCGCCAAAAACGACATGGCGCAATACATGCTCGCCGTCACTACGCTGCTGAGCCTCGATCAGCTGCCGGAACGCGCTCGGTGTCTGATTAAGCACAGTCACACCTTCGCTGCACACCAGTTCATAGAACTGCTGCGGCGAACGTGTGACTAGGTGCGGAACGATGACAAGCCGTCCGCCGTGGGCGAGCGCGCCCCAGATCTCCCAGACGGAGAAATCGAAAGCGAATGAATGGAACAGCGTCCACACGTCGCGCGGTCCGAAGCTGAACCAGGAGTCTGTCGCGCTGAACAAGCGTGAGAGATTGCGATGCTCGATCATCACGCCCTTCGGTTCACCGGTAGAGCCCGAGGTATAGATGACATAGGCGAGGTGGAACGCGCACAGACCGGTTTCCGCACGTCCGAGATTGTGCGGCGCGTGGTCGCGCCAGCGATGCGCCTCGCTGTCAACGGCTATCACAGCTACGCCGGCTGAATCGAGTACTGCACGGGCAGATTCGCCGACGTCGGCATGCGTCAGCACCAGCAGCGGCGTGCAGTCCGCCAGTGTATAAGTCAGACGCTTGGCCGGGTACCTTGCGTCAAGGGGAACATACGCTCCGCCCGCCTTGAGCACGGCGACCAACGAGACGATCATGTCGATGCCACGCTCCAGGCAGAGGCCGACCAGTGTGTCGGGGCCAACGCCCTGCTCACGCAGGAAACGGGCGAGCCGGTTCGCCCGTTCATTCAACTCCGCATAGCTAACTTCGGTGTCTTCATGCACCATCGCGCAAGCATGCGGCGCGCGCTCTGCGTGCTGTTCAAACAGTTCATGAACGAAGGTGTCGGACGTTTGCTCCGGTGTGATCCGGTTTACGCCCTCAAGAAGCCACTGGCACTCCCTGGCGTCGATGAGCGGGATGCGGTCGACCCTTGCAGCATCGTTATCCGCGATCGCGATGAGTGCGTTCAGGAAGTAGCCGGCATAACGCTCCATCGTCTCGCGCTCGAACAGCGCGGTCGCGTACTCGATGCCGCCAACCACGCGCTCGCCATTTTCCGCCAGGTTGATTGTCATATCGAACTTAGCGACTTCATACGAGGTTTGCAACGCTTCCAGCGACAGACCGTGCATCGCGATCTGTTCTTCGCCACCGCCGTTCTGCCAGGCAAACATCACTTGGAACAAGGGTGTGTGCGAAGTGCTGCGCGGTGGATTAGCGATTTCAACAACATGCTCGAACGGGAGGTCCTGGTGTTTCTGTGCGTCGAGGGCAATCGATCTCACGTTTTGCAGCAGGGTCGCCGCGCTCATTTCTTCCGGCACGCCGATTCGCAGGGCGAGCGTGTTGACGAAGAAACCGATCAGCGGCTCGACCTCAGTGCGCATGCGGTTCGCGCCCCCGGTGCCGATCACCACGTCGTCCTGGCCTGACAGCCGCGCGATCACGAGCGCCCATGCCGCCAGCATCGTCATGTACAGGGTGACGCCGTTGCGTTGCCCGATTTCCTTCAGGCGCCGCGTCAGGCGGGCGTCGATTTCCAATGCTATGGCCGCGCCGTCATAGGACTGCTCGCGGGGACGCGGGCGGTCCGCTGGCGGGCTCGACAGCACGGGTGCGTCGGCCAGGGTACGCTTCCAGAATTCCGCCTGCGACTGCAGCACTTCGCCCGAAATCCAGCGCCGTTGCCAGGCAGCGTAATCCGCGTACTGGACCGGCAGCGCAGGGAGCGGATCATCCTGTTCCATGCAGTACGCTCGATACAGGGTCGAGATCTCGCGAATCAGGATACCCATGGACCAACCATCCGAAACGATGTGGTGCATGGTGATCAGCAAGGCGTGCTCTTCCTCGCCCAGCCGGATCAGTCGTCCGCGTATCGGCGGTCCGCTCTCCAGATCAAAGGACGTAGCTGCTTCCTTGTCGGCCAGAGCGGACAGTTCAGCCTCGGGATCCTTGCTGGCGCGCAGGTCGAACTCGATCAGCTGAAACCCGACATCCGGCGGGGCGATGCGCTGGACCGGCACGCCGTCCACTTGCGCAAATGTAGTGCGCAGAGCCTCGTGTCGTGCAACGACACGATCGAGCGTCCGGCGCAGCGCTTCGCGATCCAGACTGCCGTGCAGACGGACACCGGTGGGCATGTGGTAGGCCTGGCTAACGTCGCCTATCTGCGCCAGGAACCAGAGGCGCTGCTGGGCGTAGGACAGTTCCAGCGGTGCATCGCGCGGCACTGGCGTGATGGAAGGCAGGTCGCTCGCGGCGGCTTCCTTGACCGCAGCTGCGAATGCGGAAAGGGTCGGCCGTGCAAACAGCTCGGCCATCGGCACTTCAAGCCCGAGCTCGGTCCGGATGCGGGACACCGTCTTCATCACGAGCAGGGAATGTCCGCCCAGTTCGAAGAAATGGTCGTCGCGTCCGATCTGCTCGACTTGTAGCAGATCTGCCCAGATGCGTGCGACATCAGCTTCGAGCCCGTCTTCCGGCGCGACGTGGGCGCGCACGACACGCGTTGTATCGGTCGGGGCTGGCAGCGCAGCCCGATCGATCTTTCCGTTGGTCGTGAGCGGGAACGCGTCGAGCCGAATGTAGGCGGCCGGCACCATGTAATCGGGCAGGAAGGCAAGCAGATGCGCGCGCAACGCCTGCGCCGAAATCTCCTGCACCCCGTCCGCTGCAAGGTAGTAGGCCAGCAGCGCTTCCGTACCGCCCGCGTCCGGCACCACCAGCACTTCGCGCAGCCCCGGATGGCGCGCCAGTGACGCTTCGATTTCCCCCAGCTCGATGCGCAAGCCGCGTATCTTCACCTGGAAATCATTGCGCCCCAGGAAGTCGAGCGTGCCATCGGGCCGGTAACGGGCCAAGTCACCGGTGCGGTACATCCGCGCACCCGGCTCCTTGCTGAACGGGTCGGCCACGAAACGCTCGGCCGACAGTTCCGGCTGGTTCAGGTAGCCGCGCGCCACGCCCGCACCGCCGATATGGATTTCTCCCGGCGCGCCAAGCGGCACCGACTGGCCAAACCGGTCCAGCAGGTAGATGCGGGTGTTGGCAATCGGGCGTCCGATATGCAACACCTCCGCCGACGCGTCGACCAGCCCCGACGTGGCAACCACCGTCGCCTCGGTCGGGCCGTAGTTGTTGACGACCTGATAGCCCTGGCCAGGCGGCGGCCGGCGCAGGCGGTCCCCGCCCACCAGCAGCGTGCGCAAGCCGGCCTTGTCCGGGCAGCGTTCGAAGGCCAGTTCCGCCACCGGCGTCGGCAAAAAGCTCACGTCCAGCGCGGTCGTTTCCCACCAGTCCAGGATCGCGCCAAGGTCGTTGCGTGCACCCGGCGGCAGCAGCAGCGTTGCCCCGCTGCACAATACCGGCCAGATTTCCCACGCCACCGCATCGAAGGCGAGCCCGGCGACGCTGGAACTGCGCTGCCCTGCGCTCACCGCAAAGGTGTCGCAGTGCCAGGACACGAGGTTGACCAGGTTGCGATGCTCGACCATTACGCCTTTCGGCTTGCCGGTCGAGCCGGAGGTATAGATCACGTAGGCAAGATGGTTTGGCAGGAGCCCGGTCCTGCGGCCGGGATCCTGTGCCGGGTAGTCCAGCCATTCGGCGTCGCGGTGATCGATGGTCACAACGGGCGCAGCGGTTCCGGCCAGCGCGCGGGTCGCCGCGTCCGTCGATGCATCGCTGAGAATCGCCACCGGTGCGCAATCGGCCAGCATGAACGCCAGCCGCTCCGGCGGTGACGCCGGGTCCACCGGCACATAGGCGGCACCGGCCTTGAGCACCGCCAGCATCGCGACCACCAGGTCGATGCCGCGTTCCAGGCAAAGCGCCACCCGCGTGTCCGGGCCGGCGCCAATGGCCAGCAGGCGATGCGCGATCCGGTTGGCGCATTCGTTCAGCGCGCCATAGCTCAGGGCTTGCGGGCCGCACTCGACGGCCAGCGCATCCGGGTGCGCGAGCGCCCGGGCCTCGACCAGTTCGTGTGCACACCGGTCTTGTGGATAAGCAACCTGGGTCGTATTCCACTGTTCCAGCAGCAGGCGACGTTCGGCCTCGCCAAGCATCGGCAATCGCGATACCGCTTGTACCTCACCAGACGTCATTTCCTCCAGCATGCGTTGCAGGTAGGCGACGTGACGCGCCATCGTGGCCGGATCGAACAGTGCGGCGGCGTACTCGATGCCGCCGACGATCCGCCCGTCCAGTTCACTCAGGTTCAGCGTCAGGTCATACTTGCTGGTCTGGTAGGCAGTGTCGACCGGTTGCAGCTCCAGGCCGGACAGCGACAGATTGCCGGTGTCGTTGTTATGCCAGGAGAAGGTGGCCTGGAACAGCGGGTTGTGCGCCATGCTGCGCGGCGGGTTGACGAGTTCCACGACCTGTTCGAATGGCAGGTCCTGGTGTTGTTGCGCAGCGAGTGTCTGCTGTTTTACCTGTTGCAGCCATTGGTCAAGGTCTGGATCGGCGGACAGGTCCAGCCTCAGGGCCAGCGTGTTGACGAAGAAGCCGATCAGCGGCTCGACTTCGGCGCGCGTGCGGTTGGCGACCGGCGTGCCGATCACCAGGTCATCCTGTCCCGACAGGCGTGCCAGTACTGCGGCCCAGGCCGCGAGCAGGGTCATGAACAGCGTGGTGCCGTGGCGCTCGTTCAATGCCTTCAGCTTGCTGGTCAGCCCGGTATCGAGCACGATTTCGATGTAGGCGCAGGTGAAATCCTGCTGTGCCGGACGCGCACGGTCGATCGGCAATTGCAGCAGCACCGGTGCCCCGGCCAGCGTCTGCTGCCAGTAGGCCGCCTGCGCCTGCAGCACCTCGCCCTCGATCCAGCGCCGCTGCCAGGCCGCATAGTCGGCGTACTGGATCGCCAGCGGCGGCAGCGGATCGTCTTTGCCGGCACGATAGGCGTTGTACAGCGCGCTG
>NZ_JBHTDH010000059.1:0-13311 GCF_042666555.1 Herbaspirillum sp. GCM10030257
ATGCGAGCCATGATGTGCCTCCTGAACCAGGTAAGCACCCAGCATGGACCGCTTAATATCTCAGGACTTGCTTAAAACGGGACAATCTGATTTAGCCAGTTTGAGACATTCTAATCTTGCTAGTACATACATCGGCGCCGAAATTAAGGTTATGTTAAATGGGGCGGCAGATATCCAATTGACGCATAGCAGGCACTAACAAAAAAATAATTGCGTTCAGTTGCAGAAATCTGCCCAAAACGAGCCGTACACATCCATTTCCTCGTTTACTTTCGTTATGCTTTTCTGCATGGACATTTTTGGAGACCATGCGCATGAATAGACCGAACATAACGTTACGCCAACATCCTTATTGGATACCGGCGCTGCTATCAATTTTAATTGCTGCATATCTGCGTGGTGGAATGCAAATGCCACCGAAGACCCTATTTGCGAACAGATGGGCTTTCGAACTTCGCCATCTAGTCGAGCCAGTTTTACCTGAGCTGTATAACTTCCGGGATACACACCTGGTTCGGCAAATGGGCGATTGTCTCCACTATCTCGTGCATGCACTTTGTGCTTTCGGAATTCCTCTGGCGTTTGCCCCGGTCCTGTGCGGCTTAGGACTTGCTTTGGCAAGGAGGAACCCTAATGGTTACCCCAAGAGCGAGAAGAACATACGTACTTTGGGTGCCTACACCCTGATTGCTTTTTACCTCGTTGTGAATATCTTATACAAAATCTTTCAAGATGATGGCCCACCCCCCTCGATTAGAGTGCTCCAGATTGCATCCGACATGTTCGGTGCAGTAGTTGCGCTATTCGCTGTGTGGGCTTGCCGCGATAGATAAATAAATTTGAGGTAATGGGGACGCTCTTTTTCCGTGAAGTAGTAATGATTCCACGATGCGTATCCTGAACTGAGTACCGGATGCATGGTGAGTAACCTCTACCATGCATTTCGGCTTCAATGCGTAAGGGTTTCTCGATTAAGAAGCTCATAATGCCGTCTAGGTGTTAGTCAACGGACAACAAAGTACCTCATGAATGGACAACAAAGGCCAAATGAATTTATGGCCGTGTGCGGCACTAGCTTGATTGCGCGCCAACGGCAGCTATAGGCAACCTTCCGGACATTGACTTCCAAGACTTGGACTGGCGCTATCGACCCTAAGGCGCCAGTCGGTCATCTTTTTCGAATGTCTGCTCTGCATAAAAAACTGATCGTTATTGCTTGACATGCATACATGGTCAAGCAATGTACGCGCTACCGTCAGATATTACCGGCTTCGTCCAACGCCGTGCCGTCTGGCTGCTGATGCTCAAACATTGAGCATCAGCAGCCTACCTTGGCAGTGCCGCCCTGACCAACCAGAAGCATGGGCCATGCCTAATTGTCGCGAGCCATGGCGACAAAGTGGCGTTGAATCAGAACTGGTCCTCAGGCAACGCCAGCACCCCGGCGCTTCCATCGATGATCGCCCTGCGATAGCTCACTGCCGAGGCCAGGAAATGGTCGGCGAAGAACCGCGCGGTGGTGATCTTTGCCTCGTAAAACTTCGCATCGCCTTCGCCTGCCGCCAGCTTCCTATCAGCAATCAGTGCGGCGTGCGCCATCTGCCAGCCGCCCAGAACGATGCCGGCCATCTTCAGGTACGGTACGCTGCCCGCAAACACCGCCTTGATGTCGGACTTGGTATTGCCTGCCACATAGTTCACTACTTCTTCCAGCGCGCTGGACCCGGCCACAAGCTGGTTGTGGATCGCCGCCAAGTCGCCAGAGGTGTGCCGGGCCAGTTCCTCTTCCGTCCTGCGTACCTGGGCGAGAATGCCTTTGGCGGTTGCACCGCCGTCGCGCGCCGTCTTGCGGCCGACGAGGTCGTTGGCCTGGATCGCGGTCGTGCCTTCGTAAATGGTAAGAATACGCGCATCGCGATAGAACTGCGCCGCGCCGGTTTCCTCGATGAATCCCATGCCACCGTGCACTTGCACGCCGGTGGACGCTACGTCCACCGACATTTCGGTCGACCAGCCCTTAACGATCGGCACCATATACTCGTAGAACGCCTGTTTGGCGCGGCGGGTCACTTTGTCTGGATGATGGTGCGCGGCGTCGAACGCGGCCGCAGTCACATAGGCCAGTGCTCGCGCCGCCTCGGTCTGCGCGCGCATCGACATCAGCATGCGGCGCACGTCCGGATGGTTGATGATGGCCACCGCGCCAGCCGAGCCGGCGAGGTCGCGCGACTGCAGCCTATCCTTAGCATACTGTACTGCCTTTTGGTAGGCGCGTTCGGCTACGGCAACGCCCTGCATGCCGACCGCAAAGCGCGCGGCATTCATCATGATGAACATGTATTCCAGGCCGCGGTTCTCCTCGCCGACCAGGGTGCCGATCGCACCGCCATGGTCACCGAACTGCAGCACCGCGGTCGGGCTGGCCTTGATGCCCAGCTTGTGTTCAATGAACACGCAATGCACGTCATTGCGCTCACCCAGCGAGCCATCGGCATTGACCAGAAACTTCGGCACGATGAACAGCGAAATGCCCTTCACGCCTTCCGGCGCATTTGGAGTACGTGCCAGCACGAGGTGGACGATGTTCTCGGCCATGTCGTGCTCGCCATAGGTGATGAAAATCTTGGTGCCGGAAATCTTGAACGTGCCGTCACCCTGTGGCACGGCGCGCGTGCGCACCAGGGCCAGGTCGGAACCGGCTTGCGGCTCGGTCAGGTTCATGGTGCCTGTCCATTTGCCGGAAATCAGGTTTTCCAGATAGAGCTTTTTTTGCTCGTCGGTGCCAGCAGTCATCAGCGCCTCGATCGCACCGTCAGTCAACAGCGGGCACAGGGCGAACGACAGATTGGCGGAATTGAGCATTTCGATGCAAGGCGTCGCCACGAGCTTGGGCAAGCCCTGGCCACCGAATTCGACCGGGTGCTGCACACCCTGCCAACCGGCTTCTCCAAACGACTTGAACGCCTCCTTGAATCCCTTGGTGGTAGTGACCTTGCCGTCCTGCCAGAAACTGGGCTCTTTGTCGCCGACAACGTTAAGCGGTGCGACTACCTCGCTGCAGAATTTTGCGTTTTCTTCCAGCACCGCTTCCACGGTCTCCGGAGTGGCATCTTCATGTCCAGGTAAGGCGTTGACGGCGGACAGGTCGGCCAGTTCGTTAATCGCGAATAGCATGTCCTTTAGGGGGGCGGTATAGCTCATTTTTTGCCTTCAAAAATTTGGGCAGGACCGTGGCACGGTCGCGGCCTCAAGGAAGTGCTTCTTTAAGTCTGCGACTTTCTGGAACGCTCGCCTTTTTTATACCGCGCTCCAGAGTGCATTTTCGTTTCTTTCAACCAAACTCGAAAACCAGCTACGGCACGAGTTCGAACGGAACACTGACGACGCCGCAGGAGCGGGGCCGTCTCACCGTGTTTTTTGGTCTGGGCGCCGCCACAGACGCTAACGCATCTAAAGGGTGTAAGAAACTTAGCCCAAGCGCTGCGATGAGTTGACCTTCACGGTCACAGCCGATGAATTAATCATATCCATCAAGGTGGTGCGGGCGAAATTCTCTGCGTAGTCGTTACGGGCGGCAGCCGCTTCGATGGCTTCTTCTACAGCTCCATCCAAGACGGCCTGCATCTGTCGAATGTGGAGTTCGCAGATGGTGGGTAGATTTGTGTAATGCTCCTGGTGGAAGAACCAGAAGCGGCGCGCAAGGCCCGCGAGCGTCGCATAGAACTCGGCGGCATAGCTATTGCGGCACGCTTCACAGAGCAACTTGGTCCAGTCGAAATTGGTACGCAAGTATCCGCGTGGATCCGGGCGCACTTTCAACGTCTCCAACTGTTTGATGACGTTGCGCATGCCTTCGCGCTCCTGTTCAGTGGCACAGTGTGCTGATTCAGCCATAATCAATTTTTCGATCTCACGGCGCGCCTGAATAACTTTAATTTGCCCTGGGTAATCGATCTCGGAGATAAAGATGCCTTCCCGGGGGGCGATATCGACTAAGTGCTGGAAGGCAAGTTTCTGGAGCGCGGCGCGCGTGGGTGACCGCCCGAGTGCGATACGCTCACTTAAGGCGATCTCTGACCACTGGCTACCAGGTGGCAGTTCTCCCGTAACAATAAGCTCTTCCAGAGCAGCGTATGCTTTCTCGGTCTGACTGACGGTCTCCCGCTTGAAGAGCCCGGTTGTTATTTTCATGCAGATTTTCCAATGCGTTTTTGTAACTCTCTTTTCAATACCTTGCCTATGCCGTTCTTGGGCAAGTCAGAGACGTAAATATATCGTTTCGGCCGCTTGAAACGAGCAATTGCGCTCAAGCAATGCGCATCCAGGTCGGCATCTTCAACAGCGGCATTCGGCCGTCGAACGATGAATGCTACCACCGACTCCCCCCACTCCGGGTCCGGCGCGCCCACCACCGACACTTCGGCAACTCCTGGATGCTTTAGCAAGACTTCTTCCACCTCTCGTGGATAGATATTAGTGCCACCGCTGATGATCACGTCCTTGGAGCGGTCGCGCAAATGCAGCAGGCCGCGTTCGTCGATCAGGCCAATATCGCCGGTTCGCAATGCACCGTCCACGATCGTGCTAGCCGTTGCTTGGGGATTATTCCAGTATCCGGCCATCACGACCGGGCCGCGCACTATTACTTCTCCAAGCTCGCCGGCTGTAACCGGGCGACCGTCGCCATCGGCGATCGATATCTGCACCGACGTCATCGCGAACCCGACGGAGCCGAGCAGCTCGCTGTCACCAGCATTCACTGCAGCACCGAGTTGTTCTGCGCTAATGCGGGAGATTGTCATCGGGCTCTCACCCTGACCATACACCTGTGCGATCTTTGGACCGAAGCACTGCACGGCCGCTTTGATGTCCTCTATGTAGAACGGCGCGCCGCCCACCAGCAGTGCGCGCAGGCCAGAAGGACGCACGTTGTTCTCACTGGCGTGACGTACCATGCGCTGAACCATGGTCGGCGCTGCAAACAGGCTTGCGCGTTGATGGGTGTCCAGCAGGCTGAACAATTCGACTTCGTCGAAGCCACCCGATTCAGGCAATACCTGCGTGCCGCCTTTGATCCAGTACGGAATGCTATAGATGCCCGAACCGTGTGATAGCGGCGCCACATGGACAATCGCATCGCCCTGGCTCACCGGCTGCATGTCGGAGAGGAAGTTGAGCGCCACATTCACCATGTTGGCGTGCGTGATCATGACCCCTTTTGAGCGGCCTGTGGTGCCGCTCGTGAAGAACAACCACGCCAAAGCATTCTCGTCACAACTCCCGCCAACCGGCAATTGCGGTGACGCCAGCGCCTTGAGATAGTCGCCCTCCCCGGTGTCGATGACGTCGAGCTGAGCCCTTATCGCGGGGTGGTCGCGCAGGGCAGCGGCGAGCGATCCATGTGAAAGGCACTTGCGGGCACCTGCATCTTCAGCCATCTCCGCAATTTCGTTAGGGTGCAGTTTGCTGTTGACCGGCACTACGCATAACTCTGCCCGCCAGGCTGCCAGCAAGATTTCGATGTATTCCGGACAGTTCTTCAATACAATCAGCAGCCGGTCGCCTGGTTGCAGCCCAAGATCTTGTCTGAACCAGTGCGCGAGTGCGCCGACGCGCTGGTGAAGTTGTCGGTAAGTGCGGCGGACCTGCTCACCGCAAGCAACTGCGGTGCAATCAGGATACATCTGGACGCTGCGCTGAAATAGTTGGCTGAGGTTCATGGCTGGCAATCTAATAATTGTGGTAGGGTTGATCGGCGTGGCGCAGTGCAGCTAGGAGCGTCCGAGAATCGTGATGCAGGTGGTCGCTTCCTCGACACCAGAAAAGCCCCCGCCATTCTCGGCGATGGCGAAACGCGCATTTTCCACTTGGCGCGGTCCCGCCTCGCGGCGAAGTTGCGTAACCATTTCGAATACTTGCGCCAGCCCGGTAGCACCGACCGGGTGGCCGCGCGATAGGAGCCCGCCGGACACGTTGATTGGAATCTGCCCGCCCAACGTGGTGGCACCTGTCTCGGCCATCATCCCGCCTTCGCCAAATGCGCAAAAGCTGAGTGCTTCGGTTTGCTGAATCTCGGCGAATGCCGTGGCGTCGTGCACTTCCGCTAGAGACATGTCGCGCGGCCCCAGTCCGGCGATCTCGTACGCTTCATTGGCAGCGAGGTAGCACAGGTGGTGGTCATACTGGTCGGCGCGGCGGTCTGTGGCACTGCGCATCACGCTAGCCAGGATTTCAACCGCGCGGCCGCGCTGTAACCGTCGCAACCCGTCTTCATTGCAGACAATGGCCGCCGCCGCGCCGTCGCTGATCGGCGCGCACATCGGTAGTGTAAGCGGCCAGGACACGGCCCGCGCCGAGAGCACTTCTTCGATCGTCAATGGATACTGAAATTGCGCCAACGGATTGCGCGTAGAGTGAACATGGTTTTTGGCGGCTACGGCAGCTATCTGGCGCTCGGTCGTCCCGAAGGTTTTCATGTGCAGGCGGGCCAAGCTCGCGTAAATATCCATAAAGACGCTGCGTTTGCCAGGCTCGACATAGCCCTCGGGTGGCTCAATGTCGGTCGACAACGACATCAGGTAGCGTATCTGCTGCTCAGCGGTATGCACATCCCAACCGCCGTCGAATACGGCAAAACTACGCTCCTTGTCGTTCGAGAACAGCTTGTCGACACCAACCGCAAGGCAGATATCTGCCGCACCGGAGGCGACATGCAGCCTAGCCGCGTTGAGCGCCGTGCTGGAGCTGGCGCATGCGTTCTCGACATTGGTCACAGGTATTCCTGTGATGCCCATTGCCCCCAGCGCAATCTGGCCAGAAACCATAAACTGTCCTTCCATTGCCCCCTGTCCAGCAGTGGCAAAATAGGCAGCCTGCAAGGCGCTGCTGTCGCAGCCAGCGTCCTTCAGCGCCGCAGATACTGCCTCGCGGACAAGGTCTTTCACGCTACGGTCTAGCTGTTTGGCAAACGGCGTCATGCCTACACCGACGATATATGTTTTTTTAATTCTCACTGGATACCCCTGTCGTAATGATCGATTCAACATGTTCGCGCTGGACGTCTAGTTCCTTTGACGTCCCTGACCAAGCCACGGCGCCATGATCGAGTACGTACTGTCGGTTCGCCAGGCGCATCGGCACCTTCAGGTTCTGCTCTACCAATACCAGTCCCGTGCCTAGGCGATGCACTTGTCGGAAGACCTCGATTAGCTCGTCGACGATCTTGGGCGCTAGGCCCTCCGTCGGTTCATCCAGAAGTAACATCGTCGGGTTACCCAGTAGCGCCCTAGCGATCGACAACATCTGCTGCTCGCCACCGGACAGTTGATCACCGCCGAAACCAATACGCTCTCTCAGTCGCGGGAAGATTTCCAGGACGCGCTGGATGGTCCAGTAACCCGGCTTGTGGGCAAGAGTCCCCATACGCAAGTTTTCGTGCACGGTCAGGTTGGGAAAGATCCTGCGGGTGTCAGGAACGAAGCCCACGCCTAGGCGGCTAATTTGCTCGACCGACAGCTTTGTGATGTCCCGCTGCTGGAAGAGACGCTTGCCTTCAGATAAGTAAAGCAGGCCCATCATCGCCTTCAGCGTAGTTGACTTGCCAGCGCCGTTCCTCCCGACGATGGCAATAATTTCATTTTGAGATGCCTCGATGCTGACATCACTGAGTACGCGTGCCAGGCCATAGTGCACACAGGCTCTGTCGAGAACCATCATGCTGGAGCCTCCTCACCAAGATAGACGGAACGCACCGTCTGGTCAGCCCGGATAACTTGCGGCACACCGCAGGCAATCTTGCAGCCATTGCTCATCACAACGATTTCGTCCGATAGGGACATGACCGCATCCATGTTGTGCTCGATCAGTAGCACAGTCCTCCCCTGGGCTGCGGAACGAATCAGCCGGGTGGCGTTATCAATCTCATGGTGGCCAATACCGGCAAGCGGCTCGTCGAGAAGCAGGATGGTAGGCTGAGGCAGTAGCGTGACGCCCAACTCCAGCGCCCGTTGCAGACCGTACGACATCGTTCCCGCTATCTCGTCCCGGTATGCGACTAGACCAGTAAGCTCAAGCATCGCATCGATGTCGTGCTGCAGTTGCCTGTCGTAGCGCGTGGCAACCCAGAACGGTAGGAATGGGGAATGCTTGATTTGAGCGGCAATACGCAGGTTCTCCGCGACCGTCATTTCGGGATAGGTCTTGGTGATCTGGAAGCTGCGTCCGATCCCGGCGCGTGCACGCTTGTATGCTGGCATGGCGGATATATCGGCGCCATTGCAAAGGACTGTCCCTTTGTTCTGAAAAAGCCGTCCCGCCAATACATTCAGTAACGTGGTCTTTCCGGCGCCATTCGGACCGATTAGGCCATAGTTCCGCCCTGCTTCGAACTGGTGGCTGAACCCGTCGATCGCCTTGAGCGCGCCAAAGCTGACCGTGACGTCACGGCATTCGAGTGCAATTTGAGTCATGGCTTTCTCCGTTGCGCACGAGCGGCGAGGCGGCGAGCCTCACCTAAGAAACCTTTTGGAAAATAGATGGTTGCGAGAATGAACACCACCCCTAGTACGCCATACCAGTATTGTGTCTGTCCGCTCAGCCACTCCTTGAGGAGCTCAAACAGGATCACGCCGCCGACGGGCCCCCATAGTGTCCCGGCGCCGCCTAGCAGAGTCATGATGATGACGTCGCCTGACGTAGTCCAATGCAGCATCTGCGGATTGACGAACATGAGCAGCGAGGCCAGCAGTGCGCCGGCCAAGCCGCTGATGCCGCCTGACACCAGGAAGGTGATTTGCTTAATGCGGTGAACGTCGTAGCCGAGTTGCTCAGTGCGGATTTCATTCTGTGCAACTCCTTGCATGACTCGACCGAACGGCGAGACTCTCAACATCGCCACACCGGCCACTACAAGCGCGAATAGCACGACCACATACCAGTAGAACGCTTGGGTTGTAAAGAAATCGATGCCAAAGAGTTGCGGCCGTGTGACACCAGCGATGCCGTCAGCGCCACCCGTCCACTCTCGTAGCTTACTATCGGCAAGGATGTAGAGCAGCTGCGACAGCGCAAGCGTTACGAGTGAGAAGAAGATGCCGGATACGCGCAGCGCGAAGAAGCTGAAGATCCACGCCAGCAGTGAGGCTGCAGCCATGGCGGCCACTGTACTAAGCTCGAAGGACCAGCCGTAGCGCTGGGTAAAGATAGCAACGATATAGCCACCCATCCCCAAGAAACTGGCGTGGCCGAACGACACCATACCAATCGATCCGAACACGAGATCGAACCCTAGTGCGAAGATCGACCAGATCATCACCAGCAGCGCAAGGTTCAGGAAAAAGTCATTCTGCGTCGCGAATGGCAGTGCGATGACAGTCGCGCCGATTAGAACAGCAACGGCCAAGTCAAAACGGTGGGCACTCATGCTGACCTCACAGGACGGGAGAAAAGCCCTTGCGGGCGGGTCATCAGGGTTGCGATTAGCAGCGAAAACGTCAGCACATCAACCCAGCTCGGCGCGAACGTATAGCCGACCGCCCGCACCATGCCGATCAAAATTGCCGCGGCGACCACGCCGCGGATGTTGCCAAGGCCACCCAGGATGACCACGATGAAGCAGTCGATGATTATGGTCGTGGCCATGCCAAGCTCGATCGGAAACAGCGGCGCGGCGATTGCACCGGCGAGTCCAGCCAGTCCTGCGCCCAACCCGAAGACGGCGTTGCGGATTGTTGCTGCGCGCAGCCCAAGGATCTGCACCATCTCGGCGTCGCTGCTGGCAGCGCGCACCTTCATGCCGAAGGTGCTGCGCTCGAGGGCAAGGAACAGGGCGATGGAAACAACTGCGCCGAAGACGATGACAAAAAGCCGGTAGACCGGAATGGTGCTGCCAAAAAGTTCTATCGTTCCTGCAAGTGCATCCGGCATCGGCGTTTCCTTGTAACCCAAGCCCCAAGTGAATTTGACGGCTTCGGTAATGACGAGGATGAAGCCGAATGTCAGAATCAATTGGTAGAAGTGCGGTCGCGCATACAGCGGGCGCAACGCTAGTCGTTCCATGGCGTACCCGGTGGCCGCGGTAGCTAAGGTGGCCGCCACTATGCCCAGTGAAAAAGAGCCGGTGCGGCGGTTGATTTCGAAGGCGACGTAGGCGCCGAGCATGTACAGGGCACCGTGGGCGAAATTGATGACGCCAAGCATTCCGAAGATGAGCGTCAGGCCCGAGGCAAGTAGAAAAAGGAGCATGCCAAGGCTTAGGCCGATAATTATCATGGACATAGGAAGCCTTACAAAGGTGCAATAGCGGAAATATGCGGCAGCCAGTCATGCCGCAGCCGTGCACCTGCCGTCGTCAACTTAGCCGGCAGGGATCGTTAGCGCGTTTGTGGCGGAGCCATCATTTCTGCTGGCACGGTTCGAAGATCTGATTCGGTGGATATATCTTCGCAATCTTCATCATTAGCGCCGGGTTCGGATCACGGCCGGACACCACTTCGCCCCACAGACCGTCCTGCAATGCCTGGTGATCGCATGCGCGCATTTCCTTACGGCCTTCAACGGAGTTGTCACGCACGCTATTAGCCATTGCTTCTACCCATTTCTCCTTGTCCCAAGTGCCGGTTTTCTCAACGACATCCAGCCACCATGCCATGCCGTCGTAGGCTTCACCAGCTGCCATGGTTGGGAACTCGTTGTATTTTTTGCGGTATGCCTCGACAAATTTCTTGTTGGCCGGATTGTCGATGGTGTAGTGGTAGCGAACGCCCGAATTGACGCCGATAGAGGCTGGACCAACAGCCGCAGCCATCGTTTCATCGGCGATCACTGGCCCGAAGATCTTCTTGGTCTGGGCGAGATTGACCTGACCGGCCTGTTTGACCAGCGTGACCGCGTCAGATCCAGTTAGGAAAAGGACCACGCTGTCAGCGTCCGATTTGGCGACCTTGTCCACAATGGTGGAAAAGTCGCGATTTCCTAAGGGCGGGAAGTCAGCGCCGGCGATTTGAATGCCAGCTTTTTCAGCTTCCTTGCGATACCATTCCCAGCTATCGCGCGTGGCCTGATAGTCGGCGATCACGCCATAGACTCGCTTGAGTTTCTGATCCTTAGTGTAGTTCAGCGCCATTCGCTGTTCCATGCCAAGCGTATTTGATGTGCGGAAGGTGTAGCGTGAGCCGCCAGGCACGGTGATCTTATCGTCGGCGGAGATCGTCACAAGATGCGGAATCTTGCGTTGCTTGGCAATGTTCATGATTGCCAGTGTCGAGGAGGAACTGACTGCGCCGAAGATCATCTGCGCGCCGTCGGCAATTAACCGCGTCGTTTTCTGTACAGCTGGCTGCGGTTTCGTCTCGTCATCTTCCCAGCTAACCTTGATCGGTTTGCCGAGAACCTTACCACCGCGTTGCTCAACGGCAATTTCGACGCCCTTGCGCATGTCATCCCCAAACATACCATACGTCCCTGACAGCGATACGACTCCGCCGATATGGAAGGCATCTGGATCCGCTGCGTGAGCATTGGCGATGCAAAGAAGTGCAGCTATAGCTGCGGTTGTAGCGTTCCTAGCGGTAAATATTCCTTTTTTCATGCGTGTCTCCTAATGGGCATTTATCGATGTAACATGTTACATAAACTTTATAACACATCACACGACAATGTCTAATGTTTTTTGTGATAGATTTGGCTTTTGGTTATTACAAGGCTGATTGCAATTTGAATAAGGCCGTATGAACATGCGAGGTGCAATGCATGGCGCTTAAGGTATTTTCGGTATCTAGGCGTGCACTGGTACCTGTATTGGATCTTTGACTTGCATGGTGCGAATTGAGGCATGCATCGGAGCACCTATAGTTACGGTACAAATCCGACCCCGCCGGCGGCGTAACGAAAGATTATGGAAGCCTCTCGTTTTAAAACCACTCTGGAGCATCTGAATGAAAAAACCTTTGAATGTCGGCTTTTTGGGGCTCGGCCAGATGGGCGGCGCGATGGCCGAACGACTTCTTGGTAAGGAATTTTGCCTCCATGTCCACGACCCCATGCCTCCTGCGATGGCGCCATTTGTCGCCGCGGGGGCAGTTGCCCATGACTCTCCCAAGTCCGTGGCGGATGCTGCGACTATCGTTTTTGCCTGTTTGCCCAACCCCGAAACGTCGCTTTCCGTGGCATCAGGGCCTCAAGGGGTGGTACATGGTTCCGCCATCAAGGTATATGTGGAGATGTCTACTATCGGCAAGGCGACGATCGAACAGATCGCCGCCAGTCTCAAATCGCGGGCAATTAATACGATCGATGCGCCGGTGACAGGTGGGCCGCCGGTTGCCCGCGCAGGGAAGCTCACGATTATGGTGGCGGGCGAGGCAGCGGTGTTGAAGACCGTGTGGCCACTCCTAGCGATGATCGGGGAGAAGATTTACACGCTTGGTGATGAGCCGGGCATGGCACAGGTCATGAAGGTCGTCAACAACCTGATCTTGGCTGCCAATATGATTGTGGCTTGTGAAGGACTGTCGATGGGCGCCAAGGCAGGTCTGGATGCAGATATGATGCTGCAGGTTCTCAAAGCTGGCTCGGGGCAAAGCTTCGGGGGCTGTGAAATATTGCGCAGGGGTGTCGACGGGACTTTTGACTTTGGTGCTGCTCTGTCGACTTGCGACAAAGATGTCACGTTGGGTTTGCGCGATGCAGACGCTCTAAATATTGAGATGCCAGTGATAGAACAGGCGGGACGGGTCTGGCATTCGGCTTTCGAAGCAGGCTGGGGTGACCAGGATTTCACGACGATTTTAAAGCTCATTGAGCAGAAAAATGGAACCTTGGTACGCAGAAAGACTTCATCGCAGACTTAAGCATTGGTAAGGGAGGCAGGCATGCCCCGGTAATACCTGCGTTAATCACGACATCCTCGACGCTTTCGTCTGGCCCACGCATGACTGATCCCGGCTCGACAAACCAAGGGGAACTTTCTGAAGAGCCGAACCGACGGTGCCGGAAATATCGGCGCAACACTTGCACACAAATTGGCTGCTAGCGGGTATGGGGTTGTGCTCGCGAATTACAATGGGACGGAAGCAATCTAGGTGCCGTACTGATCGCAGGACAACCCTCTGCCGGGTGCGCTATGTAGTCTGCTTCTAATTCCCGAGCGGCCGTTCGCCCGGAATTATCGAATGACGGCTTATGGCCGATTCTGTTTGCAAGGACTTCCCCTGCGAGTCAAGAAGTAATTAAGGCGGTACCTGCGGCGGCAGGTACCTCAACCATTGCGGTGGGCCAGTTTCTGTAGTCATATGGCGAATTGATGTCAGCGGA
>NZ_JBHTDH010000060.1:0-11711 GCF_042666555.1 Herbaspirillum sp. GCM10030257
ACGGAAGATGCGACGATTGCTGATATCGCGGTGGGGACCAATGCGTTGCAGATCAAGACCGGCTCGATGTCGCGTTCGGACCGCATGGCCAAGTACAATCAACTGCTGCGTATCGAGGAAGACCTCGACGACATCGCCAGCTATCCAGGGAACAATGCCTTCTACAGCGTGCGCCAAGCGCTAGACAAATAATGGATCTGAATGCTATAGACTTTGCAGCCCAACAGCGTGAGGAGATACGCAATCTGGGCCGCCTTTTAGGTGAGGCCGTAAGGGCACAGCATGGGGACGATGTATACAGCCTGATTGAAAAAATAAGACAGGGTTCGATTCGTTACCATCGTGGCACCGATGCCGCGGCTAATCAAGAACTTAAAGGTTTGCTTGAGTCATTAACCTCCGATCAGACGATACAAATTATCCGAGCGTTTAGCTACTTTTCCCTGCTAGTCAATATCGCGGAAGACCAGCGTCAAATACGGTCCTGGAGAGCCGAGCGTTCCTCTGTATGCGCTCCAGCAAAAGGAAGCATTGCGCACGCCATCGAAAAAGCGATCGAGACCGCAGGCAATAGCGATGTGGTCATGCAGTTCTTTAAAAATGCAAATATTAGCGCTGTGTTGACCGCTCATCCAACGGAAGTGAAGCGGAAAAGCATCCGCAACTGCCAGACAGTCATTGCACGATTGCTCGACGAACGTGACCGTATAAAACTTCTTCCGGAAGAAGATGCTAACAACACAGAAGCCTTGCGTCGAGCAATCGTAACGCTATGGCAGACACGCATGTTGCGTATGTCAACATTGTCTGTGTTGGATGAAGTCGAAAACGGTCTGTCGTTTTTCGATGCGACATTCATGAATGAGCTTCCTCGCATTTACGTCGATGTAGAGGATCAGTTATCGAACCTTGGAAAGCAATCAAGATATGACGAACTTTCGAACTTTATCTCGGTCGGGACATGGATAGGCGGTGATCGTGACGGTAATCCATACGTCACCGCCGAGATCTTGGAACATGCTTTACGGATGCACTGCGAACGGACGCTTGCATATTACCTGGATGAAATCCATGTGCTCAGTTCCCAGCTGTCCATGTCGGACCATTTGGTACCGGCGTGTAGGCAGCTAGTCGAACTGGCGGCACACGCCGAAATGTCGTCCCCGCATCGCGCCGATGAACCTTACCGGCGAGCGATGGACTGGATAGGGGGGCGCGTTACGATGACGGCCCGCCGTTTTCTTGGAAAAGACATAAGAAACCACTACAGTCATTTTGTTGATGCGAGGCCGTACCGCACTTCCGATGAACTTGAAGACGACCTAAAAGTGGTCGAAATATCACTTTCCAAGAACGGGTCTGAACCCTTGGCTCGAGGTAAGCTGCGTTCGTTAAAGCGCGCAGTAAACCTATTTGGCTTCAGTCTTGCACCGATCGATCTCAGGCAGAACGCCGATGTTCACGAACGCGTTGTGTCTGAGCTATTTGAAGCTGTGTACCCTGGGACAAGGTACTTGGACCTGGACGAAGAGCAGCGAATTGGCCTCTTAACAAAGGAACTTGCTACCGGAAGGCCACTTGCTTCCCAATACTTATCATACTCGGAACCAACCAACAGTGAACTGGCAATTTTCCGGACTGCACGCGCCGCTCTTGATCTCTATGGCCCGCGTTCGATCCAGAACTGCATTATTTCAAAGGCAGCCAGCGTTTCTGACATGCTGGAAGTCGCGCTGCTGTTAAAGGAATGCGGGCTTCTGAACCCAGCTTCTAATGAATTACGAGTCAACATCGTACCGCTATTTGAAACGATTGAGGACTTGCGTAACAGTGCCGCATTGATGGAGCGGTTGTTAGGACTAAAAGCTTACTCTGCGCTACTCGGTAGTCGCAACAATACCCAGGAAGTCCTTTTAGGATATTCGGATAGCAATAAGGATGGCGGATTCATTACGTCAAACTGGGAACTGTATAAAGCGGAAACCGAATTGGTAAAGACTTTTAAGCGCCACAATGTCCTTTTGCGCATTTTCCATGGACGAGGTGGTTCGGTCGGTCGCGGTGGTGGGCCAAGCTATGAAGCCATACTGGCACGCCCTCCTGGATCTGTCGAGGGGCGTATCCGCCTTACCGAGCAAGGGGAAATCATCACCGCAAAATACGGCAATCCGGAGGTTGGGAGACGTCACCTGGAGCTTCTTATAGCAGGTACGCTCGAGGTGTCACTATCGCAAAATAATTCCGCGCCACCGATGCAGGAATCCTATTTAAGGGCAATGGAGGAGCTTTCCGCGCTCGCTTTCAAGGCGTATAGGGGACTCGTATACGAAACTGACGGGTTCGAACAGTTTTTTATTGAGTCTACCATCGTGTCCGAATTTGCTGCGCTCAATATCGGAAGTCGGCCCGCCTCGCGTAAACAAAGTACATCCATCGAGGATCTACGCGCCATTCCATGGGTTTTTAGCTGGTCTCAGTGTAGGTGGATGCTACCAGGGTGGTTTGGTTTCGGATCGGCCGTCAACTTGTGGCTTGCGAAGCACGGTGAAGACGGGATACGTTTGCTACAGCAGATGTACCGGGAATGGCCTTTCTTTGCGATGTTACTCTCTAACATGGATATGGTATTGGCGAGTGTTGACGTGGCAATTGCCCGTAGATACGCTTCCTTGGTCAACAGCTCTGAGCTCCGTGATTGCATTTTCAACACTATTGAGATCGAACACAAGCAGACAATTGATGCCATGCATAAAATTACTGGTGTGTCAGGCCCCAATCCCGCGCTTCGACAAGCGCTACGGCAAAGGCTCCCTTATCTCGACCCGCTTAATCATGCGCAGATAGAACTTCTCCGTCGGTACAGGAGTGGAGATGCTGATGAACGAACACGGCGTGGGATTCATTTATCCATTAACGGTATCGCCGCCGGTTTAAGGAATAGCGGATAAATGACGTCGGGTTTTGGTAGGAGTGATGAAGTCATGGTCACTGTGGAAGCCGTATGTCCTATGTGCCGATTTAGATAAATCGGCAGCAGAGCGTGTTTCTCTCCTGCTCCGGTACAGGTACCAAGTATTTCATCGGTTGTCTCCCGGGCTAACTGGCCGTTTGCCCTTCCCTGTGAAGGGCCTTTTTGCATTAGAAATCGTGATTCCTCGGATAAGGAAACTCGATTTGTCCTACAGGAACTTCAAACATATATTTGCGCAACCCAGCGCGCTGGTAGCCCCGATGACGAAGCATAGTAGTTTTTGCATGCTGGACTTGCAGAAAAGCTTGGTCGAGTGATGAAACGTGGCCACCACATATTAAATCGCGGTTGTACATCGCTTACAAATTGACGCTTTACAAGATCAGGGAGAAATGAATGAAGAAATTGGCGATGGCGCTCATAGCTACGGCAGGCTATTCAGTGGTGGCTCAAGCGCAGTCTAACGTCACTGTATATGGGTCGGTAGACGCCGGTGTTCGCTATCAAACGAATACAAATGCCGCCGGTAAGGATACCCTTAGCATGGGTACCGGGAACTACAATTCCAACCGCCTGGGCTTCCGCGGTACGGAAGATCTTGGAAACGGACTCAAGGCGCAATTTCAGTTGGAAAGTGGCTATTCCGTAAAAACGGGTGCACAGGATGCTGCGGGAGTCATGTTTAATCGGACAGCGTCGGTCGGTTTGAGTGGGTCATGGGGTGCAGTTAACCTGGGTAGGCAATATACCGTCGCCTACCGTATTGTCAGCCTATATGATCCATTCAGATACAAGTTCAGCGGTTTGGTTCCGCTATCGTCCGGAGGAGGCACTACGCTACCGGCTGCGGCCTCAGCTGCTGGGCTGGGTAGCTCCGCGACATCCGGAAACCGGTTCAGTAACGACATCCAATATGATGGTAAATTCGGACCGGTTCTGGTTAGGGCAGAATACGCACTTGGAGAAGTTGCGGGAGATGTCAACCGAGGTTCTGCAAAGGCGATCGGTGCTGCGTACACGGAGGGACCACTCGCGTTTGGCGGCGCATATACACGTAAGCAGACAACAGCGGGATTGAACAATGACGCCTACACAGTCGGTGGCGCATATCAGTTTGGCGCCGTTCGCATTGCGGCAGGCTATTCCGACGAAGTGCAGAAAACCGCAACCTCAGAATACGAGGGGAAGATTACCTGGGCAGGTGCAAGCTACAAAGTGACGCCGGCGCTGGATATTACTGGTGCCATCTATCAAAGCAAGGTAAGTACACCAACCGCCACCAGCGGCAAGAGAAACCTTTATGTGATCGGCTCCACATACGCACTCTCTAAGCGAACCAATCTCTATGCCGAGGTTGACCGTAACAAGTACACTGGTGTGGTTGTTCCTGCCACAGGCCAGCGTGGTCAGACCGGCGTTTCCTTCGGCGTGAATCATCTGTTTTAATTGACACTCAATTTCGCGCCTGCCAGCACGGGGGCGCGAAACGGATGTAATTCTAGTTGCAGTATGCGTGGACAATTTCAGAGAAGGATATGGAGAGAGAAACCTCCCGGATAGTAGAAGAATCAGTAAATAAAATGAAAGTATGACTGACTGGGTTTCCTCCGAAAAGACGGACACTTTCGATAAGTATGATTCGATTATCGGAGGTACTAAATGACAAGAAGGCAGCTTACCGTTGAGTTCAAGCGCGAGGCAGTAAGGCTTGCCAGTCAACCAGGTGGCAAGGCTGATGCGAACTGCTGGCATCAAGGCTCATTACAAGCGCCGTCGCCTGCCTGGCCAATTGGCGCCGGTTGTGCATTCGGTAGCGCCAAACATTCTGGTCCGGCAATTTGAACCCACCGCACCGAATCAAAAATGGGCCGCCGATTTCACGTACGTCTGGACAGCTGAAGGGTTGCTAGTTGTGGCAATGGTACTGGACCTGTATTCGCGTCGGATTGATGGCATCGTTTTGGAAGCAGACTGGCCTGAAACCCTAATGTCATCTATATCCTAAACGCTCAATAGAGTTAGGCGTCAGCCATCATTGAGAATGAAAATTGATGTAGCAAGCGGAATGCATATTTGAGGAATACATGCTAAGCCCCTTAGCTCGCATCAGAACATCAACGCCTTCGATTTTTATTGCGGTGCGGCATGCAAAATCGTTATGGCCAGGATGAATCTTTACCATTGGCTTCAATGCAACCATCAATCTATATTAACGGCCATTCGCCCCTATTCTGGAAGCGATATGAGTAAAAACGGAGGATGACGAATGAGTACAGTAGCAATAAATGCGAGTGTTCGCTCACACGCGGAAGCAACATATTCTAAGGTGACTTGGCGCCTTATTCCATTTCTATTTTTGTGTTACGTGGTTGCATATTTAGACCGAGTGAATGTCGGGTTTGCAAAACTACAGATGCTAAACGATTTGAAGTTTAGCGAAACGGTGTACGGCATTGGAGCTGGAATATTTTTTATCGGTTACTTCTTCTTTGAAGTGCCCTCGAATATCATACTTTCACGTACGGGGGCCCGCGTGTGGCTAGCGCGTATCATGGTGACATGGGGCGTAATTTCCTCAGCCATGATGTTTGTAAGTTCTCCAGCAACCTTCTACGTATTGCGGTTCTTGTTAGGGGTTGCAGAAGCGGGATTTTTCCCAGGAATTATTCTTTACCTGACTTACTGGTACCCAGCACAGCGCCGTGCGCGAATCGTCGCATTGTTCATGACCGCGATTGCGCTTTCTGGAGTAGTAGGCGGACCACTTTCAGGATGGATCATGCAGACCTTCGCTGGCAAAAATAGCTGGGCCGGATGGCAATGGCTATTCCTACTCGAAGGACTGCCCTCGGTCGTGGTCGGTATATGGCTTTATTTTTATCTGGACGACGGCATTCGCTCTGCTAAGTGGCTTACGGAAGACGAAAAAGTAATGCTCGAAATGGAAGTTGCAAATGACCAGCAGATGAAGACGCATATGACTATAGCGGAAGTTTTTAGGAACGGTAAAGTCTGGTTACTCTCATTCATCTACTTTGCTTTTATCATGGGCCTATATGGGGTAAGCTTTTGGTTGCCTAACCTTATTAAAAGCACTGGAGTGAAGGATGTTTTAACGGTCGGTTTATTGACAGCAATACCATACGGTTTCGCAGCAATTGTCATGGTAGTTGCAGGTAGAAATTCGGACTCTACCGGCGAACGGCGTTGGCATACCGCTATAGCTGGTGTGCTGGGCGCCGTAGGCTTAGTGGCCAGCACTATATTTAGCGACAACACAATGATCGCTTTGGCGGCCTTGTCCGTTGCAACTGCCGGAATCTTGACGACCTTACCTCTATTTTGGACATTGCCAACTGCCTATCTCGGTGGGACTGCGGCCGCAGCGGGCATAGCCATGATAAACTCGATTGGCAATCTAGCCGGCTTCGTTAGTCCTTACATGATCGGCGCAATTAAAGATGCGACGCAGAGCACAGTAACCGGTATGTATGTACTCGCACTCAGTCTTGTAGTAGGTGCAGCTTTGGTTTTATTTGGTATTCCACGCGACAGGCAGCGTTAAATCCAAAGTTGATAATCAAAATTGATTAGATTACGCTAGAGCGACACTAACAGCAGTAAGGGGCGTCATGGAAATTTATCAGTTACGCACGTTCCTTACTGTCGCACATACCGGCCATCTGACCCGCGCGGCTGAACGTCTGCATCTTACTCAACCCGCTGTGAGCAAGCAAATTAAGGCGCTGGAAGAAGAACTTGGTGTAACGTTATTTGAACGAACGCCGACAGGTACCAACTTAACGAAATCTGGACGACTGCTATTAGCCCAAGCCGAGAAGACGCTCACAAATGCAATTGAGCTCGTCAACATGGCGAAAAAAATGCGTGGTGAAACAGCAGGCACGTTTAATCTGGGTACCATTATTGATCCAGAGTTCCTGAGACTTGGGTCTGTTCTTGGCCAACTATTGGCCTATTACCCAAGAGTCGACGTAAAACTAACCCACGGAATTTCCGGGAAAATTCATGAATTGATTTCTGTAGGGGAGCTTGATGCCGGATTTTATCTTGGTGATTTGATTGACCCTTCGGTCCGTGCTTTAAAACTTTGTACGCTAACCTATGTCGTGGTAGCACCTACGACATGGAAAGAGCGAGTAGATAAAGCAGATTGGAATGAAATTTCCCGAATGCCCTGGGTTGGAACACCTGTTCATAGCTCACAACACCGTCTCGTAAAGGAAATGTTCATGGAACACGGCTATGACCTTACTACCGTCGTTGAGGCCGATCAGGAATCTTCCATGCGGAGTCTGGTAACGATGGGAGTTGGACTTTGCCTTTTAAGAGACGATATTGCTTATGAAGCTCAGACTAAAGGGCAGCTCGTCGTGTGGAATAAGACGAAACGATATTGCCCTCTTTCTTTCATCTACCAGTCACGAAAAGAAACCGACGTATTGATTGACGCAATGAAGAAAGCGATACAGGACGTGTGGAGCAACGTCCATTGACTATGTTCATCGCCCCTATGGAGGCAAGGAATGAAAGTTAAGAAGATCCTCAGTAGTTTATTGTTGATGACGTCGTAGCAGATTATCGCTGCCACAGAGGTCAAACTTGGCCATATTACAAGTGAACAGCACTCAGTCGGGCAAGCCGCTATTCGATTCAGCGAACTCGTAAAGACAAAAATGGGGCAGTCAGCTTTAAATTGCTGATTGACGTGATCCAGCGGATAAGGCGCCGCTGGATCGGGGACGTTGGTGCGCACCTTCTTGCCAAGTCTTGCGCCTTCAATGCTCATTCGTCGTATCAGTCGTTCAACGGTGCAATGTACGACCGTTTGTTTTTCGCGATGAAGCTGACGCCAGACTTTGTCGACGCCGTAGACCCTCATGTTCGTATCCCAAACCCGGCGAATCTCGAGTATAAATGACGCATTGCGCCTGGCACGGGCACAAAAGAATAGCGGGTTGCGCCGCTGCGCGGCATAACGTCGATGGCCCGGGCGTTCGCATTCTGCCAGAACCTGTGCCTTAAGCACTGCGCCATGGTGGTGCCGGCGGGGTATCGTTGGTATTGGATTCGTCATGAGGTGTCCACCTAATATAGACACGTCGACACGTTCATCCCTACATTTCACATCTGTCACGAAATAACTTCGCAAGTCGCTTACAAATAACTACCCATTCCCACCATTGGTAATGTGTATAGCAGGTATGCATGGGCGTTATGACATGCATGAAAACATACCATTAGATATGGTGGATCCCTTCTTCTATATTGCAAATGACCGCACAGCGGAAATCTAATAGAACTAAGAAGATAGGATCGACAATGCAAAGACCGTTTGGCTGGGAAACAAGTAAACCATCAATACGAAGCCGGCTCGTACTGCAACATCTTTTCGATGAAGCGGTTGCTGCGGTTGATCCATTGAACGTTGTCCCACCTCATTTGCCCCCTGCGCCTAAAGGCAGAACGATTGTACTGGGCGCCGGCAAGGCGTCAGCAAGGATGGCATTGGCTGTTGAACGGAACTGGAGCGCGCCCCTGGAAGGCCTTGTTGTAACAAGATACGGTCATGGCGAGCCGTGCAGCCGGATAGAAGTCGTGGAAGCGGGCCATCCGGTTCCAGATAAGGAGGGTTATGAAGCCGCTAAACGCATGCTAGCGTTGACAAGCGGGCTAACCGAGAATGACCAAGTGATTTTCCTGATGTCTGGAGGTGGCTCCTCCCTTTTATCATTGCCTGCACCAGGTATTTCACTCTTAGAGAAGCGCGATATCAACAGTCAGCTATTGCGTTGCGGCGCAACGATAAATGAAATTAATGGTGTTCGACGGTACATTTCTGCGGTGAAGGGAGGGCGCCTTGCACTAGCGTGCTATCCGGCGAAGGTGCTGACTTTAGTAATATCCGACGTTCCTGGTGATGATCCCACTGTTGTAGCATCCGGTCCAAGCGTGCCAAGCGATGCAAAATCTGAGGAGGCACTTCGGACCCTCGATAAATACGCAATCGAGGTTTCGGATCGCGTGCGGTCAATTGTCAGCGATATGACTCTTGCTCCTCCTCAACCAAATGATGAACGTCTGCGCCGCAATCACACTGTGGTTGTGGCCACTGCACAAAGTGCGCTCGACGCTGCGGTCCATGCAGCTAAAAATTGTGGCTATCAACCAGTTGTACTAGGTAACAGCATTGAAGGTGAGGCTCGAAGCATAGCTACGATGCATGCAGGTATAGCACGTCAAGTTGTGCTGCACAATCAGCCGTTTCCTAAGCAATGTGTTTTGCTGTCCGGTGGTGAGACTACGGTTACCGTACGTGGAAATGGCCGTGGTGGAAGAAATGCCGAATTTCTTCTATCGCTCGCAATCGCTCTCAACGGACTGAATGGAGTGCATGCGCTCGCATGCGACACAGATGGAATCGATGGCACAGAAGATAATGCGGGCGCTTTCGTGTCTCCCGACAGCCTCTCCCGGGCTGCAGCGTTTGGCCTTAACCCACAAGCCATGCTCGAAAGTAACGACGGATACAGTTTCTTCGCTGCCCTCAACGACCTAGTGAAAACAGGTCCTACGCGAACAAATGTAAACGACTTTCGCGCAATTTTAATTGAAGGCTGACAATGACTATCATTCATATTCCAAGGCGAGCCAGAAATACAAAAATCATCGCAACGTTAGGCCCCTCAACGAGTGACGCGGATTCTATTCGATGTCTTTTCGAAGCAGGTGCCGACGTTTTTCGTCTCAATTTTAGTCATGGAACTCATGCTGATCATGAGCGCCGCTATGTTGCAATACGGTCTGTTGAGCAAGAATTAGGTCGACCAATTGCAGTATTGGCTGACCTACAGGGACCCAAACTTCGAATTGGAACATTTGCCGGTGGACGAATTGCGATTTCAACCGGTGACGCCTTTCGATTCGATCTTGATCCGACGCCAGGTGTACACGCACGCGTTTGCATTCCTCATCCTGAAATATTCGCGGCGGTCGACGTCGGTCAAGAACTTTTGATCGACGACGGGAAAATGCGCTTTCGCATTGTTGGTTGTAGTGCAGATTCGATAGATGCCGTGGCATTGAATGCCGGTTATCTGTCTGAACGAAAAGGCGTGAACGTACCAGATGCTGTACTACCGTTGTCGCCTCTCACTGAGAAAGATCGGAGCGACTTGAGTTTTGCTCTTGCTTTAGGTATTGACTGGGTTGCATTATCGTTCGTGCAACGCGCGAAAGACATCACAGAGCTCAAAAGCATTGTGGCTGGACGTGCAAACATCATGGCAAAGTTGGAAAAGCCTTCGGCCATTGAAGACTTAGCCGAGATTATTGCGGTTGCCGACGGCATTATGGTTGCCCGCGGAGATCTGGGTGTCGAAATGCCACCGGAGGCAGTGCCCGGATTACAAAAACGTATAGTGCGTTCATGTCGCAGGGCAGGGAAACCTGTAGTCGTTGCTACTCAAATGCTGGAATCAATGATCTCGTCACCCATGCCTACGCGCGCGGAAACCGGCGATGTAGCTACGGCCGTTTATGATGGTGTAGACGCGGTGATGCTTTCTGCTGAGTCTGCATCAGGCATGTACCCAATGGAAGCCGTGAGCATGATGGATCGCATAATTGCGACAAGTGAACGAGATCCACTGCAGCGCGAGTTTATGATGGTCGCGCATGTCGACGAAGGTCGGACTTTAACTAACGCAATATGCTCGGCTATTCGCACCGTTGCTGAGGTATTACCTGTTTCTGCCACAATCGCGTATACCACTTCTGGATCTACAACGATGCGTGTTGCTCAAGTACGTCCTCGCGCGCCAATTCTTAGTCTGACGCCTCACCTCGGGATTTCTCGCCGTCTAACATTAGTGTGGGGTGTACATAGCGTCTGTACTGAAGATGCAACCAGCATCGAAGACATAGTGGGCAAAGCGCAATTAATGGCAAGGCGCTATGGCTTTACAAAAGCTTCGCAGCCGATTGTTATTGCTGCTGGCACGCCATTCGGGGTCTCTGGTTCCACTAATTTGCTACGGATTGTATGGCACGACGAAATCGATGCGGGTCATCTTCCCGGGTGTCAAGATGACGCAGTTGCATTACGCGACCCGTACTTCGTTCATGAATGACGGCCGTCTAACTAATACATCACATTCCCAAGGAAAAATCAGAATGAGCACCATCGTTGACATCATTGGCCGCGAAGTAATCGATTCGCGCGGCAATCCTACCGTCGAATGCGACGTCCTGCTGGAATCGGGCGTCATGGGCCGTGCCGCCGTGCCATCGGGCGCCTCCACCGGCTCGCGCGAAGCCATCGAACTGCGCGACGGCGACAAGAGCCGCTATCTCGGCAAGGGCGTGCTCAAGGCATGCGAAAACATCAATATCGAGATCTCCGAAGCCATCATGGGCCTCGATGCCAATGAGCAGGCCTTCCTCGACCGCACCCTGATCGACCTCGACGGCACCGACAACAAGGCCCGCCTCGGCGCCAATGCCACCCTCGCTGTCTCCATGGCGGTGGCCAAGGCCGCCGCCGAAGAATCCGGCCTGCCGCTGTATCGCTATTTCGGCGGTTCGGCTGCCATGCAAATGCCGGTGCCGATGATGAATGTGATCAATGGCGGCGCCCATGCCGACAACAACCTGGACTTGCAGGAGTTCATGATCATCCCGGTGGGCGCACCGAGCTTTCGTGAAGCGATCCGCTATG
>NZ_JBHTDH010000061.1:0-10915 GCF_042666555.1 Herbaspirillum sp. GCM10030257
CCGCTGACATCAATTCGCCATATGACTACAGAAACTGGCCCACCGCAATGGTTGAGGTACCTGCCGCCGCAGGTACCGCCTTAATTACTTCTTGACTCGCAGGGGAAGTCCTTGCAAACAGAATCGGTCGCGTCCCGCGCTTCCGTTCTACGATACCGCCGGCTGGAATGCGACGCTGAGCTGCCGTTGGGACATTTTTAGTCACGCTAAGCGCTTCTTCGTGCACTAAAGTACGATTGCAAATCACTTACAATTGACCGGTCCTTGTACTCAGCTAGCCTGCCTCGGCATTCTTGATGCTTGCGCTGCAAAGTGCTGAGTTACCCATTGCTCACACACAGCCCATAGCAACGGCGCACCTCTTTTAATGGTGGGACCATAGCGGGAGAAAACCTGCTCAAGTGAAACGCTGTTCTCTGTCCAAGTTCCTCCACCTGTGAATATATTTATAAGGAGAGGTTGAAAGCGGTCCAGCGCTTTTGCAAACTTGGCATCCTCCGTTTCTGCAAGCTCAAACTCCTGCCATAAAGCTAGAAGTTCACTGCCTTGCTGCTGGGGCAATAAGCCAAACAACCGCGTCGCTGCTCTAGCTTCTTGTTCAGCCTGCGATTCGCTTGAAGACCCACTATGAATTGGGACATCACCAACGTCTATCTCGACGACGTCATGTAGTAGAAGCATCTGGATGACGCGATTTGTATCCACAGGGCCGCAGGCATACTCGTTCAGTAGCAACGCATACATCGCCAAGTGCCAAGAATGCTCAGCAGAGTTTTCTTTCCGACTTTTATCAAGTAGAGGTGATTGCCGTATTACGGACTTCAACCGGTCGATTTCCCTTAGAAAATTTAACCGCTTTTCTAATGCAGTCGATTGCATAACTCTTTTTATCAAAATTTGACTTTCTAGTATAAAGCATAGATGCGAAGGCGGTCCGATATGGGTCGGTGCCGACGTGTCGGATTCGTAAGGTCGATGGCTGGATTGTGGTGCACGGATCTTTGAATCGCAGGCGGTTAATTCATTCCATCCTCAAGACCCGGTCAAGGAGACAAGAATGGCAAAGATTGTAGGGGGCTGTTTATGTGGAAGCGTGCGGTATTCGGGTGATGTTGATCCAGTAATGACTGCGGTATGCCACTGCAAGCATTGCCAGCGGCAAAGCGGCTCCGCATCTTCACCGATTATTGCGTTTCCTAAAGGAACGCTTCAAATTGATAAGACCCATCTGAATATCTATGAAGATGTCGGCGAAATTGGTGTGCTCCAAATGGAATGGAGGCTGGCGTCCAAATAATCGAACCGCACGCCGAAAATTGGCTTTCTCTTCTAATCGCCGGAAGCACTACATTGCCATCCACGCTTGAACAGCTGATAAAGTTTCTTCGTCATTATTGGCAATGCGGTTCAGATCGAAGCCCGCAGTCCGATGAAGAAGCGCCGACCCGGCGCCGGTTCATAGAAACGGCGGTTGCCGTCATTGACGATGACCGAACCCGCATAGTCGCGGTCGAACACATTGTCGACGCGGCCGAAAAGCGTCCATCTCGTTGCGCCTGCCCGCAACTCGTGCGCGGCGCGCAGATTGAAGACCGCGTAGCCAGGCGCGGCTTCACTGTTGAGGTCATCG
This sequence comes from Herbaspirillum sp. GCM10030257, assembly GCF_042666555.1. Classification (NCBI taxonomy): domain Bacteria; kingdom Pseudomonadati; phylum Pseudomonadota; class Betaproteobacteria; order Burkholderiales; family Oxalobacteraceae; genus Herbaspirillum; species Herbaspirillum sp. GCM10030257. The sequence goes on from NZ_JBHTDH010000061.1 coordinate 1,631, forward strand.
ACATAGAATTTGCTTTCGACACGCATCTCCAATGCCGTCGTCAAGCCTTCGACAGGCCGGTACTCAAGTTGAGTGAACAGGCTGTGCATCGGTGCGCCCGGGAGCCGGTTGCCGGCGGCGACAACGCCGTTCGCGCTGGTGAAACTCTGCTTGAAACGGGCATCAAGTAGCGTGTAGGCCGCTTGCGTGCTGAAGCGGCCCATGTTGTTGCGCCAGCTCGCTTCAATGCCGCGCCGCGCCACGCGGTCGGCATTCTGGAAAATCGAGCGGCCGTTCTCGGTGGCCAGCGGCACGATCTCGTCGCGGCTGCGCGCGGTGAAGATGGCCAGATCCGCGCTCTGTGTGCCGGATCGCCATTTCATGCCGATTTCACCCTGCCGGCTCGTCGACGGCTGCAGACTGAGGTTGGGGCCGGTCCCACCGCTGCGATATGCCGATTCCGCCAGCGTCGGGGTCTCGAATCCGCGCCCGATGTTGCCGTAGAGATTGAGATTGTCGCTGGCATACCATACTAGCCCGAGCACCGGACTGGTATTGCGGTATTCCACGCTGCCGCTGTCGTTCGGGCTGGCGGCAGTCACATAGCGGTCGTCCACCGCCAAGCGCACACGGCTTGCGCGGGCGCCCACAGTGGCTTTCCACTGCTCGGCGAAGGTCCAATCCACCTGGCCGAAGATATCGACGTTGTTGGCATCGTTGCTTTCGTCACGGCGCAGCACGCCTGGGGTGCCATTGTTGTTAACGAAGCCGCGCCGGGTCTGGTCGAGGTCGTCGGCCTCCATGCCGACGGTCCAGTTGAGCGGCATGCCACCAGCCCACGTCCTATGTGTCCAGCTCATACCGGCGCCACGATAGTGGTTGTCGAGATCGACTACGCCTCCGGAAGAATTGGCGGCGGCGCCGGAAAACGACAGCGTCTGAAACACCTCACGCGTGCCAGCATACAGCCGCGCATTGAGGGTATTGCTGCGATCAACCTTATGCTCGAGCACGAGACCCGCCTGCCGCTGGTCGACGGTCTTGCGGGTATCGAAGGTCAGCGCGACCGGCGCCACCTGCCGCGGGTTCTCTTCGAACTGCGCGCGCGTCAATCCGAGCGGGTCCTGAGCCAGCGGCTGGTCGAACACGTTGACGATGCCGGTGACCGTAGTCGATGCCGACGGCCTCCACAAGACCTTGGCATTGAGCTGGGTTCGTTCCGCTGCGCTGTGATCGCGGTAGCCGTCGGTCTCATAGCGCGATACGTCGAGCAGGCCACCGAGCGTGTCGCCGCCTCCTGCCAGCGTGAATCCAAGCTGGCGCTGGCCGTCGCCGCCCGCGCCGACCGAGGCACTGGCGTAAGGTGCCTGCGGCGATAGGGGCGGATCGGCGGTAAATACCTGCAATACACCGCCTGCGGCATTGCCATACAGCTGGGCGACCGGCCCGCGCAGGATTTCGATCCGCCGCGCCGAAGTCAGGGTCGCCGTGGAGGGCTGCCCCTGGCCGTCGGGCATGGTAGCCGGTATACCGTCGATAAGAATGCGAACGCCGCGCACGCCGAACGTAGACCGGGTGCCGAAACCGCGTACCGACAATTGCAGGTCCTGCGCATAATTCTGCCGCTCGCGGATCTGGATGCCGGGCGCGGTGCCAAGCAGTTCCGACAAATTGACCAGAGGCGATGCGGCGCGCAGCGGATCGACCTGGATGGCGTCGATCGAAGCCGGCGCGTCGAAACGTTTCTGCTCGCTGCGGCTGGCGGAAACGACGACTTCTTCCAGCTGTTTTTCCTGCTGGGCAGCGGCATCGGCAACGATCCCGAAGAATGCTGCGGCCAGTAGCATGCCTGCCCGCATGCCGGACTGAGAATGGGCTATTTCCATGGCGTGGAATGTCAGGTCAATTTCCAACGAGGCTACTTGATCGACAGCACGTATTCGGCCAGCACCTTCGCATCCGCATCCGAAACTTGCGTCTGCGGTGGCATGGGCATTTGCCCCCAGACGCCGGAGCCGCCGACCTTGATCTTTTTAGCCAGCCTTTCTGCCGCACCGCTGTCGCCGCTGTACTTCGCGGCCACGTCCTTCAGCGCAGGCCCCACCCGCTTTTGATCGACTGCATGACAGGCCATGCAGTTTGACTTCTTGAACAAGGCTTCATCGGCAAAAGCCTGACCGGAGGAAAGCAAACATCCGGACGCAATACATAACGCCAAAACTTTGTGCATGAACATGATCCTCATATCAAACGCGTCGCGGCAGGACTGCGATTTCAGCCCACCTGCCTGCCATGAGCAGGACTGCGAGCGAGGAGCTGATCGCCATGCAGGCTTTGCCGAAAGCCTTGTCGGTCAAAGATGATTGCGTCTGAAATCGCACCGCCGATTCGGTAGCGGGCCCGTAAAACATCATTTCGGGGTCATCTTGATGATATCTCCCTCGTCGGTCGCGACGTACATGTTGCCGTCAGGTGCCTGAACTACCGAGCGGAAGCGACCTGCCGGCATCGGCAGCGATACCTTGGTCCGTTTCGCAGTCTGGCCGTCGGCGCTGATATCCAGCACGTCCAGCCGGTTGCCGACCGGCGTTCCATGGATGCCGATGCCCATGTAGGAAACGACCATCTTGCCGTCCCAATCCTTCCACTGCTTGCCGTTCAGGAAGGTTCCGGAAGACATGCCCTGAGACAGCCCTTCATTGGTCCACGCCGGCTTCATCGCCTTCGGATAGGCTTTCAGATCGGTCATGGGCATGAACTTGGATCGTTCCTTCGGGTCCATGGCCTCCATCTGGTTGGGGCTATAGCCGCAATAATTGCCAGGGCAGTCGCCACGACCGTTAACATTGGGACGCGGGTCCCACCCGCCGTTGCCTCCTGCCGTCAGTGCGGTCACCTCATCGGTATGCCATGGCCCGTTTTCGGCCAGGATCGGCTGGTTGCTTCCCGGACGGAAGGCGATGCCTTGAGGATTGCGATGCCCGTAGGTGAAGATGCGCGGGTCGAATCCCTGCGGCGCATTGTTGCCTGGAGCAGCCTTGCCTTCGCGGTCGATGCGCAGAACCTTGCCGCCGATGCGCGTGGGACTTTGCGGCACTTCGCCGTTATGGGTGTCTCCGGTGGTCACGTATAGGAATCCGTCGCCGGGGCTGAAACGGATGCGGCCGCCATTGTGGGCGCCCGTCGCACCGAACGGATGATCGCTCGCTGCAGTCTTGTAGGGGATGTCGTTGACAATGTCCTTGCGGTCGGAAAGCTTGGTCCTGTCATCGTTGACCACAAAGCGGATGACATGGTTGGTCTGCGGCTGCGACATGCTGGAAGCAGAGTAGACATAGATGAAGCGGTTCTTTGCGAAGTCGGGATCGACCGCAACACCGTTCATGCCAGCCTGACCATCGCAAAACAAGTCATCGGCCTTGCTGTCGTAATCCTTGGAGTCTTTCATGCCGAGCAGCCGATTGACGGTGCCAGACGGCATTCGCACGGAGAGCCCGTTGCATTTCTCGGTAAAGAACATGGTGCCGTCCGGAAGGAAGGCCATGTCCCACGGATTGCTCAGCTTGGACAAGACGGTAGTCGCCGTCAGATTAGGCGCTGCGGCAACGGCAGCGCCCGAAACAGCGACGCCGGAACTTGCCATGAGCATGCAGCTAACAAGTTTAGTAAGACGCATAAAATCCTCTCCTCAACTTGTCGTTGATTATTGGAATGCTGAAAATATGAACCTTCCGTAATAACTACATGCCGGCGTTTTGAGTGTAGGTCGTTGTATTAATGACATCCAAAAATTTTTGTCTATCAAAATGACAAAGCGATAGCGTACGCCCTTAGTGATCGGATGCACGATGGCAGTTATTGCGGATATCCGCTTCCAGTCGAGAAAAACTTTTGAAGAAAGCAGTGCTGCCGGCGGATATGGTTTGCGTCCCGTCAGGATGAAGGCCGATGGGCATTTAATGGAGGAGCGGATGCGCTGTTGCATCGCTATACCAGGACGCCGTCGGTGGCCGTCCGTCCATGTTCCTCGCCGGATTTTTTGCGCTCAAGCCGAACGGCTTCGGGCGGTCTGCCGCCAAATGCAGACCGCCATAGTAGCGTCCCCATGTCCGTGTAAGCAGTGTTCGTATAATCAGGGCTATGATGAACATCTCTTTCCAAAACAATAAATTGCGCATCGAATAATTCTGTACTTACCGGACGCTCGCCGTGCTTACCGGCATAAGCTATCCATTCAATGAACAGTTAAACTGAGGAATTAGATGCGTATTACTACAGAACTGTCTGAGCTTGATTTAGATGTCATCCACGGCTTACTTTCCACTGAATCAGCTTGGGCATGGGGCATATCTAGGGAAGTTCCTGAAAAGGCCTTGCGCCATTCTTAGTGTTTCGGAGGATTTGAAGGAAGCACGCAGATGGCTTTCGCGCGCGTAATTTCGGACTTTGCGACGTTTGCCAACCTTGTCGACGTATTTGTGCTACCCGCTTACCGTGGCCGGGGATATTGAAAGGAGTTAATGGTAGCTGTATTAGATCACCCAGAGCTACAAGGGCTACGTAGATTTACTTTGGTCACGAGCGAAGCAAGTGGGTTGTACACTCGCTTCGGTTTTACTCCGTTAACTCGTCCTCAGACTTTTATGGAAAAATTCGTCCCATCGATCTATCAGCAAGGTTCTAAATTGACGTTGGATTCGAACCCTCATACGGGCCCTTCAACATGACGTTACTGTGTCCGCTTTTGGGAAGCACTAGAGGTGGGTGAGGGGCACGTCCCTCGCTTCCTTTCCGTGATAACGCTGTCTGGAATCTGGCTCCGAGCTGCCGCTGGCCCTTGAGGTATATAGGGCGCATGCCGGCCATAAGCAGGCATTCGAAATGAAAACAGACTTCAAACGATGCCATGAATATTGAACTTCCCGAATCTATTGCAAGCCAAGTATCCAATACACTTTCAGTTTTGAAATGTCATCTTGGAGAATCTATTCAGGCAATTCACCTGTTTGGTTCTGCAGTTGATGGAGGCTTGAAGCCTCTTAGCGATATCGACCTGTTGATCACTGTGACCGCTCCTTTGGCCGATCACGCCAGAGCGGCACTGATGACCGAATTGCTGTCTGTGTCTGCTGTTCCCGGAACTGACGCTGTCCGTCGCGCACTCGAAGTGACCGTTTTGGCACAAGAGGATGTGGTGCCATGGCGGTACCCGGCAAAACGGCAAATGCAATTTGGCGAATGGCTGCGCGACGACATCAACGCTGGAATTTTTGAGCCCGCATTAATGGACCACGACCTGGCCATTCTGCTGACAAAGGCACGGCGGTGTAGTCTCGCTTTGTACGGTCCTGCAGCTCCAGAAGTTTTTGAAGAAGTTCCTGCCGCCGATGTTCAGCGCGCGCTTCTGGACACGTTGGGGCTCTGGAATACGGAGTCAGACTGGGAAGGAGATGAGAGAAATATCGTTCTTGCCCTGGTACGCATTTGGTACACAGCGATAACTGGAGACATTGCTTCCAAAAATGTTGCCGCAAACTGGGCGCTGGAACGGTTGCCTTTTAAAAGCAAACAGGTTGTTATTGCGGCGAGAGATGGTTACCTAGGACGAGGCGTGGTAGACCTTGCTGTTTTCACAGAAGAGCGTAAGGCACTTTTAGCCTATATTCGATGTAAGGTGATGGAGGCGCTGCGGTAGTTGAAGTGGAGTCGGTGGAGGAATGTCTGCTTAGGGTTGATAGCGCAGATTTTCAAGCAGATTCCCGACGTCCGATCGTCGGCGCAATGCGGGCAGACAGCAAGCTGCTTGGGCAGACGACAGGCGGCCATTAGTTGCCGGTCATGTCGTTTTTCTAAAGCGGACAAGCCACGTACGCCGTGTAGCGACTTCGACCGCTTTCGGAGAGTAGCGAAAGCGGTCGTGTACGCCACCGGCTGAGGCTCCTATCGCAAATGGCAGGCACGGGCGTTTTGGTCGCTTCACCCTTTATAAGGAATCGGCCTTGGAAGGGCGTGATTCCTCATTGTAAATCCAACCGGCTATTTAATTGGCAGGAAATCGTTGGGAAAAATCCTACCCTGGGTATGGCTACCGCGGTAGCTCTGCACTGGGCGGGGAGTGCCGCCGTCGAACGAATCGCGCCTGAATGCGGCCGCTCCGCAAAGCGACGCGTCAGGTACCTGCCTTCCACGTTCCGTAGACCTGCTTCACGGTATCAGCAGACGCCTTGCAGTAAATGCCGAAAACAATATGCGAGCAGTCGTAGGGGCTGATAAAGCTGACGCCCCAGATGAATGCGCCGCGAATAAGGTTGTCGTATCGACTGTTAACGTTAAAGAATGCCTGAAAGATGTTTTTTTGTTGCTGTTGGCCCGGCGTCACGCCGCTTGCATCAGGAGCGGGTTCGGGCATGCCTAGGTTCGCCCCCTGGAGCGCCGTTGCACCAACGTCGTCGGTGTAGCCAAATTCCGTGAAAACCAGGGGCTTACCGGGATTGGCGGCCTGCCTCGGGACGAGGTGCGTCTTGAAAATGTTTTCCCACACCGTCTCGAGTTCAGCGACGGAAAGAACCCGCCCTGGATTGGATGATGTCAGCTCAAAATAGGCAGAAGTGCCAACGACATCGAGGTCCAGATCTTCGAAGACGTGACTGAAAGCGCCCGCTGTACCGGCCCCTCCTGCGAAGTATTCCGGGTTTGTGAACGTAATGTGTTGCTGGTCGTAGGTCAATAGGCCAGAGTATTGCGCGCGCACTGCACTGACAAGCTTGGTCAGTTGTGGCTTGAAATGGTTGGTGTAGGGCGGACTGCTCGCACGGGTGCGGACGAGGTTATCCTGTTCGGTCGCCACCGCATACATTTCGACACCGGTTTGCTGGGCGATGCGAGCATATTTCACCGCGATGTCGGTGTAGTTGTTCCAGAAAATCTCCGTGTTCTTCGCATGGTCGGGGTGTACCGGATCCCACCACCAGTAGGCCGGATTAATGCATGCCTGAAAAGGATCGTTCACGGCCACTGTGGGCTGGCCGAGCAGCCAGCGATTGACCTTGTGGTGTGCCGACTTGCAATCCGGGTCCGTCGTCGATACCGGGATGAAGACTGGGGACAGTTCCAGGCCAAGCATGATCTTAAATCCTGCTTTGCGGGCCTTGTTAAGGAAATAGATGAGATCGGCATCGTCGAACGTAAAGCTGGCGCCGGAATCCATATTGCCCGCCGGCCGATATTGCAGCTTGACGGTCGGGTCGGATACGTCGCCGTAGAAAATCGGCACGGTCAAGGCGAGCCATTCCACATTCTTGTCACGCAGATAATTGAAATAGGCACTGTCGTCGTCCTGAATGCCTTTGCGGACCAGTTGTATGGCCTGGATCAGCGATGCCTGATTGAATACGGCATTGGACGTGTGCACATTGAACGTTCCACCTGCGAGCAGTTCGGCGGCGTGGGCGACGACTGCGGCAATATATTCGCGTGCAGCCCCGGACGCATTGATCATCGTCCATTGATTAACAGTCTTGCCGTCGGCCGATATCTGAAGGTGGACATTGCCAGCAAACCCCTGGATTGCCGCGAGTGATGTATTGACGGAAGGCGAGAAGTCCAAGCTCAATTCGCCGTTGTCCGCCCGCCGCGACAATGCGAAACCCGCCTGCGCGTACGATGCGCCACCGCCCAGCTTCACGTTCGACAGTTTCACTGTCGCGGTGTCGAATATCACCGTATTCCCCGAGCTTTCGGTATAGGAGGAGCGGGAGATGTCGGTTGTGACACCGCTTGCCGACAGACTTTGGGGCGCGTCGGACAGCGCCGGCTTCACGCCACGTACGTTATCGCCATAGTTGCTGTACATGTGTACTGCACGCATGCGATTGATCGACAAAATTGGATTGGGTTTGTACGCCTTTTCCGTAATGCCGACATTGGCAAGCGCGGCCGACGTGTCGGTTGGCGTAATGGCGGCGGCGATTGCCATCGTCTTGGTGATCGAATCTTCGGACGTGTTGTAGTTCAAGCCCTGCTGAACCGCGACCTGCTTGCCAACCGCAATCTTGTTATCCAGCAGTTTGGTTACCCAACCCCAGGTTGGGTCATTCGTAAACGAGTGCGCCGAGGCTAGCATCGTCTTGACGAGACTGCCTTTGGTAGCGCGGCCACTCGCCAGCTCGTTAGCCCAGTACTGGACATCGGCATCGGGCGGCGCGGTTGTGCCGCTACGGCCAAGCACGTTCTTGTAGATGACCTTCACGAAATCCGCGTTGGACATTGTCGACGAATAACCGGTTAACGCGCTGTATTGCACTGCCGCGTTATAGAAGCTTTCGCAGATGTGGACCAGCGACACGCCAGACTGGTATTGGCTGATCCAATAGCTCAATCCACTAGCATCGGGAACACGGTTAAAGAACGCGACATACAGTTCCACTAGCGAGTTTAAGTCTGCTTCCGGAATTGCACTTGCCTGGCTCGCGATATTCAGGTTAATTGTGACGTCGGCAAAACGGAGTGTATCGGCATTCCCGATGCGGATCACACCTCTATCACCCACATTGTCGGCAACCGAAAAACCGCTCGAGGTCTGCGTGATCGTGTAATCGCTGCGCTTGCCAGGGAAGGTGGTGTCGGCATTGGTAGTGACCGTATTCGCAAGCCGCTTGGCGACGGGAGGCAATCTGGGGTTCGAGGATTCTCCGCCTCCGCAGGCGGCCAGGGAAAGTACAAGGACATATACGGGTATCACGAAACGGGTCACGCGCGGCCTCCTGAGCGGCAATTATTGTAATTTTGAAACTGAACTGAACGAGTTAATCAGCAAACCTGCCTCTTAAGGAGAGGATGTTTGCCATGAAATGAAAACGCTTTTCGGTTGAACAAATCGTCGCCATCTTGGAGCCCACGCCGCGGAGCAGCCTTGGACGTAGGCCGAATTTCGTGGGCCGTTTGGAACGCTAGATCGCCGAAATACTAGCATTCGTGACATGCATTGGGCTCCCATATTTATGGGAAGAAAGATTAGATCATGCGCGCGGATGTTAGCTCGGACAGGAGCGTAAGACGAAGAACAACGTTTGGTTCGCAACTGCTGGAACGGCAGGAACCTAATAATGCAAAGCAGCCAGCCTTGCTGGCGCCGACTATTGGCGAAATCGGCATTTCCGGCTGTTCGTGGACGGCAGCTTTCTAGTGTGGTGTCCCGCAAATAACTTTACAAAGACGCTCAATCTTTTGCAGGATGGAGTCGGCGGTGGCGGTCCAGACGAACGGTCGCGAGTGGACATTGTATTGCGCGACAAAGCTGTCGATCTT
>NZ_JBHTDH010000062.1:0-10354 GCF_042666555.1 Herbaspirillum sp. GCM10030257
GAAATGACCACCAGGTGAAGTTGCGCGGCATGCGCATCGAACTGGGTGAGATCGAGGCGAAGCTGGCGCAGTATCGTGGAGTGAAAGAAATTGCAGTGATCGCGCGCGAAGACCATCCCGGCGACAAACGGCTGGTGGCGTACTACACGGAAGACGAGCCGGGTACGGTGCAAGTGGAAGGCATGCGCCTGCACCTGTCGGCCATGCTGCCCGAGTACATGGTGCCGGCGGCCTATGTCGCACTCGATGCACTGCCGCTGACGCCAAACGGCAAGCTCGACCGCAAGGCGCTGCCGGCGCCGGACGGCGATGCGTATGCGGTGCGTGCGTACGAAGCACCGCAAGGCGAAGTTGAAACCGCGCTGGCTGCGATCTGGGCCGAACTGCTGGGACTGGAGAAGGTGGGTCGTCACGATAATTTCTTCCAGCTCGGTGGGCATTCACTACTGGCAGTAACGCTGATCGATCGTATGCGCAGGATAAGCCTGCATGCGGATATTCGAATTTTATTTACCGCTCCCACGTTGGCGGCATTGGCCGCTGCCGTAGAAGACATGGAGGTTGCACTGTGAGTGTTACCGAGCTATTGCGTCAACTGGATGAGAAGAAGATTGCCCTGACTATCAAGGGGGAAGAACTGATAGTTCAGGGCAAAAGGAATGCGTTGGAGCCTTCCTTGCTTGATCTTCTGCGGAATAACAAAAGCGAACTGATTCAATTAATCGCAACCGGGAAATATACAGCGCCAAGAACTACGGCGATTGAAGTTCCCAAAAATGGAATCCCGAACGGATGCAATGCGATTACGCCCGAGATGCTTCCGCTCGTTGAACTGTCAAATGAGGATATCGCCCGCATCGTCGGCTCCGTGGAGGGTGGTGCCGCGAATATTCAGGACATTTATCCCCTGGCACCATTACAGGAAGGTATTCTTTTTCATTACCAGCTTGAAAACAAGGGCGACATGTATCTGGCGCCGATGATGTACGACTTCGCAACAAAAGCGCAGTTGAATGAGTACATCAATGCACTGCAAGCAGTAATAACCCGACATGACATCTTGCGCACGTCGGTTTTCTGGAAAGGCATCACCGAACCGGTACAGGTTGTATGGAGAAAAGCCATCCTGACGGTCGAGCAGATTGAGGTGGATCCGCAACTCGGCAATGCTGCCGAGAACCTGAGAACTCGGTTTGATCCGCGCCATTATCGCATCGACCTTGGCCAGGCACCGCTTATGCGGGTGTTCATTGCATACGACAAATCAACGGATACCTGGTCTGCGCTCTGGCTAAGTCATCATTTGCTGAGCGACCCCACCACCCACCGAGTTCTGCTTCAGGAAATCGAGGCGCATCTGGCCGGTCGGTCCATGGACTTGCCAGCGCCGATTCCATTCCGGGATTTCGTTGCTCAAACGCGGTTCGGACTGAGCCGGAGCGAACACGAAACATTCTTTAAAAGCTTGCTCGGTGACGTGGATGAACCCACGGCGCCATTCGGTTTGATGAATGTGCATGGTGACGGTTCCGGAATATTGGAGGCATGGCAGCAACTGGATACGTCGCTCGCCAGGCGATTGCGTGAGACGGCACGGCGACTCGTGGTGAGTCCGGCGACACTATGTCATATGGCATGGGCCCTGACTCTTGCGCGGCTGTCGGGACGCGACGATGTGGTCTTTGGCACCGTGCTGATTGGACGCACGCAGGGCCATGAAGGAACGGATCGCGCCCTGGGGCTCTTCATGAATACCTTGCCGGTGCGTATACGGATCGGAGAAGATTCCGTGCAGGAAGGCCTGCGCATGGTGCATGCATTGATGGCCGACCTGCTGCGGCATGAACATGCATCGCTGGCACTGGCACAACGCTGCAGTGCGGTGGCCCCGCAAACCCCGCTGTTCACTTCCATTCTCAACTATCGCCATAACCCCCATGCAGGACGAAGCGGCAATGAGCTTGCGTCGCCGGATTTGCCTTTGCCGACGCATTCAGCGACGCGGAACTTTGATCTGCGCACCAACTATGCTTTAACCTTGAATGTCAACGACGAAGGGGTAGGCTTCGTACTCAATGCGCAGGCGTGTTCACCGATAAACCCGCAGCGCGTATGCACGTATGTGCACACATCGCTCGCGCGATTGATAGATGCCCTTGAGCGCGCGCCGGCCACGCCATTAAATGCGATTGACGTGCTGCCACCGGAAGAACGCCAGCAATTGCTGGTCAACTGGAACGCAACCAGCGCAGACTACCCGCGCCACTTGTGTATTCATGAACTGTTCGAAGCACATGCTGCCGCAGCGCAGGATGCAATTGCGGTAGTACACGGGGAACGCAGCATCACCTATGGCGAGATCAACGCCAATGCAAACCGGCTGGCCAGATATCTGCAGCGTCAGGGAATTTTACCGGGCATGCCGGTGGCATTGTTGCTCGATCGCTCGATCGCGCTCATCACGGCTGAAATCGCAGTCGTCAAATGCGGCGCCGTGTTTGTCACGCTTGACCTTGGCGCACCAGTAGCACGCCATCTGTTCATCATTGACGACTGTCAGGCCAGCATGGTGGTGACGGATTCAGAGGTGTCGCTGCCTGTGCCGGATGGCGTCAGGCGGCTAGACCTCGACACCATCGATATCGGAACCGGCGACGCTAGCAACCTGGGCGTATCTGTCAGCAGCGAAACCGCGGCACATATCACTTATACCTCCGGCTCCACCGGACAACCAAAGGGCGTCATTGTCCCCCATCGGGCCATTGGGCGGGTCGCAATCAACAACGGCTATGCCAGTTTTAATGGCAGCCACCGTTTCGCCTACTCGTCCAATCCGGCCTGGGACGCCAACACTCTCGAAGTATGGGTCCCACTTCTCAATGGTGCGTCCATCGCAGTCATCGACCAACCGGATGTGCTGGATCCGCAACGATTCCGGGACAGCTTAAGAGGACATGCCGTCAACGTTCTGTGGATAAGCGTGGGCTTGTTCAACCAGTACGCGGATTTTCTGACCGAGATTCTTCCAAAACTGAACTATCTGATGGTCGGTGGAGATGCGCTGGACCCCCGCGTGATCGCCCAGGCGATGCGTAACGGCCGGCCACAACACCTGATCAATGGATATGGACCGACCGAGACAGCGGTCTTTGCGATAACGCACGAGGTTGATTCGGTTGCTGAAGACGAAAAAACTATTCCGATCGGACGGCCGATCTCGAACACGCAAATTTATATTCTGGATTCTCGTGGGCACCCCACGCCTGTGGGAGTGACCGGAGAAATTCACATAGGCGGAGTCGGTGTTGCGCTTGGCTATGTGAATCAGGTTGAACTGACTGCGGAGCGCTTTATCCCTAACCCGTTCTCGGATACGGCTGGCGCGTTGATGTATAAGACCGGAGACCTCGGGAGATACCGGGATGACGGTGTCATCGAGTTCAGGGGACGGAACGATTTTCAGGTCAAGGTTCGTGGATTTCGCATTGAACTCGGTGAAATCGAGGCACGCCTTTCGGCCTACCCGGCTATCCGGGAATCAGTCGTGCTCGTCCGCGAAGACCGCCCGGGCGACAAACGTCTGGTGGCGTATTACACCGCCGCAGAAGGCGCGCCCGAGCCATCCTTCGAGGCATTGCGGGCATATCTGCAGGAAACGTTGCCGGATTACATGGTCCCCACTGCATTCGTTCGGCTCGACACATTTCCACTGAATCCGAACAACAAGCTGGACCGTAAAGCACTACCGGAGCCCGGCATTCAGGCGATTTCGACAGATGACACTGAGTTGCCGGGCGACGAGATCGAAACAGCCCTCGCAAAGATATGGTGTGCCGTTCTGAAGGTGGACAGGGTTGGGCGCAGCGACGACTTTTTCGACCTTGGCGGGCATTCTCTGCTTGCTGTCCGAACCGCTTCACGGGTCCGCGATGTACTTGGCGTGGAAATCAGCGTAACCGAACTTTTTCTCCGGCCGACACTGAAGGAATTTGCAAACTCTGTGAAGGCTGCTGCGCGCAGCAGCCTGCCACCCGTACAGCTCGTGGCACGCGATCTGCCGCTTGCCTTATCGTTCGCACAGCAGCGACTCTGGTTCCTGGCGCAGATGGACGGGGTAAGCGAGGCTTACCATATCCCGGTCGGTTTCCAGATGACTGGTTCTTTGGATGTCTTTGCGTTGCGCAAAGCGCTGGATTGTATCGTTGCACGCCATGAGGCATTACGAACCACGTTTGCCTTATTTGAAGGCAAACCTGTCCAGCGGATTCTTCCGAAGGACAGCGGATTCTCATTGCAGGAACACGACCTGCGCGAACGTCCCGAATGCAGCAGGGAAACTGAACGATTGCTGGACGAGACGGCGAATGCGCCTTTCAACCTGATCGACGGTCCGCTGATTCGCGGTTGCCTGCTCCGAACCGCTGACGACCAGTATGTAATGATGGTGACGATGCATCACATTGTCTCGGACGGCTGGTCACTGGGCTTGCTTACAACCGAGTTCTGCACGCTTTACCGGGCATTCGTTCAAGGTCAGCCCGATCCACTGCCGCCGCTGGCGATTCAGTACGCCGACTACGCCGCATGGCAAAGACGCTGGGTTGATGGCGCGATACTGGAACGCCAGGTGGACTACTGGCAGCGCACGCTGGCAGACGCGCCGGTGCTGCTCGACTTGCCGACAGACCGCCCCCGACCCGCGCAACAAAGTTATGCCGGCGGCACCATCATGTTGGTGCTGGACGAGCAGTTGACGGCTGCTTTGAAAGAACTCGGACAGCGACATGGAGCCACACTGTTCATGACCATGCTGGCGGCCTGGGCCGCCGTGCTTGCGCGCTTGTCAGGACAGACGGATCTGGTCGTCGGTACGCCGACAGCCAACCGGCTTCGTGCCGAGATCGAGCCCCTTATCGGCTTTTTTGTCAACACGCTTGCGATACGGCTGGATCTGTCAGGGAATCCGACGCTGGAGCAGTTACTGCTACAGGTGAAGTCCCAGTCGCTCGCCGCGCAGGAAAACCAGGATCTCCCTTTTGAACAGGTTGTTGAACTGGTCAGGCCGCCAAGAAGCATGGCCCATAGTCCGTTATTTCAGGTCTTGTTCGGATGGCAGAACAACGATCGGGGCGAACTCGACCTGCCGGGGCTGGAAGTGGCACCGGTCAGCACCGGTTCCGAAATGGCAAAATTCGACATGTCACTCAATCTTGCGGAGGCGGACGGCCGCATCGTGGGTGCACTAGTGTACGCAGTCGCATTGTTTGATCAGGAGACGGTCGAACGTCATCTGGAGTATGTGCGCAACGTCCTGGTGGCAATGGTCACAGATGACCAGCAACCTCTGAGCCAAGTTGGGCTGCTGAGCGACGCAGAGCGCCAGCAGATCCTGGAAGAATGGAACAGGACCGATGCCGCCTACTCGTTGCAGACTGTGCACACGCTCTTCGAAGAGCAGGCGGGCCGCAATCCCCGCGCCATAGGTCTTGTTGTCGATCAGGGGCAGTTCACGTATGGCGAGCTGAATGCCAAAGCGAACCGACTCGCGCATTACCTGAGGAATCTCGGTGTCGTTCCCGAGACGCGCGTAGCCATTTGCGTCGACCGTGGGCTGCACATGGTCGTAGGACTTCTGGCGATACTGAAGGCGGGAGGCGCCTATGTGCCAATGGATCCCGACTTTCCGGCGGAACGCCTGGCGTACATGCTGCAGGATAGCGCGCCTGCAGTTCTGCTGACGCAGCGTCACTTGCAACGCGCCGCTCCGCCACATCAGATTCAAACTGTCTATCTTGGTTCGGATACGGCATTCCTGGATGCCATGCCGGATACCGATCCGTCGGCGGTTTCGCTGCCGAACCACCTCGCATACGTGATCTATACATCCGGCTCGACCGGAAGGCCGAAAGGGGTGGCTATCGCGCATGGCTCGTTGAGTAACTTCCTGGCATCGATGGCAAAAGAGCCCGGCCTGGAGCCGGAAGATGTTCTTCTGGCAGTGACGTCGCTGTCGTTCGACATTGCGGGGCTTGAGCTATACCTGCCATTGACCAGAGGTGCCAGGCTTGTTTGCGCCCGCCGCGAGGCAGCGCTGGATCCGGCCCAGCTGTCAAAGCTGATCTGCGACCATGATGTATCGGTAATTCAGGCAACGCCCTCGACGTGGCGCATGTTGCTGCAAGAAGACTGGTCCGTGTTCCCGCGGACTTTAAAGGTGCTCTGCGGCGGCGAGTCGCTTCCCTCCGATCTTGCCGAAAGCCTGCTCGCGCGTGTCCCGGCGGTCTGGAATATGTATGGACCGACCGAAACCACAATCTGGTCTGCGGTGCATCGCGTCACGTCGGCGGACGTGGCGATGCGAATTGGCCGTCCTGTCGCCAATACCCGCATTTATATCCTTGATGAGAGCGGACAACCGGTGCCGGTAGGGATTCCCGGTGAACTGCATATCGCAGGTGACGGCCTCGCGCGCGGCTACCTGAACCGCGATGAACTGACGGCGGAGCGATTCATTGATGAGGCGCTTGGCGGGCCGGCCGGCTCCCGGATGTACAAGACGGGTGACCGCGCGCGCTATCTGCCCAACGGCGATATCGAATTTCTGGGTCGCCTCGATGATCAGGTGAAGGTACGCGGTTTCAGAATCGAACCGGCCGAGATCGAAGCGGCCCTGGCAACACATCCCCAGGTCAAGCAATGCGTCGTCGTGGCGCGCGAAGATATGGCCGGAGATACGCGACTGGCGGCGTACGCCGTTTTGCAGGATGAAGAGACGGGCATGGAATCCGAACGGAATACGGATCAGATGGGCTTCAGCCTTTTCTATTTTGGGGCAGATACCTACGAGCAAAATGATAAGTACCGCCTGTATCTGGAGGCCGCGCGTTACGCAGACGAGAACGGGTTCGAAGCCGTATGGACGCCCGAGCGGCATTTCCATGAAGTTGGCAGCCTGTACCCAAACCCGGCGATATTGAATGCCGCGCTTGCTACCGTGACAAAGTCGGTTCACCTCCGGGCGGGTAGCGTAGTGTTGCCCTTGCATAATCCCATCCGGGTTGCGGAAGAGTGGTCCGTCGTGGACAACTTGTCACGGGGGCGTGTGGGCGTATCGTTCGCGACAGGCTGGATGCCACGCGACTTCGTTCTTGCACCCGACAGTTACGCGAATCGCAAGGATGTCATGGCTTCCGGCATCGAGACGGTCAAGGCGCTCTGGCGCGGTGAACAACGCAGTTTTACGGATGGCAGTGGAAAACAATCGCAGGTAACGATCTATCCCAAGCCGGTACAAGCTGAATTGCCTGTCTGGGTCACGTCTTCCGGCAACCCGGAGACGTTCATTCAGGCGGGCAAGCTTGGCGCCAATATCCTGACCCATCTGCTGGGCCAAAGCGTGGAAGAAGTCGCGGCCAACATAACACTCTACCGGCAGGCTCGTGCCCGACATGGATATGACCCGGATGCCGGGCGAGTCACGCTCATGATTCATACCTTCATGGGAGAGGACTTCAATCAGACGCTGGAGAATGCCCGCGAGCCCTTCATTCGGTATATGCGCTCGCATCTGGGGCTGCTCAAAGCGTTTGCAAAGGCGATGGACGTATCCACCGACAACCTGAAGGAACAAGAAGTCGAGACGATTGTTTCATTTGCATTTGAGCGCTACTCCAGAACGGCATCGCTCATTGGAACACCGGAAACCTGCCTCCATGTGGTCGAACGCTTGCGCGGCATTGGCGTGGACGAAATGGCGTGCCTGGTCGATTGGATCGAGCCTGATCAGGCATTGCAGGGATTGCGTCACCTGAACAGACTGCGCCAGTTGTCGAAAAATACCAAGCCGGGTTTCAGAGACGTACGAAAGCACCTAGCAAGGATACTTCCCGAGTACATGCTTCCGGGGAGTGTGACCTTCCTGGATCGTCTGCCGCTTACCCCCAATGGCAAGCTCGATCGCAAGGCGCTGCCCGCTCCGGATATGACTCCATCCACGCGCACCTATGAAGCGCCGGTGGGCGAGACGGAAATTCTGCTGGCCACCATCTGGGCAGACGTATTGCGGGTGGAGAAAGTCGGACGCCATGACGACTTCTTCGAACTCGGCGGTCATTCACTGCTCGCCGTCGACCTGATCGCACGCATGAAAAAAATGAGACTGGATATCGACGTGCGTACAGTTTTCTCGAGTCCGACGATTGCCGAAATGGCATTGTCATGCGCCAGGATCAAGGAGATTGCGCTGTGATGCTTTCGGAACTGATCGAGCAGCTCAACGAAAAAAACGTTGCCCTCGCGGTGAGGGGAAGTGAACTGATAGTTCGCGGAAGTGAAAGAATAGTTGACGAGCCCGCGTTGATCGACGTTTTAAGGCGCAACAAGGCCGCGTTGATGGCGCTGATCCAGTCAGGAGATTACATCGGTCCAGATGGCATCGGGGAAGTGCCGGAAAACCGGATTCCTGTGGGATGCAGTGCGATCACGCCGGACATGCTGCCATTGGTGGAAGTCACTTCGGACGAGATCGAATGCATGGTCAATGCGGTGCCTGGCGGCGCGGGGAATGTGCAGGACATTTATCCGTTGGCGCCGCTGCAGGAAGGGATGTTTTTTCATTACATCAGTGGAGAGCGCCGGGATCCTTACTTGTCGCATGTGTTGTTCAGTTTTGAATCCCGTCCTCAGATGGATGCGTATTTCGAAGCAATGCAGTCCGTAATCAGACGCCATGATATTCTCCGCACTTCCATTTTGTGGGAGGGGCTGCACGAGCCCGTGCAGATCGTGTGGCGGCATGCCCCGCTGAGGATTGAAGAGCTGGTGTTGCGGCCCGAAGCCGGCGACATCGCGAAGCAACTTATTGACCGATTTGATCCATCTCACTTTCGTCTCGACATCCGGAGCGCGCCGCTTATCAAGATCGTCGTTGCCCGCGATTCGCTTTCGGGTCGGTGGGTTGCTCTAGCGCTAAGTCATCACCTTGCCATCGGCGGTGCAACGCTGGCAGTCATCCAGGAGGAAACCAGGGCCATTCTGGAAGGTGAAACGCGAAATCTGCCGGTGCCCGTGCCGTTCCGCCGTTTTGTTGCCCAGGCCCGTCATGGCGCCTGTATTCGACGGCAGGATGAATTTTTCAAGGAAATGCTGGGTGATGTCGACGAGCCGACAGCACCTTATTCTCTCCTCGACATGCCCGTTGACGGATTGCCGATCAGGGAAGAAGGGCGGCTTGTCGAGGCGTCGCTCGCCCGACGGTTGCGCGCGGCTGCACGCACGCTGCACCTCAGTACTGCCACACTCTTTCACCTTTCATGGGCGAGCGTGCTGGCCCGTGTCTCCGGGCGCAATGATGTCGTGTTCGGAACGGTATTGTTCGCGGGCATGCGCGATGGCGACGGCAAGATGCGGCTTCCCGGTATGTTCATCAACACCTTGCCCATCCGTATATCCATAGATGGCTCGCCGGTTAGAAAATGTGTCGAAGACGTTCATGGCTTGCTGACCCGGTTGATGCGCCACGAGTTCACTTCTCTTGCGCGTGCGCAGCGTTGCAGTGGCGTGATTGCGCCTACGCCATTGTTTGGTGCCCTGCTGAATTATCGTCACAACCCTGACCGGAATTCCTCTTACGCCGCGCACGTTGCCGAACCGGACATCGGTACGGAGCGGGAAGGAGAAGGAATCGAGCTGCTTGGCGGTAGCGCGCACCGTACAAACTATCCACTCACGCTGGAAGTCGACGATTTCGGCGAGTCATTTCATTTGAGTGCAATCGCGCAAATGCCGATTGATCCCGAGCGGATATGCACGTACATGCACACGGCGCTAGAGCATCTGGTACAGGCATTGGAACAGGCGCCCACGACGCCGGTTCGCGGGATTGAAGTACTTCCGCGCAACGAGCGGAGATCCTTGCTTGTGGACTGGAACGCAACGCACGCCGACTATCCGCAAGACCAGTGCATGCATCAGCTGTTCGAAGCGCAGGCAGCGGCCACGCCGGAGGCAGTGGCGCTGCTGCGTGAAGGACAGCAGCTGAGCTACGACGGACTCAACCGCCGGGCCAACCGGCTGGCGCGTCACCTGCGCACGCTGGGCGTGGTGCCCGATGCACGGGTCGCACTCTGCATGGAACGCAGCATCGACATGGTGGTCGCCATCCTGGCGGTCATGAAGGCTGGCGGCGCCTATGTGCCGCTGGACCCGGCCTATCCGGCCGACCGGCTTGCCTTCATGCTGCAGGACAGTTCCCCGGTCGCGGTGCTGACGCACGAACGCCTGCCGGCACCCGTGCTGGGAACACTCCGTCTGGGCGTGACGGCAAGCAACGTTCCTGTTATCGACCTGGATGCCA
>NZ_JBHTDH010000063.1:0-9917 GCF_042666555.1 Herbaspirillum sp. GCM10030257
CAATGGTAGTAAGCTGTTCCATGACTTCCCCTCCTGTTCAGATTGAACAACGACACCTCAATCTTGGCACTCGATGCCGTGCGACTTCAACACCGCGTCGGGACGGGGAAGTCCCTTACATTTGAAAAAGTCCTCTTGAAGCATGCGCCTCATCGGCGAATGATGACGACGGCGTCTCCGTGTCGCATTGCGGCCACTCCGCGAAGAAGCCGGAACAGCCAGTCGCCACCCGAAGCGGTCTAGGTCAGCTACAGTGATGTCAGCATCGTCAAAGCCATCGCGCCCGGTGCCCAATTCATGCAGAGAAATTTCGTCAATAACGTATTGGTGTCGAGATCGGTTTTCCCGTCGCCGATGCGAAAACTATCTGTGCGCAGCAAAACCCACTTTTTCCCATGTAATGCTTTCTAGTTGGAAATATGCGGTGATACTGGCAATGGCAACGTACAAACAAAACCACAACCTCTGCCAATCTCTCTGAAGATGCGTAAAAAGGCAATTGAAACGCTGCAGCTCAAAGAAGGGCAAAGCTGTCTTTAGTGATACATGAAATACTGTAGTCAACAGCACCCGCTAACTCGTCCATGCCAAGCGAAACACCCCTGGAAACACCTACACCAAGCCAGTCTTCCCGCTCCGGCTCGGAATCACTTTCGCCCTTCCTTCCGTTAAAGCGTCCTGTGTTCCGCATGTTATGGAGCGTATGGATGGCTGCCAACATCTCGATGTGGATGAATGACGTCGCGTCGGCGTGGATGATGACATCCATGACTGCCTCACCAATATGGGTAGCGCTCGTCCAAACGGCGTCCACACTGCCCGTATTCCTGCTCGGATTGCCTAGCGGGGCATTTGCAGACATCCTCGACCGGCGTCGCTATTTCATTGCCACTCAATTCTGGGTTGCCGTGGTGGCTGTCATTCTGTTCGCTGCCGTTCTGACCGGATTGATGAACCCTTGGTTGCTGCTGGCATTGACGTTTGCCAATGGCATTGGCCTCGCCATGCGCTGGCCAGTATTTGCGGCTATCGTTCCGGACCTGGTTCCGCGCTCGGAACTGCCGGCCGCACTTGCGCTCAACGGCATCGCCATGAACGCATCGCGCATCATCGGTCCCCTTATCGCGGGAGCAATCATTGCCACCGCCGGAAGTGCCTACGTGTTCCTTCTCAATGCCGCGATGTCTTTGGTGTGCGGATTCGTCATCATGCAATGGCGCTACCAGCGTGTGCCGAGTACGCTGGAACGCGAACGACTGTTAAGTGCAATGCGGGTCGGAATTCAGTTCGTACGACAGTCGTCCCGGCTGAAAGCCGTTTTGCTGAGAATTTTCCTGTTCTTTTTTCATTCGACGGCGTTACTTGCATTATTACCGCTTGTCGCGCGTGGGTTGCACGGCGGCGATGCAGGCACCTTCACTGTTCTTCTTGCATCGATGGGCTCAGGCGCAATTGTCGCGGCAATGTTCCTGCCGCGCTTGCGACGACTAATGTCCCGTGACGCGCTGGTGGTCCGCGGCACGATACTGCAATCGGTTGCGACACTGATAGTCGCGTTTGCACCAAATACCTATATTGCCGTCGCAGCGATGTTCTTTGCAGGCACCGCATGGATCACTACTGCCAATTCACTCAGTGTATCTGCCCAGTTAGGCTTGCCGGATTGGGTACGTGCACGCGGTATGTCGATGTACCAGATGGCGATCATGGGGGCCAGTGCCAGCGGTGCTGCCGTGTGGGGGCAGGTCGCGACATGGCAGACTGTCCAGATCAGCCTGGCGATTGCCGCGGTAACGGGGACGGTGGCCATGCTGGCCGCGCAACGATTCACGGCGGACCGGGATATTGAAGAGGACTTGACGCCTTCTAAGGAATTCAAAGCGCCAATCATGGATTTGCCGATTCAAAGAAGCAACGTCGTGGTCACGATCGAGTATCTGATCGATGCCCGGCATGCAACCGAATTTGAGCAACTGATGCTGGAAAGCCGCCGTAGCCGTCTGCGACAAGGTGCTTTAAAGTGGGACCTTTTGCATGACATCGCGCAGCCCGGTCGTTATATAGAGCAGATCGTAGACGAATCCTGGACTGAACATCTGCGCCGCTTCGATCGAGTTACGGCATCAGACGTCGCACTGCGCGAACGAAAGCTGGCGTTTCATATCGGCGAGAACGCACCTTTGGTGACGCGTTACTTTGTTAAAGGCGACTGACATAGAAACCTCTCTTTTACGCAAGGCCGGCTTATCGACCAGATAAAAACACTTCAAGTTGCGACCCTGACCTGGTTTGCGCTGAACCCGTCAACAGTGGCGTACGTCATGCATGCGCATGGATGGGGAGGTGAGTTTCTTCAGAGCTCAGCTTCAAGCCTTGTCAGAATCCTGGTGCGGGCACTTCCGGGATAGGATTGCGCAGACTCAGATTAAGCATGTTCCAGCCCTTGATTGCAGCGACAGCGTAGCCGAGCTCAACGATCTCGGTTTCAGAAAAATATTCACGCACCCGCTCATACTCCTCGTTGCTGGCATCGCTATGCGGCTGATTGTTGACAATTTCCACCCAACGCAATGCCGCCCGCTCGCGCTCGCTGAAGAACGGCGCCTCGCGCCATACAGTGACGGCATTCAGATGACGGGGCTCGACACCTTGGCGGATCAAATCGCGCCAGTGCATATCGACGCAAAAACCGCAGCCGTTGATTTGCGAAATGCGCAGGTTGATTAGTTCAACCAGCCGTTCGCCAAGTGAACTTTGCTTGACCGAAACGGACAAGTTTATCAAGGCCTTGAGATTGGCGGGCGCCTGCTTGAACAGCGAAATCCGGACAGCTTGTGACATGACAATCCTTTTGTTCGTTAAGTGTGACGACGCCCAATGCGCCGTCCTCAATTACTAGACGACTGGCGGTGCGGTGTTGTGACATCCCGACGGACAAAACAGTGTGCCTTATCACGTACGTAGGCAGTCGGTGCGGCGTATGGCAATGGTGTTGTCCTAGTGCTCACATGACGCCTGATAAACAGCCGTTGTGAATCCCTGAATAAGCACTTCCGATGTTGCGTGGGAAATATGTATATCTCGATAACACTGCTATATTCGAAATTTTCGAATATAGGAACGCAAACTTTCCGCTTTTTTAACTCTAGTCACGGCGCCATAATAGCTCCGTCGGCATCATTCGTGGAGCACAGAGCAGCAAGCGCCCCTGAAGTAAGAATCGAAATTTTCGTAAATAGCCGCAGAACATAAAGGAGTACATCATGCTGGAAATCCGTAAAAGCACAGAACGTGGAGCAGCAAGTTTTGGGTGGCTTCAGTCCCGCCATACATTTTCCTTTGGAGAGTATTTCGATCCGAAGCAATCCGGTTTTGGCCCGCTGCTTGTCATTAATGAAGATCGCGTTCAACCTGCTGAAGGCTTCGGCACCCACGGTCACCGTAATATGGAGATCATTTCCTATGTCCTCGATGGAGCGCTGGAACATAAGGACAGCATGGGCAATGGTTCGGTCCTGCGTTACGGCGATGTCCAGCGCATGAGCGCGGGCTCAGGCGTGCGGCATAGCGAATATAACCATTCGGCTTCGGACAGCGTGCATTTTCTGCAGATTTGGATTGAGCCGAATGTACAGGGAACAGAACCTACGTACGAAGAAAAGCATTTCGACACAGGATCGAAACAAGGAAAGTTGCGTCTGATCGTCTCGCCTGACGGCCGCGATGGCTCCGTGTCGATCCTTCAGGATGCTTCGCTATATGCATCGCTTCTAAACGGCGATGACAAGATCGAACACCGCCTTGCTGCAGGTCGCAGTGCCTATGTGCACGTGATCCGTGGTCGGCTCGAGGTCAATGGTGTTGTACTGGGCGGTGGCGACGGACTTAAGCTCAGCAATGAAAGTCTGGTGACCTTGTCAGGCGCCGAAGCCGCCGAAGTACTCTTGTTTGACCTGCCGTACGGAACGCCCTAACCAACGCATCTGGAGCGATATGCTCCAGATGCGTCGGGATACCGGCTACGCACAGAATAAACTTGCGGTGCCTCCCCGGTACGCTGTTACAAATATGAATGACATCGCGTAGTTCCTGAAAAGTTAAAAGAAATTATCGAAAGGAAGACAAATGGAAATCAGAGTCCACAAAGGTCAAGGCAAGCTTCAGCACGTTATCGAAATCGGTCCTCATAGCTTGTTGACGGATGCACCCAAGGTGTATGGCGGCGAAGAGACCGGACCTGAACCACATGATCTGCTGGCGGCGGCCTTGGGCGCCTGCACGGCGTTGACAGTAAAAATGTATGCCCAACGCAAAAATATGGACTTGCAGGATATCGAGGTTCGCATCGCGCATGGACAACATGATGGAGCGTACCAGTTGACCCGTCACATCCGCTATATAGGCAATCTTAGCGACGAAGACAAGCAGCACCTAACTGATATCGCGAATAAGTGCCCGGTCCATAAAACCTTGTCCGGCGAAATACGGATTGTTAACGAGTTGGAATAGGCAAGGCGGCTTTCGGCAGATACCAGGCGCCGGCATGTTTGCTGGTTGCTTTAACAGAAGAACAGACGATGGATAAGAAACACGGCCTACGCTCTCTCACCCATGCTTTGCGCAGGCTGCACCAGACACTGGTCGAGGTGGCGCGTCGCGACCATGAAAAAGAATGGGGAGCAGTCGCACCGGGAGAGTTGCTGCAACTCCTGACCAAGCATCCGGGTTTTGAGTGGCTCCGCATGCTCAGCCAGTTGATGGCATCCATCGATGAATTGATTGACCAGGACCACGTTGGAAACGAAGAGATGCACACCGCATACACGCAGACCAGGACACTGATCCTAAACCCTGACAACGTGTCTTCGCCATTCCCCGATCGCTACCGCGACATTCTCCAGAAACAGCCGCTCGTGGTGATGGAGCATGCCGCCGTACGTCGACAATTGGAACACATTCGCAGCACCTTTGGCCTTGTGAAGTGAATGCATGGAGAACTCTGTCCTCAAGCGAGCAGCCTGCCAAACACTGTAGACCGTTTAAGCAAATGGGGGGTGATGACGATCAGCATCCCGGTGCTAGCATGGCGAAGCATTCAGGAGTGGCATACTGCCGGGCACGTGCCAGCCACCACTTGAGCGCTTCCCCTTCCTCTCCCGTACGCCACGCAACGGAAAAGGTTTCATCTGCTCTGGGTTCTTCCACTTCCTTCATGATCAGTGCCCCGTTGGACAGCGCTTCGCGCACATAGCATTCTGGTAAAAAGCCAAATCCAAGACCAGCCAGCTGCAGGAAATATTTAGTCCGCATGTCCGGCACCGCGAGGGTGTCTTGCCCCAGTAACAGGCCTACGGTGCGTGCTGGGGTCTGCCGAACGGAATCAGCCACCGAGATAGCGCGATAGGGACGCAGGTCTTCCTTCGTCAAAGGACGTTTGATTGATGCCAGCGGATGGGATGGGGCAACTGCAAATATGAAGCGGACTGTGCCGAGGATTTCACTCTTATATCCGCCACCGGACGGGCCTTCGCCAGCAGCGCCAATCAACAGGTCGACCCGACGGTCAAGCAGCGCCTCCCAGCTTCCTGACAATACTTCCTGGACGATTTTCAACCGCGTCTGGTCAGCTATTTCGTAAAAAGCCTGGATGTCGTCTTGCAGTGCCACTGGCGACAACATGGAGTCCATGCCAATCGCAAATTCTGTTTCCCAGCCGGAGGCGACACGTCGTACCCGCATCTCCAGGTCACTCGCAGCACGCAGTAAATGCCGCCCTTCCTTAAGCAACTCCTTACCCGCCGGCGTCAGTACCACCTTAGGTCCGGACCGTTCGAACAAGGCCACACCGAGATCTTCTTCCAGCTTGCCCACCGTATAGGAGATGGTAGACGGCACGCGAAAGATCTCCTTGCCGGCCGCGGAAAAAGAGCCGAGCCTGTCAATGGCATCAATGATTTGAAGGGCTTCGAGTGTAAGTTTGAGCATGGCTATCTGCAGACATCCCTGCCGGTGTCATAGGTGGACCGATAACGGATGTATGCCCTTCTGTTTAAAGTTAAATGTCGATGAGGCAGTGCGACGCAGACGTTCACAGCCAGTTTGCCAAGTATCCTGTCGAGCGGATCCTCATCTTTTTGTAACGATGATTCAACAATTTTTACTACGGCGCTGGTCACCTGCTATTAAACCTTTCGCCAGGCACAAGTATAAGGGGCGCATTAGGGCAAGGCCAGCGCATACCTCTCCGAATTTGTCTACATCAGGCCTTTCGTTCCCTCTCCCATCCCAGATTGCCGCCGTTGAGCTCATTATCAGCGCCCGCTGGCGACGTCCCTAAGCGGGCATCGGACTTTCCAAAAGGAGACACCCATCAGCCAGCCCCTGTCAAGCGTGAGTGAGAAGACGGATGGACTGCAGCGGGTGGTCGACTGGAAGAATCAATCGCGTGTTCCCGCAGCCTTGAGAATCGTGACTACGTCAGGGTTCAAAGGCTTGTCAGAATATCCGCTAGCATAGTGTAGGGGAGTTAAACCGGCATTACTCTTACGATTGACGTCCGCCCCTGCAGCGATTAATGCCTCCACCGCAAGAACATGCCCCTTTACCGCTGCGCCCATCAAGGGAGTATTCCCGCCTGCGTCTTGGTGGTCAATGGCCGCTCCTGCAGCGATTAACGCCCAGATGACTTCGACATTTCCATTATCAAACGCTGCGAAATCCAAGGCAGTATTACCGGAGATGGGACCGCCGCGTGCCTCTACGTGCACATTTACCTTGGCGTCAATCAGTTCATTGACTGCATGAAGGTGACCATTCCGTGCGGCCCACTGCAAGGCGGTCAGTCCGTCGCCGCCACGCGCATTCACGTCTGAGCCATCCGCAATCGCCCTCTTGAGCTTGTCCATGTCATCGGACGCTGCCGCTTCCGTCAATTCCGTGTGCGGTCTTGAGCGCTCCCACTGATTAAAGCCCCAATACCATAACCCCGGGGCAACCGCGATACTAACGATTAACGCTAGTGCAAGTAGTGCATAGTGCCAGCGGCGGCGTCTGGTTCCCGCCATGAGCCGCGAGGCTTCCGGTTGCGGCGGTGTGGGAGGCCTCAGACCTTCAGTGGCGTCCGAAGACACCTCTGCCGCTTCGGGGGCAGGCGGCGAATTGCTAATTGAAGGGACTGCCTCGGGCGTTTGTTCGACAGCCTGCGTAGGCATCCTGCCATGGTGGAAGCGGATCTTGCTCGCTTCTCTATAAACGACGCGGCGGTATACAGCAGAATCAGAATCTCCAATCTTTCATTTTTGCAATTGCCTTTTTTCCGTTCCACACCGCACCCGATAACCTGTGCTCACAGCCAACGACAGCTTTTCGGCGTCATGGACTCATCCCGAATGACCAGAATTGGTGCACGCAGTAGTAGGTTGGTCACGCACCACCGGCGAGTATAGGCAACTTTCCGGACCGTGGCGTCAAGGTCTCGTAATGGAGCTATCGACCTTTACCTGCCGGTCGGCGTTTCAGAAGGCGGACGCTCAACGTTTCAGTTCATCGGCGCGTTCCCAGTCAGCCACCGCCGCTTGCGCGTGCTACTTCACAGATGTGGCAACAGTGATGTGTCGCAAAGTCGCGGCCCAGAAAGCAAGCGCTAGTAAGCTAACTCCAGCACCAAGGAAGCAAACGCCAGGCCAGCCAGTGGCGGCGTAGACAGCTGTAGTCGCCAGAGCGCCCAGCCCACTGCCGGCTGCGTAGAACAGCATGTAGACGCCTACCACTCGACTATGTCCATCCGGATGGGATCGGAAGATCATGCTCTGGTTTGTGACGTGAATTGCCTGCCCCCCGAGATCAAGTAGCACTATGCCAATGACGAGCGCCCAAAGTGACGTACCCAGCAAGGACAATGGTATCCAGGCGACCAATAGCAGCGCAAGTGCAGCAAACGTGGTGGGTTGCTCAAACCCCTGGTCTGCCCAGCGGCCGGCGCGTGCGGCGGCCAGAGCACCGACGGCACCTACCAGACCGAAGGCACCAATTGCCGTGTGTGAAAATGAATACGGCGGTACGCTTAGCGGCAACACCATGGCGCTCCAGAAGATGTTGAAAGCGGCGAACATAAGGAGCGCCAGCACGCCGCGGACCTGCAGGACGCGGTCTTGCCGCAGCAGCAGGAACATTGAGCCAATCAAGCGCAGATAACTCATCCGATGCGGCGGTCTCGCAAGGCGTGGCAGTCCTGACCATAGCAGCGTGGCAAGCATCAGCATCGTCACCGCCGAGCAGAAGTAGACGGTGCGCCAGCCTGCGATATCACTAATGCCGCCGGCCATCACGCGGGCAAGTAGTAACCCGAGAAACACGCCACCTTGCGCTGCGCCTACTACCCGTCCCCGCTCATTCTCTGATGCGGCACTGGCAGCATAGGCTATAAGGCCTTGGGTCATTGCTGTCCCGAGCGCTCCGACCAGAAACATGGACGCAAGCAACATGGCAGGCGACCGGGCTAGTCCAACGCAGACCAGTACGGTCGTCAGCAGAAGTACCTGCACAAGCATCAGCCACCGCCGCTCGAGAAGATCGCCAAGGGGAACGAGCAACACCAGCGCAAGAGCGCATCCTACCTGAGTGGCGGTGACCACCCCGCCGATCGCAGCCTGAGGAATGGAGAAATCTGCAGCCAGGGCGTCGAGAAGGGGCTGCGCGTAATACACATTGGCGACACTGAGTCCGCTCGCGCATGCAAACAGGAGCATGGCACCGCGGGTCATCGTGGAGGGTAAAGCCATGTTGGCGGGGGCAGTCGTATTTCCGGCTTGCATGAATGACCTTCCTAATTCGGTTGCAAAACAAAACCAGTTGAAGAGTAGGTGATTTGGTTTTAAAATGCAACCACTTTCCACAACTGGTACCGGAAGATGAACAGCCTCAAGAATATGAGCGCGCAACCCTGCCCGGTCGCCCGCTCAGTTGATGTCATCGGTGACCGCTGGAGTCTGCTTGTGGTGCGTGACGCATTCGATGGCGTGCGCAGGTTCAGTGACTTCCAACGAAGCCTCGGGGTTGCGCGCAACATCCTGTCCGACCGACTCCGTCGGCTGGTGGATGCAGGAATCCTGGCAATTCAGCCTGCGTCAAATGGCAGCGCCTATCAGGAATATGTCCTTACTAAACAAGGCGAGGCCTTGTTCCCGCTTGTCGTAGCGCTTCGTCAATGGGGCGAACGGCATTTATTCGCAGAGGATGAACTCCACTCTGAGCTGGTCGAAAAGAGAACGGGTAAGCCCTTGCATTTCATGGCTCCCCGGGCGATTGATAACCATGAACTGTCTCCTGATGAGACCGAGGTGCGGAAGTTATCCTAAATGCGGGGCTCTTGCCTTCCGCTGGACCGTTCTATTACGCGCCCCAAATCAGTGTGCGAGGGCCAATGTCGGCTTCGGAGTGCCGTGCAAGGATGTCAAGAGGAAGCTAATGGCCGAACCCTGCAGTAAATCCGTCATGGACTGCCGGCGGCTATAGTTTACTTTCCGGACGGTGGAGTCCACGACTCTAAGTGTCGCTGTCGACCCACTGCTGACGGTCGCCCTTCTCCAGAGCCGACGTTCACCTACTGAGCATTCAGTAAATAAATGACAGAAAAACGTCTTGATACTTGCTACCCCACCCTGCGCCGGGCACCCCTGCTTAAAGGAGGAGGCAGAACTCCTTCCCCTTGGCAGAGGGAAGGTTGGGATGGGGGTTGAGTGTGTCAAGTATCTAGTGTGGCGTCCCGCAAGTAACTTTATATAAGTTGAGGTGTCTATTGGCTATGCTGCTGAAACAGGAGTATGGCCATGGAACGCGGACGTCCAAAGAAAGCGGAGATCACACTATCGGAGCAGGAACATGCCGACTTGCAAGTGTTAGCACGCTCGCGTTCCTTG
>NZ_JBHTDH010000064.1:0-9607 GCF_042666555.1 Herbaspirillum sp. GCM10030257
CGCAGCCTTCCTTGGTGCCGGTGCAATGCTGGTCTTCACGCACATGCTGCAGGATCGTGCGCGTCGGCGATGCGTCGGCAATCGTCTGCACGGCGCCACGATAATAAAAACGTATGGGTTGGGACATAGATATAGTTAACCTTAACCGTTGTTTTGTGCAACGAGGTTAGCATTCGCATTTCGCGGTGCGATGTCAGGAAAGCGATTGCAACTATTCGTGGATCAGAATAGTTGGGCAACGTGTGCTGGTGGATCTTGCATAGGCGGGAGCAGGCGTCAGGTGGTCGCTGCACCAGTATTGTGCAAAGCAGGCAGGGTGAGGGTTAGCGTCATTAACGGCTGGTTTATGGTGAAAAGGGCGACGCTTCTCGCAACGGTATGGCCGTTCGCCATTTGGCACGGACTCTCAATAAAAACACTTCACGGTAAAGGACCGCTGCCTTGCCCTGTGATTGCTCTCCTTGATGGACGCCGCAGCCTTGCAGGTCCTTGGATGGGCGAACTGATGTTTTGCGCTACACGGTGATGCGTGCAGGCCGTAGTTCAATAAAGCTTCTGTAGTGAAAAGGCCAGATGTCGATTTCGCCGGAAGGCGCGGCAAATTATGGCATTCACGCATCCTGTTCTACGTAATCGGTTATGCTTCAATAGGTTGTAAAAAGTATCTCCACCCTGTGTGGACCATAAGCGTAGAGTGATGAACGACGATAAAGAAAATTCAGGGCAGCAGCCGACGTTGGCTCGCCGCCCAACGATAAAAGACGTGGCACGAGTCGCCCACGTATCGTTGACAACCGTGTCCCATGCCCTGAATGACCGAGGGTATGTAGATCCGGATACACGAGCAAAAGTGAAAAGGGTCGCAGCCGAACTCGGTTATCGTCCTAACCTTCGTGCACAACGTTTGCGTACTGGAAGAGCAAACAGTATCGCACTCTTGTCATCCATGCCGTTTGCCGTCGCAGGTGGTTCTTCCCGTCTTGGCTTCATGATGGAAGTCGCCGCCGTGGCTGCCGAAGCGGCATTGCAGCAAGGGCAAGCTCTGATCCTTGTTCCGCACCTCGAAGGTTCGAGGCAGTTACTTGATGAGCTCGATATCGATGGAGCACTCGTTGTTGAACCTGTCGCTGACGACCCCCAAATCAGGCGCCTTAGGGAGCGTGGCGTCCCAGTAGTTTCGATCGGTCGAGTTACTGACGAAAGTTTATCCATACCGCAGATTGACTTGCAGACTGCCGTCATCGGGCAATCGCTGCTTGAACACCTGCTGACCCAGGGTGCCAAGAAAATTGCACTTCTCGTCGGCACGCAGCGACGGCACTCGTACCTTGAGATGGAACGTGTCTACACCGGTTTCATCCGGCAGCACCGTTTGCGCAAGATGGTCGCAAAGGCTGATGAATATGGTGGCGAAGATGCAGGCAGGGTAGCCTGCCTTGAATTGCTTGCAGACTTTCCGGACATCGACGCGATTTGCGTACCAGTTGATGCTTTTGCATCCGGTGCGTTAAGGGCGCTGAATGATCTTGGGCGTAGCGTACCGAATGATGTGATGGTCGTGACTCGTTACGACGGTTTAAGGGCAAGAAACGCCAAGCCACCAATCACGGCGGTAAATTTGCATCTTGAGCAGGTATCGGCGCTTGCCGTGGAATTACTGTTTGAGCATATTTGCGGCGATACCCGTCGCCAAATTGTATTGGGACCCAAGCCAGAAATTGTTCCACGGGAATCCTCAATGTCGCGGACTTAACGGAATTGTCGCGTTAAAGAGCGTTAAAAGATTCTTTAACATGCTTGCATATCTAAAAAAGTTCGCATAGACTTCCCAAAACGATTTGGGAAAGAACGAAAATCTCATTTCCACGGCAATTCCCCGTACGGAAAGACGAGGTTTCGGCGCATGTGCTGTCATGCGTGATTTTTTTGTCTCTATCCCAAAACGATTTGGGTCGATTGGCCTTTCAGGTGTAGTAGTAAGTCATAGAACTGGCGCTACCCAACTACGCTTCGTTTCTGCCTTTTCCAAAGCGGCGGAAAGGAAGCGTGTTACCAACCAAGCAATGGAGAGACAGATGGCAGACATTTCGGCAAGTGCCGTCGCTGAGACGGGATCCGATGTTCATAATGAGGCACCGTATAGTACAAGGTTACAAGATTCACATTTGAAAGCGGTATCAGAGGAAAACGGTATTGCTCCGGTTGACGAGCGGTTAGCCCTTAGCAAATTGTTTGTCTTCGGTCTTCAGCATGTTCTGGTCATGGCGGCCGCCCCTATTGCGTCCGTATTCATGATGGCTAAGGCGCTAGGATTTTCTTCTCAACTGACCATTAATCTGTTAAGTGCCACCTTTATTATGTGTGGCCTGGGAACTCTGCTTCAATCCTTTGGGCCGCGTGGAATCGGTGCCCGGATGCCTTTTATTATGCTGCCCGGCGGGGCGCCCATCGTTCTCTTTATCCTTATCGCGCAACAGACTGATCTGCAGACCGCCGCAGGTGCCGTCTTGCTCACGGGTCTGGCGTACTTCGTAATCCTTCCTATGTTTCGGCGCTGCCTGCGGTTTTTTCCTTCGCTCGTCGTGGGCACCATGTTGCTTCTGGTCTCGATTAACCTCATCAAGGTGTCCGGTTTACTGATAACGGGTAATCCAGGTACGCCAGGATTTGCAAACCCACTTAACATTTTTCTTGCCTTTGCCACCATCCTGTTCACGGTCTTGTTCTCCCGTCTCCTGAGCGGTATGTGGCGCCAACTCTCAATCTTGCTCGGCCTGGTGGCAGGAACCTTTACCGCTTTTGTGTGCGGAGCTCTGCATGTTGAACCCATTCCACTTTGGCCTCTGGTAAGTGTGCCGTCGTTTCTCCCTTTTGGTGTGCCGAAGTTTGATTTGATGGCTGCACTCCCTTTAATCATCTTCTCACTCATCTCTATGGTGGAAGCAACCGGTCAGACTGTTGCCATTGGTGAAGCGGTCGGCAAGGATATCGATCAAAGACGCGATGTACCCAAGACAATCAGAGGAGATGCCGTCATGTCGTTGTTCGGCGGGCTGTTCGGGACCTCGCTGATTGTTACCAGTGGCGAAAATATCGGTGTTGTTCGTGCCACGGGAGTGCGATCACGCTACGTCACCGTCATGTCAGGCCTGATCCTCGTCATCTTTGGATTGCTTGCTCCGTTGACGAAACTGTTGAGCTTTGTACCGGAGGCAGTCATTGGTGGTACAGGAGTGATTGTATTCGCCATCGTTGGCATTATGGGTATCGACATATTGCGCCGCACGGATTTACGCAATCACGCCAACATGTACATTCTCGCCATCGCGCTGTGTGCGGGCCTGCTCCCAATTCTTATACCCGGGCTGTATAGCAAATTTCCACCAAACGTCCGCATGCTTCTGAGTAATGGCGTAGCAATGGGGGCAATCACTGCTGCTGCACTGAATTTTCTATTTTTTCATCTCGGTAAAAAGAATGAGACACCTACCAATATGCACTGACGTAGTAAACAGTGCGCTTAATAATTAATTACAGAACTGGAAGGGCGCTTCAGCGTCCTTCAACAAACAAGGTAAAACATGAAATCTGGTTTGACAGCAAAGGAATTTGCTTGCGATGAACAGCTACTTATTCCCGAGTGGCTAATGTTGAAAGATGGGCCTGTACGTGACTATGGTGTCATCATCAGTAACGGCAAGTTCAAGGACGTTGCGCTTGCTGCAAGCTTAAAAGATCGGTATCCGGCAGTTCCCACACGTGAACTCGGGCGCACGCTATTGATGCCTGGCTTTGTTGATACCCACCATCATGTTACGCAGTCGTTCGGGAAATCGCTCGTCTTCGGTGAGCCGTCTGAAATTTTCAGACGTGTCTGGGTACCGCTTGAAGGACGTCTGACCGCGGAACATCTGTATCTGGCATCGAAGTTGTCTGCGCTTGAGTCGCTGCGTGGTGGATTCACGACCGTCTGCGATGCCGGCACGCGCGCGGGTGGCACCCTCAGTGCCGTAACGAGTGCAATGAGTGACGTCGGTATCCGATGTGTGGTTGGTCTGATCTGTAACGATCTTGGCGGCTCCGCAAGCACCCCTTCCATCGCAGAAATCCAGCAACGAGCAGAAGCGCATATCGTCCAATGGCAGAGTGATCGTTTGATCAAGCCATCATTAGCGATTTCCATCCCGGAGGCTGCCAGTGACCGCATGCTGAAATGGGTATCAGACATGTGTAAAGAATCTGGATGCGTGTTCCAGACCCATGCCAACGAACATCTCGCATCCGTTGAGCGTTCCATCGAACAACGCCGACGTCGCCCAATTGAGCATCTGTATCACATCGGCGCTCTCGGCCCGCAGGCACTCCTGGCCCATGCAACGCTGGTTACTCCGGAAGAGATCGCGATGCTACGGGACACCGGATCGGCGGTCAGCTATAACCCGGTTGCCAGCGCATGGAAGGGTAATGCGGTCGCGCCGGCGCACTTGATGGCAACTTTAGGCGTCCGTGTAGGCTTGGGTACCGATGGCACCCGAAGCGATGGCTTCCGGCTGCTTGATTATGCAGAGGCAGCGCAGCGTTTCGCCTTTGGCATTGGAACTGGTGATTCGTCATGCGGCGCCGGATGGTCGTGGCTAGAGCGTTCAAACCGTAACGGTGCACAAGTTCTCGGCATAGATAGCATGACCGGCGACATTGCAGTTGGTAAGGATGCCGATTTCCTGCTGGTGGATCTCGATGTGCCCGAGATGACGCCTTCGTGGGATTTGACCTGGGAACTGGTCCGCATCGCAAACCGTGACCAAATCATGGCAGTCTTTGTGGCCGGAAAAATGCGGTTACTTGATGGCTGGCCGGTTGACTGGGACGCCAAAGCCCTCATGGCCGAAGCGGCGGAAGTTGCGAAGACCGTAGTGGCAAAAGCGCCGATTACAAAGTTGCATGGAACTTCGTCAGAGAGCAGGGCGGTTCATCGGCACTCAGGCAAACCCAAGGCGGCATGATGAGCACACAGATTTTAGCCTTCATTGCACTCGCCGTTTTTGTAGGCACGTTCATTCAAGGCGCCACCGGCATGGGTTTTGCGCTGATTGTAGCGCCAGTCTTGGGAATCCTGAAACCAGAATTACTACCGGCCGGCCTGCTGCTGCTGATGCTGCCTCTGAACGCCTATGTCGCCTGGCGGGAATGGCAGGCGCTCGATCGGCACGGTGTTACATGGATCACCGCCGGCCGGACTGCCGGTACGTTTGGTGGGCTCGCTGTCCTGGTGGCATTACCGGCCTCCGCACTAAACATTCTGATTGGCCTGACTACAATCCTCGCTGCCGTTGCGACTCTGATATTGCCGTCGTTCTCACCAAAGAAAAGCGCGTTTCTCTCCACTGGGGTATTTACCGGAATTACAGAGACAGCGACGGGTATTGGCGGACCGCCGCTGGCATTGGTTTACCAGCATATGCCCGCCGCCACATTACGTTCTTCGGTCGCGCTATGTTTTCTGCTCGGTGAAATAATTTCACTCGTAGTATTGGCCATAAGCGGTCGCATCGACGTAACAACCTTTACGTCGCTGGTCTGGGTTCTTCCTCCTTTAGTTATAGGACTCGTTGCGAGCCATTTCGTCTATCGAAAAATCAACGCACGATACTTACGCATCGCCGTCCTGGCATTTGCGATCGTATCGGGATTGTTCATTCTGGTCTACCACTAGACCGGGGTAACCCCACTACTGGTTTACTTTCAGGTTCCTGATGTGCTTCGGGTAGTCGGCGGCGCCCGTAGCATCCGTGTGTCGCTGCTGCCGCAATCATAAACATGACAAAAGGAGAGAAGGTGACCAAAGGAGATTGCATCAAAAATGCATGTATTACGTCTGTCACCTTAGTCGCGATCTTGTCAGGCGCGGGCGTTAACGCACAGGCGCAAACAACATTGCAGCTAACAGGACTTATCGACAGCTATGTCGGAGTCAACCGTCTGAGTGGCATGTCGCAAAGCGTTATCAATGTTGGTGCAGGGGGGATGTCAACATCCTGGTTTGGGTTAATAGGAACTGAAGACCTCGGCGGTGGATTGCAGGCCGATTTCGCATTGACGTCCTTCTTTAAGGGCGACACGGGGATGCAAGGCCGGTTCTCGACCGATACGATGTTTTCTCGGGACGCAAATATTGGCTTGAAAGGCAGATTTGGTGCTATTCATATTGGTGCTTACACCAGCCCGAATTTTTTTCCTACGGTCCGTTTCAACCCGTTTGGAAATTCTACAGTTGTATCACCGTTACTGCTTCATTCCTATGTGCAGACCAATGGCGACCGTAGCGTATGGCGAAACTCAATTGCTGGCGATACCGGATGGAGCAATCAAATCTCATACACGACGCCGACATTTATGGGAATGACTGTCGATCTACATTACCAATTGGGTGAGGTCGCTGGGCACTCAGGCAAGAAGAACGTCGGCGCGCGTGGATCGTATGTGAAGGGCCCGCTGGCGATAGCCACTTATGTACAACGCGTAAAAGTTAATAATCCACTTGATGCTGGCACACCGACGTCTGCGCTAAACAGCTTGGGGTCACCATCGAGCCAGCGTGCCTGGTTT
Organism: Herbaspirillum sp. GCM10030257; assembly: GCF_042666555.1. Lineage (NCBI taxonomy): Bacteria > Pseudomonadati > Pseudomonadota > Betaproteobacteria > Burkholderiales > Oxalobacteraceae > Herbaspirillum > Herbaspirillum sp. GCM10030257. Next base: position 6,607 of record NZ_JBHTDH010000064.1, read on the forward strand.
ATCGGCGCGAGTTACGATTTCAGCGTTGCAAAACTGTATAGCACCTATCAGCAAGCAATAAATAACGTAGAAATACGCGACAGGATAATTCAGCTCGGCGCGGGTATTCCTGCAGGCAGTGGCATTGTGCTCGTGTCGTGGGCAAAGACGCACCGCACTGGCCAGGCAGTCGGTGTAGATTGGAAAAGAAATACCGCGTCACTGGGTTACGACCATCATCTCTCAAAACGTACCGATTTATATACGGCGTTCATGACAGACAAAATTACAGAGTCAGATCGGGCAAAGACCTACCTTATAGGAATTCGACATCGGTTCTGACCAAGCATATGCCCCCAGACTATTGTCGTACAGGTCCTTTGCCTTATGGACTTGTACCGACGCGCTCCCGTGAATTCAGGGGATGTCAATACGGAATATGCTTACTAAAGTAGATAGTGATGAAACAGAGTTTTACTGAAGAGCCATAACTGATGCATTCAAAGGCGAAGGCTGGTAAGGGCGTTCGACGTGTGATGCAAGTACAGTATCAGTGAGGCACTCTAACCTACGTAGATGTCAATGTTTGGCGGGATGACGGTTGTCGACGTGCGGTCAAACATAGCAATGAAACCTGAGAGTGCCAAGCTGAAGCAGCAACGTGCTGAACCGATGTTCGACAGCGTGACAAAGAGGCGCTAAGAAGTAAAGAGCCAATCTTTACCTCAGGGAGACGGGAAAAGTATGCGTAAGCCAGGTCGATTCCTGCGGTGATCGAACGCTAAATCTAATATTTTCTGCGCCCGTCGTTACCAGGGAGACAACAGCATTGGTCGCTCTCCCCATATCGCCTGAGATGGTCGTCGCTCCCAAACGTTGACATTGCGCTTCTGTCGAGGGCGTCTGATCGATGCATGTTTCGTCAGGGTGCGACGGAATTCGATCGAGTAGTCGTCGCATCTCCTCCAGGCGTGCTTCCGACTCGACGTTATGATTATGGATGACCGACTTAAGATTGGCGTGAGTAGGGTGATTTGTGTGTGCATATTTGCTGGCGACCGGAACTATCGAACGGTTCTCACCCTGTGTTTCAATGCTCACCATGACAAACTCGCTCGCGGAACCCAGAACATGGTGTGCCGCGCCAAAGTGGTTCCACTCCATGACCAATTCGATTGCTTCCAAAAGAGATCGTGTATCTAGAACCGCGCGGCTGATGAAGCCGGTCAGGACGCCATCCAATGCGGGTTGAAAATCCAGGCAATTTACGGCGTGCACAATTCCGGACATCGAGGCCGCAATGGTATTGCCGGGAAGTTGTCCGGGTACGTAGACTGTAACGAAGCCCGGTCTCCCGTCAGGATGAATCATCGCTAATCGCGCTGCGCCTTCGTAACTACCGATGCCACTTAAGCAATGGCATACCGACCTCGACCCTAAGCGATTCCAGGCAAGTGTGCTGCTACGCAGCGGCGATATGCCAAGTAGTTCGGAACGGCAATTCCAGATAAATACCTTCTCAAATTCCATTCCCAAGCCGGTACTAATGCCACACAGCTCGTCGCAATATGTCGGAAATGCCTTTTGTGCGGTATCGATTAGCCGGGCAATTATCGAAGAACCATACCACTCCATCAAGCATGCCCACTCGTCCGTGTGGATTATCCATTCATGCATGGCTTCTCGCGCGAGCTCACCCAAAGTCAGCCCGATATTTTTTGGTGTTCCCTGTATCTGGATAGGTGTCGCGGTCTGCATTGCGTTGAAGAGTACAAATTAAAGATAACGATGCGATGAACTGGCTGCCGAAGATATCTTGTCACTCGAAGGCACAGACTATCCTGTAGTTCGTCGATTCAAATGGCAAGAACATGCCACCTATTGCGTCATCTACGATGAAGTAGCCAAATTCCGGTTCACAAACTACTTTATATTCTGTTTCATCGCCCTGAACTGCAGGTTCACACTAGCGTGTATGCAAATTGCTAAATCCCATGCGTGGAATACAGCGCCGCTAAACAGGACATTACATTATCGTCCCCAGTGCCTGAAAGTACGAGGTTGGTAAACCCGGCAATTTTTGCCGCTTCAAAAATACGCGGATGTGTCGTGATCAGCCGCTGCGTGATCAATCGCAATCGACCCTCGATGCCGGCCGCCTGTTCGACGTGGTTCACCAGTACAGCCAGTCCCTCCGTGCTCGTCACCACCCACGTGTTACGACTGGCCAGCAATTCATTAAGCAACGCCATTCTCTGCTGGTCCAGTTTAACCGGGAGCCGCCGGTACGCGGCAAGTAGATCCACGGTCATGCCGCCGGCGAGAAGGGCGTTTGCCAGGTATTCGCGTCCCGTTTCTGCCCTTACAATCAAGGCGCGTTTACCTCTAAACGTCTCCAGGTTAAACGCCTGCAACAACCCCTCTGAATCATTGAACGAGTGCCGATCAGGCACAACGATTTTCACATGCGCGTCTGTAAATCCAAGTTTTTCCAGCTGTTTTAACCCTGTACTTCCCATGACGGCAATGGCCGTGGAACGCGGCCAGTAAGTGACAGAGGGAAAAAAAGCAGCAATGGCATTCGGGCTGACAAAGATCACCAACGCGTAACACTCGAGGTTGCGCACGGCGTCATATATCAGCCTGCGATCCACGGCTGGCAAGATGTCTAACAACGGGTAAAGCGTCGGTGTTATTCCCAGTGATCGGATGCGTTCGGCCAACGGTGCCGCTTGCTTTAGTGGTCTGGTTACCACAATGGTATGCGCGGTGCTTTCGTCGAAGCCCATTTGCTCGGAGACATACGAAGCATGCGATTTTCGAGACATGGGACTTTCCATTGTCGATTGCAGCGAAAGTCGATTCATGGCCGAGGAATCAAATTGCTGGTACTTGTCATCGTTGTTGCAATGGTTGTTTGCGTCTCGCATGACTGGCTCCTTCATCGTTATGCCGGGCTGGCACACATGACGGATGCCGCTTCATCTGACTTGCAGTGAAGCAATCCGTCTCCAACAGGCTT
>NZ_JBHTDH010000065.1:0-9486 GCF_042666555.1 Herbaspirillum sp. GCM10030257
AGCAAGTGAAGCTGCGCGGTTTCCGTATCGAGTTGGGAGAAATCGAAGCGAGGCTGCTGGAACAGCAAGGGGTGCGCGAAGCGGTGGTGATCGCACGCGAGGACCGGCCGGGTGACAAGCGCCTGGTGGCGTACTACACGGAAGATGAGCCGGGCACGGTGGCAGTGGACGGCATGCGCCTGCACCTGTCGGCCACGCTGCCGGAGTACATGGTGCCGGCTGCCTACGTTGCACTCGATACACTGCCACTGACACCGAACGGCAAACTCGACCGCAAGGCGCTGCCGGCGCCGGACGGCGATGCCTATGCAAGCGAGGTCTACGAAGCGCCACAAGGCGAAGCCGAAACCACGCTGGCCGCGATCTGGGCCGAGGTGCTCGGCGTCGAGCGCGTCGGCCGCCACGACAACTTCTTTGAGCTGGGTGGGCATTCGCTGCTGGCGGTGACGCTGGTCGAGCGCATGCGCCAGCAGAGCATGCACGTCGATGTGCGCACGCTGTTCGCCACCCCGACCGTCGCCGCTCTGGCGCAGGCCGTCAGCCCCAACAGCGATCTGGTATCGATCGCCCCGAATGGCATCCCTGCCGCCTGCGAGGAAATCCATCCCGACATGCTGCCCCTGGTGAGCCTGACCGAGGCGGAGCTCCGACGCGTGACCGATAGCGTACCCGGCGGCGCTTCCAACGTGCAGGACATTTATCCGCTGGCGCCGCTGCAGGAAGGCATCCTGTTCCACCACCTGATGGCGGGCCGGCGTGACGTCTATGTGGCACCAACCCTGTATCGCTTCGCCACGCGGCAACGACTCGACCAGTTCATGGATGCGCTGCAAGCGGTGGTCGACCGGCACGACATCCTGCGCACCGCAGTTGTCTGGGAGGGATTGCCGGAACCGGTACAGGTCGTCTGGCGCAAGGCGCCACTGATGATCGAAGAGATTGTCATCGACCCGACGGCAGATGATGCCGCCGAATACCTGAATGCGATCTCGTCGCAGGATCATTACCGCCTGGACGTGCGCCTGGCGCCTCTGATGCGGTCCTTCATCGCGCCCGACATGGCAAGCGGCGGTTGGCTGATGCTGCATTATTTTCATCACCTCGTGATCGATCATACGACGCTGGAAGCAATACAGCGCGAGATCCAGGCCTACCTGTTGGGCGAGGAGGACAGCCTGCCGGCACCACTTCCGTTCCGCAACTTCGTTGCGCAGGCGCGTCTCGGTGTGGATCGCGAAGAACACAAGGCGTTTTTCAGCCGCATGCTGAACGACGTCGTCGAGCCGACGACACCCTACGGCCTGGTGGATGTCCAGGGAGATGGATCCGGCATCGACGAGGCCGAGTACGAGCTCGAATCCGAACTTTCGAACGCATTGCATGACTGCGCGCGCAGCCTCGGCGTGAGCGTCGCAAGCCTGTTTCATCAGGCCTGGGCGGCAGTGCTCGCCAGGCTCAGCGGCAGCGACGACGTAGTGTTTGGCACTGTGCTGTTCGGACGCATGCAGGGCGGCGAGGGTGCCGACCGTGTGCTTGGCTTGTTCATGAACACACTGCCGGTCCGGATCAAGCTAGACGAGGAAAACGTACAGACTGCCGTACATCGTACCCACGCCTTGCTTGCCGAACTATTACGTCACGAGCATGCACCCTTGACGCTTGCCCAGCGTTGCAGCGGCGTGGAAGCACCGACCCCCTTGTTCAGCGCTTTGCTGAATTACCGCCATACCCCGGAACGCTCGGCAAGCCAGGATCGGCAAGCCTGGGATGGCATAGAGTTTCTTGGCGGGCAGGACAGGACCAACTATCCGCTGACATTCCATGTGGACGATACAGGCACGGGATTCGGTCTGAAGGCGCAAGTGCCGCAGTCCGTCGATCCGAACCGGGTGTGCGCATACATGAAGACGGCTCTTGCGGGCCTGGTGCAGGCATTGCAAAGCGGATCGGGCGCATCGTGGCATGACATCGACGTGTTGCCCGAGCAGGAACGCCAGACCTTGCTGAATGACTGGAACAGCACCGCAGGCATGTACGAGGCCGATCAATGTCTGCACACCCTCTTCGCGCGTCAGGCCGCAGCTACGCCGGACGCGGTCGCGCTGGTGCAAGGCGACGTCACTCTAAGCTACAGCGAGCTCAATGCCGCTGCGAACCGCCTGGCGCATCGCTTGTGCAAGCGCGGCGTACGGGCAGAAGCGCGCGTGGCGTTGTGCATGGAACGCAGCACCGACATGGTGGTCGCCATCCTGGCGATTCTGAAAGCAGGCGGCGCCTATGTGCCAATGGACCCCGCTTATCCGCCGGAACGCTTGTCTTACATGCTGCAGGACAGCGCCCCCGTCCTGATCCTCACCTGCGGTGCGCTGCCGGAAGAGGCGCTCTGGAGCCTGGCTGCAAGCGCCGTTCCCTCGCTTGACCTGGAACTCGACTCTCACGAATGGGCGAATGAAAAGACCACCGATCCCGACCAGTCGTCCGACGCAGTGACGGCCGGAAGTACCGCTTATGTGATCTATACCTCGGGCTCGACCGGGCAGCCGAAGGGAGTGATGGTCGAACACCGCGGTATCTGCAACCTGGTGGTGGCGCAGGCGGAAGACTTTGCTGTCGATAGTGACAGCCGCGTATTGCAGTTCGCATCGCCGAGTTTCGATGCCTGCGTCTCCGAGATTGCGGTGACGCTTTGCACCGGAGCCACCCTCCATATCGCCGATCCTGATGTGGTCCTGGCCGGACAAGCCTTGAGCGAGCTGATCGATTTTCATGGGATTACCCATGTCACCCTGCCGCCGGCGGTGCTGGCGGCCATGCCGGACGATGCGACACTGAGCACGGTGAGCACGCTGGTGGTCGCCGGCGATGCGGCAAGCGCGGCGCTGGTGAAGCGCTGGGCACCCGGGCGTCGCATGGTAAATGCCTACGGCCCGACCGAAACCACGGTCTGCGCGGCAATGCATCTTTGCGATGCGGCGGAGGACGCCGCGCCGCCGATTGGCCGCCCAATACGCAATACCCGTATCTACCTGCTGGACGCTAAGGGCCAGCCGGTTCCGGTTGGTGTCGCTGGTGAAATCCATGTCGGTGGTGTCCAGGTCGCGCGCGGCTACCTGAACCGCCCGGAACTGAGTGCTGAACGTTTCCTGCCCGATCCCTTTGCCGGCGATCCGCAGGCAAGGATGTACCGGACCGGCGACCTTGGGCGTTATCGGGCGGATGGCTGCATCGAGTTCCTCGGTCGTAGCGACTTCCAGGTCAAGCTGCGTGGTTTCCGCATCGAGCCGGGCGAGATCGAGGCACGGCTTGCACAGCATCCGGACGTACAGCAGGCGGTGGTGCTTTGCCGCGAAGACGAGCCCGGCGACCGGCGCCTGGTTGCCTACGTCGTTCCGCAGCCATTGCAGCGCATCGAACTGTGGCCGTCGATCGCCGAGTACTTCGTCTACGACGACCTGCTTTATTTCGCGATGACCAACGACGAGCGCCGCAACCGGAGCTACAAGCTGGCGATCGGCCGGGCGGTCAGGGACAAGGTGGTGGTGGAAATTGGTACCGGCAAGGACGCCATCCTCGCGCGCTTCTGCGTGGAGGCGGGAGCGCGCAAGGTGTATGCGATAGAGTTGCTCGAGGAAAGCTACCGGAAGGCGAAGGCCTGCATCGAGCAACTGGGGCTGAGCGAACGGATCATCCTGATCCATGGCGACGCGACCAAGGTCGAACTTCCCGAACTGGCCGATGTCTGCGTCTCCGAGATCGTCGGATCCATCGGCGGCTGCGAAGGTGCGGGGGTGCTGATCAACAACGCCTGGCGCTTCATGAAAGACGACGGCGTGATGATCCCAGAGCGAACGATGACGCGGATTGCAGCCGTCACCTTGCCTGAGGAATTTCTTGCCGATCCCCGTTTTTCTGATACAGGCGCCCAGTACATCGACAAGATCTTTGAGCACCGCGGCTACAAGTTCGATTTCCGCCTGTGCCTGAGCGGCGTGACCCGGCAAAACCTGATTTCCAATGTCGGCACGCTGGAAGACCTCGATCACACGGTTCAAACCGATCCGGCGTTCAGGCGCGAGGAACGCTTCACGATCACGCGCGACGCCCGGATCGATGGCTTTCTCGTCTGGCTCAACCTGTACACCGCGCACGACGAGGTGATAGACATCATCGATCATCGTTACTGCTGGCTGCCGGTGTACTTTCCCGTCTTCTATCCGGGAATCGACGTTACCAGTGGCGATACGATCCGGGTGGACATCGTGAGCAAGCTGTGTGACAACGGCATCAATCCGGACTACCACTTGTCGGGCGAACTGATCCGCCAGAACGGCGAAGTGTTTCCTTTCGTTTACAGTTCGCATCACTACCGCGAGGAGTACCGACACACTCCGTTCTACGATTTTCTGTTCGGCCGCGATCCGCAGGCAGGCGAGCGGCAGGAACGATCGCTACTTACGAGCGCGGAACTCAGCGAGCACCTGAAGCAGTCGCTTCCGGACTACATGGTGCCGGCAGCCTACGTCATCGTGGACGCGCTGCCGGTGAATGCAAACGGCAAGCTCGATCGCAAGGCCTTGCCTGCGCCCGGCGCGGAAGCGTTCGCGTCCGCCGGCTATGCCACGCCCGAAGGTCTGGTCGAAGAGACGCTGGCAGCGATCTGGGGCGATGTGCTGAAACTGGAGAGCGTGGGACGGCACGACCATTTCTTTGCCATGGGCGGAGATTCATTGCTGGTCATGCGCGTGGTATCCCAACTGCGCGAAACCTTGGGTATCGAGCTTAGCGTGACGCAGTTGTTCGAATATCCAGTCTTGTCCGACCTTGCGCGCACCTTGGAGGGAGCGCAGCGAAGCGTGCTCCCTCCCATCGAGCCGGCGGACCGGTCGCAAGCACTACTACTTTCGTTCGCCCAGCAACGCCTGTGGTTTCTGGCCCAGATGGAAAGGGCAAGCCAGGCTTATCACATTCCGCTTGGCCTGCACCTTCAAGGGACGCTTGACGTGGTAGCCCTGCGCAAGGCCCTGGATCGTGTGGTGGCGCGCCACGAAACCCTTCGCACGACTTTCGGGCTGGTCGACGGCGCGCCAGTGCAGCATATCGCGCCGCCGGATGTGGGCTTCCGGCTGATGGAAGAAGACTTGCGCGGGCAGGATGCGACAGATAGCACGTTGCTGGCGCTGATCGAAACGGAGGCGAGCGCACCCTTCGATCTTGCGTCCGGCCCGCTGGTGCGCGGCCGCCTAGTCTGCCTGGCGGCCGATGAGCATGTGCTGTTGATCACGATGCATCACATCGTTTCGGACGGCTGGTCGATGGGCGTGCTGACCAGGGAGATGAGCAGTCTGTACCGTGCATTTGTCGAAGGAGCGGACGACGGCTTGCCGCCGCTGACGGTGCAATACGCTGACTATGCGGCGTGGCAGCGGCGCTGGCTCAGCGGCGACGTGCTTCAGGCGCAAAGCGATTACTGGCGACGTACGCTTGCCGGCGCTCCCACGCTGCTCGACATTCCCTCGGATCACCCGCGCCCGGCACAGCAGGACTACGCCGGCTCCTTTGTCGCGCTGGAACTTGACGCCGAGCTGTCTCAAGGTCTGGACCGCTTGAGCAAGCGACATGGTGCGACGCTGTTCATGACGCTGCTTGGCGCATGGGCAATTCTTCTTTCCCGCTTGTCTGGCCAGAAGGATTTAATGATCGGAACACCGGTCGCCAACCGTACCCGTACCGAAGTCGAGCCCCTGATCGGCTTCTTCGTCAATACGCTGGCGCTGCGCATGGACCTGTCCGACTCGCCGTCGGTGAAAGAGATGCTGGCGCGTGTCAAGGCGCGGGCGCTGGAAGCCCAGCAAAACCAGGACCTGCCGTTCGAACAGGTGGTGGAGATCGTCAACCCGCCGCGCAGCATGGCGCATAACCCCTTGTTCCAGTCGTTGTTCACCTGGCGCAATAACGATGAAGGCGAGCTCGATATTCCCGGCTTGGCGCTTTCCCAGGTCGGCTCGGCGCACAACGTGGCGCAGTTCGACCTGATGCTCAATCTCGGCGAAGACAACGGCCGCATCGTCGGCGGGGTTGAGTTCGCAAGCGCGCTGTTCGACCAGGCCACGATCGAACGCTACGTACGTTATCTGCACAACATCCTGGTCGGGATGGTGCGGGACGACCACCAGCAGGTCGACCGCATTTCCCTGCTGGACGAAATGGAACAACGGCGCCTGCTGGTCGAGTGGAATGCCACGGATGAAGCCTATCCGCTGGAAAGCTGCGTGCATGAACTGTTCGAGGAACTGGCCGTGAAAACGCCGGATTCGGTAGCGCTTGCCTGCGAAGGCAGGGAAGTCGGCTACTCCACGCTCAATGCGGAGGCTAATCGTCTCGCGCACCATCTGATGAAACTTGGTGTCGGCCCAGAGGTACGCGTCGCCGTATGTATGGAACGCGGCATCGATATGGTGATCGGCTTGCTCGCCGTGCTTAAGGCCGGCGGCGCCTACGTGCCGCTGGATCCGGCTTATCCGGCCGAACGCCTGGGATTCATGGTGAGGGACAGCGCGCCGATGGCGGTGCTGACGCACGATCGCGTCTCCGCACAGGCATTTGCGTCGATCAGGGTGGCACTGGGAGAATCCGGCGCGCCCATCATCGACCTCGAAGCCGATCGACGGCGCTGGTCCAGGCAGCCAGACAGCAATCCGGGTGCGCGCGAAATCGGACTGAGCGCACGGAACTTGGCCTACGTGATCTACACCTCGGGATCGACCGGCATGCCTAAGGGCGTGATGGTCAAACATTCGGGACTTACCAACTACCTGTGCTGGGCGCGGCAGGCATATCGCCCCGACCACGGAGCGGTGGTGTCGTCGTCTCTCTCGTTCGATGCGACGATCACCAGCCTGTTTACCCCGCTGGTTTATGGAAGCACCGTTCATCTGCTCGCCGAGAACAAGGAACTCGATCAACTTGAACAACGGGTGCGCGACCCGCGCGGCTGCGGGCTGGTAAAAATCACCCCGGCTCACCTCGATGCACTCGGCCAGCGCCTGGCCGGGGCGAACGCGGCAAGCTACGTCGACTTGTTCGTAATTGGTGGCGAAGCGCTGGCACCGGCCACTGTCGCGATGTGGCAGCGCCTCCAGCCCGGCGTACGCATGGTCAATGAATACGGGCCGACGGAAACCGTGGTCGGTTGTATCGTCCATGAGATTGCCGGCGACGAAGTAGGCTCGGCGGTACCCATTGGGCGGCCGATCGGCAATACCCGGATCTATCTGCTCGATGCGCAGCATCAACCGGTTCCGATCGGCGTCATCGGCGAGATTTTCATTGCTGGCGCCGGCGTCGCGCGCGGTTACCTGAACCGGCCGGAATTGACGGATGAACGCTTCATTGCCGATCCATTTACCGCCGATTCTAAGGCGCAGATGTACAAGACCGGTGACCTGGCGCGTTATCGGCCAAACGGTACCATTGAGTATCTCGGACGCAACGACTTCCAGGTCAAGGTGCGCGGTTTCCGCATCGAACCGGGCGAGATCGAGGCGCGCTTGCTGGAGCACCCGGCAGTGCGCGAGGCGGCGGTCATCCTGCGCGAGGACCGGGCGGGCGACAGGCAACTCGTTGCCTATTGTGTCCGTCGCGAAGAAGACGATGCCGACGTCGAAAGCCTGCGCATGCATCTGCGTGCCGCGCTTCCGGAATTCATGGTGCCCGCGGCCTGCATCTGGCTCGACAGCTTGCCCCTGACGTCGAACGGAAAACTCGACCGGGCAGCGTTGCCGGCCCCGGATCGGGCCGGTTGGCAGGGCGAGGCCTATGTCGCGCCGGTTGGCAGTATCGAGAACGAGCTGGCGAAGATCTGGGCCGAAGTGCTGGAAATCGGACGGGTCGGCCGTTTCGATCACTTCTTCGAGCTTGGCGGCCACTCGCTGCTGGCAGTCAAGGTTGTGTCGCGCATCGCGCGCAGGTTCTCTGCAGAGATCGGGGTGACCGATCTGTTCAACCATCCGGTATTGGCTGAGCTTGCCGGGATCGTTCAAGGCGCCGCCGTCGGTGCCATTCCCGCTGTGGAGCCGGTGGGCCGGGACGGGCCGTTACCGCTCTCGTTTGCCCAGCAACGGCTTTGGTTCCTCGCCCAGATGGAAGGCAGCAGCAGCGCACATCACATTCCGATGGGTTTGCGGCTGCGCGGAAAACTGGACCGCGCTGCACTTGGCCTGGCGCTCGACAGCATCGTGGAACGGCATGAGATTCTGCGAACCCGCTTTGTCATGGTGGACGGCGAACCAGTCCAACAGATTGACGTAGACGGCAATTTCCTCTTGAAGGAATTTAACCTTGAGGCCGCCGCCGACATCGAGGCAAGCCTTGAGCGATTGATTGAAGAGGAGGCCGCGGCCGAATTTGACCTGGCATCGGGGCCATTGATACGGGGACGGCTGGTCCGCGTCGGCAAGGATGAGCACGTCCTGCTGGTCACCATGCATCACATCGCGTCTGACGGCTGGTCGCAGGGCGTACTGGTCAATGAATTCAGCGCGCTGTACAGAGCCTTTTCACAGGGAGATGAAATTAGCCTGGCTCCGCTGCCTGTTCAGTACGCGGACTATGCCGTGTGGCAGCGGCATTGGGTATCCGGAGAAATTTTGCAGGCACAGGTCGAGTACTGGCGCAACACGTTGACCGACGCGCCGGTTTTGCTGGAACTGCCCATCGACCATGCACGACCGTCGCTGCAGGACGGACGCGGTGGAGTGGTCGAGCTGATGCTGGATGAATCGCTTTCCCAAGGCCTCAAGTCACTCTGCCGGCGGCACGGCACGACGCTGTTCATGACGCTGCTGTCCGGCTGGGCAAGCCTGCTTTCACGGCTCGCCGGACAGGACGAACTGGTGGTGGGCACACCGCTCGCTAACCGCGCGCGTCCTGAGCTTGAACCGCTGATTGGATTCTTCCTGAACAACCTGGCGCTGCGCGTGGACCTGTCCGGGCAGCCGGCTGTCGGGGAGTTGCTGCAGCGGGTGAAGAAGCAGGCGCTGGAAGCGCAGCAGCACCAGGACCTGCCGTTCGAGCAGGTGGTCGAGATCGTCAACCCGCCGCGCAGCACCGCGCACAGCCCGGTGTACCAGGTGTCGTTCACCTGGCAGAGCACGGAGGAAGGCAAGCTCGACCTGCCGGGACTGGAAGTGTCTCCGGTTGGCGTGCCGTTCGTGACGGCCAAGCATGATTTGTCGCTGTATCTTGGTGAAGTCGGCGACCATATCGGCGGCGGCATCGTCTATGCGACGTCGCTGTTCGAACGGGCGACGATAGAACGGTACTGTGGCTACCTGCGGCAGGTGCTGCAGGCAATGGTGGAAGACGATAGCCGCAGCATCGCCACGCTGCCACTGCTGGACGCCAGCGAGCGCCGGCGTCTGCTGGTCGAGTGGAACGCGACGCACGCTGCCTATCCGGATCACTCCTGCATCCATGAACTGATCGAAG
>NZ_JBHTDH010000066.1:0-8880 GCF_042666555.1 Herbaspirillum sp. GCM10030257
TGTATGCATACAAGTCGGTCAGGCGTGACGCCACGCTGCTCATCATGCGCATCAAGGAGATCGCTGCTGCACGCGTGCACTATGGTTATAAGCGAGTGCATGTGATGCTCAGGCGTGAAGGCTGGCCAGACAATCATAAACGCGTCTACCGGCTGTATCAGCAGGAAGGTTTGTCTTTGCGGCTCAAGCGGCCCAAACGAAACAAATCAGCCAGGCTGCGCCAACCCAAACACCTTGTTACAGCAATGAACCAGATCTGGAGCATGGATTTTGTCGCCGATGCGCTATTCGATGGTCGGCGCATTCGCGCCTTGACCGTCGTCGACAACTACACACGCGAGAGTCTGGCCATCGACGTCGGACAAAGTCTGAAGGGGGAGGATGTGGTGAACACACTCAACCGTATTGCAGGGGTACGCGGACTGCCTGCGACCATCAAGGTCGATAATGGCAGCGAATTCATTTCCAAGGTAATGGACAAGTGGGCGTATGAACGTGGCATCGAGCTCGACTTCAGCCGCCCCGGCACGCCAACTGACAACGCCAAGGTGGAAAGCTTCAACGGACGCTTCCGGCAGGAGTGTTTGAACCAGCATTGGTTCCTGTCACTGGAGGACGCTCAGCACAAGATTGAAGAGTGGCGGCGGTACTATAATGAGGTGCGTCCCCACTCTGCATTGCAGTGGGCAACACCGGCCGAATTCGCCCGTCTGGCAAGGAATAGCGCCTTGTCTGCACCCACAACGGAGCCGAAATTTTCTCCGTTAGCCCGGTACTAATTCCGGGATACGGTCATTTTAACCGCAGTTTCCGCAGCGGTTTCGGACTAAGTCGGGTAGCGGGCCCGGCGAAACCCTATAAGCGCACGCATAACCGCAAGGTGCGCAGACGCTAGGATTATGACAAAACGATTGTTCTTATTTGCATATGGCGAGGTCGATCATGAGCCTCGCTCATAAGCTCAGCAGTGGGTGAAATAGGGATCTACCGTCAGGTGACAAAGATTGGTTTCACCCTACACTTGGAAAGTTATACAGCATAATTAGCCAAATCCGCTGTGACCCACGCATGTCTTACTTGTAGCCACTATGTATCCTCTACATTATCCGGCTAGAGCGCTCGCCAGATCGATGTCGCCTAGGGCAACATCGTCTAAATGATAACCCCTAACAACCAGCCGATAGTGTGATTCGAGAATTTTCTGTGCACGTTTTACTGAACCGCTCTCCAAGTGGTCGATAATGGCCCGATGATGGTTATGCAGACGACAATAATCGAAATCGGTCTTAAAAATCGCCGTGATGACGCGCTCGCGGGACATCAAGTCTCGATGAATTTCTTCCAGCACCGGATTGTGAAGCAGGCCCGCTAAGATCAAGTGGAATTGGATACCCAATTCATTGGCAAGCTTATGATTGCCTTCGGACTCGGCCTTTTCCTGGTGCTTGCAATGCGTGCGCAGGATTTCAATATGGTTTGCAGTGATTGTCGGCGCGATTGCCTCAATAAATCCTTTTTCGATAAGGATGAGCGCGTCGAACAACTGATGTGCTTCCTCCAGTGTAGGACGTGACACGAATGCGCCGCGATTAGGCTCTATCGTGACAAGTTTGTCCTTCTCTAACCTGATCAGTGCTTGCCTAATCAACGTACGACTAACATCAAATACTTTTCCTAAATCCCGTTCATTCAGCTTCGCACCCGGTAGCAGGCGATGCTGAAAAATAGCATTGGAAATACGTTCAACAATATCCTCTGTGCGCATAGGGTGCTGTTTTTTGGAAATCCACGGCAACGCGCCACGGAAAGTGTCATACCAATTATCGCATAAGGAAAGCAATCAACAGGGTAATGGGGTAGTGATATCGAAATAAGTATGACCTCTATATGGTATACCAGTTGACATAGATGGTATACCGTTTATAGTGAAGTCGTGGCCATCGCAGAGAAAATATGAAGCGCAACGTCTGCCTTTTACAATGCGCCGGAAATGCGAATCAATATCAAAGGAGAAGAGAGATGACAAAGCTGACGAGACGGGATTTTATAAAGCAAGTGTCTGCCGGCGGGATTGCGATGGCAACCAGTGGCATAGCGATACCAACAATGGCGCAAGAAGCATTAAAAGTTGGTATTGTCTATGTCTCACCAGTTGCAGAAGTGGGCTGGACACGGAGTCATGATTTGGCCCGTCAGGCAATGGAAGCCGCATTTCCAGGAAAGATCAAAACAAGCGTTGTCGCCAACGTAGCACAAATGACTGATGCCGAACGTGTCTTTCGTGATCTTGTAAGACAGGGCAATAAATTAATATTTGGAACAAGTTTCTCCCAGCAAACTCCAATCCATAAAGCGGCACAAACAGCACCTAGTGTCTTTTTTGAGCACTGCAGTGGGATACGGCAAGCGAAAAATGTCGGTACTTTTGAGGCGCGCTATTATGAAGGTACTTATCTTTCCGGGGTCGTCGCTGGCAAGATGAGCAAAAGCAATACCATTGCCTTTATTGGTGGATTTCCTGTTCCCGACGTAGTTGGCGCAGCCAATGCATTAATGCTTGGAGCACGCAGCGTAAACCCTAAAGTTGTCTGCAAGACAATCTGGCTCAATTCCTGGTATGACCCTGGCCGTGAGCGAGACGCGGCAAAAACCTTGGTTGCTCAAGGTGCCGATGTCATCGTCTCCATGACGGATACGCCAACAACCGTTCAGGTTGGCGAAGAACTGAATGCTTGGACAATCGGTTATGCCAGCGACATGAGCAAATACGGACCGAAGAAGCATCTTACGTCGTTCCTAGTTGACTGGAGCAGTCACTATATCGCCGCTGCTAATGATGTTTTCGCCGGCAAATGGACTTCTCGGCACCAATGGGACGGCCTCAAAGCCGGTGTCGTTAAAATGGCTCCATACAATCCTGCCATTCCGCAGGATGTCATCGCACTCGTCAACGAGCGGCAGCAGGCGATCACGAATGGCAGCTTGCATCCATTCACAGGACCCATCAGCGACCAGACCGGTAAGCTCCGCGTGCCCAAAGGATCCGTAATTCCCGATGCCGAACTCAAGGCAATAAACTGGCTCGTCGAAGGCATGACCGGCTTGGGCTAAGACCAGCGCTATGCTCGCCCACCATTCGCGTCTTTGCGGATGGTGAATGAAACGCAATGTCCGCAGTGACCGGGCAGGTTGTATCACGCCTTATCGCTGACGACTGAACAGATACTTATTACCATGACGACTCTATCTGTCAAAGTTAGCAAGATCTGCCATGAAACGGCAGACATTAAATCCTTCCGTCTTGTTAGTGCCTTCGGCGCGCCTTTGCCAGAATTTACCGCGGGCTCGCACGTCGACGTACATGTGCATAACGGGCTCGTCCGCCAATATTCGTTGTGCAATGGCCCCGACGAACGCGATTGTTACCTCATCGCAGTCAAGCGAGAGCCAGACTCCCGTGGAGGTTCGCAAGCTATGCATGCTTTGAAGGAAGGTGACATCATCGACATTGGCGTGCCGCGAAATAACTTTGCGCTCGATTCTGCAGCAACGCATCACGTATTGCTGGGTGGAGGCATAGGCATTACTCCACTGCTATCCATGGCAAAGCTGCTTGCTGCACAAAATGCTTCGTTCGAGTTGCATTACTACTCGCGTTCCGTTTCTCATACCGCTTTTTATGAGCTTCTGGCTGGGGACAAGTTTTCTCGCTTTGTACACTTTCATCATGGCCTACAGCCGGAGGACATGAGAGTTCATTTAGGCCAGCTTCTTGAACGGCGCGAGTGGGGCGAACACCTCTACCTCTGCGGTCCGCGTCCATTCATGGACATGATAGTCAACTGTGCTAAACCCGCGTGGCCATCCGAGGCCGTCCATCTCGAATACTTTGCCGCCGATCAGGATGCGCTTAATAAGCCGCAGGATGAATTCCAGATTCGTCTTGCCCGTAGCGGCGTGACGTACAGCGTGCCGCCTGGCATCGCGATAACTGAAGTACTTGCGAGTCATGGTCGCCAAATCGAGACTTCATGCGAACAGGGCGTTTGTGGTACGTGCCTGACCGGCGTACTCGAGGGAGTACCAGATCATCGCGACGTCTTTCTCAATGATACGGAAAAGGAAGCGTGCGACAAGATGCTTCCTTGTGTATCTAGAGCAAAGACAAATCTGCTGGTACTGGATCTTTAACGGACAAGCAAGAAGGAATAACAATCGTGAATATACTCATTGAAAGCAAACGGTTGGGAACATGGTCTCCCGTAATGGCATCGGCACACGTTCCAGTAGACCAGGTCACCCTTGCAGTTTTGCATGGTCAAGAACTAGCCCTATGGCGTAACAAGCAGGGGACTGTACAGGCTTGGGAAAACCGTTGCCCACACCGCGGGACGCGCTTTACCTTGGGGCGCATAATTGATGGCGAACTATCGTGTGGATACCATGGCTGGCGCTTTGCCAGTAGCGGTAAATGCACGGCCATTCCCGCGCACCCAAACATGACACCACCTAAGACTATTTGCGCCAACGCATATTCTGTAACCGAGCGATTTGGAATGGTGTGGGTTGCACTTGGCACGCCGGATGAAGACGTGCCAGCGGTTGGGCCACTTGCTGATAGCGACCGACATGCCGTGTTTTGCCGTAGCTTCACGATCTATCGTTCGGCCGAAGAAGTTAGTCATCAAGTTTTACAACGGCGCACCGATTATCTTGCAATACATGGGAATAGCATACTCATAGAGGAGAATGGTCCGGCAGTGCAATCAATTCTCCTTTTTCAGCCCATGACCGCGGAGAAGTGTGTCGTTCACCTTTGGGTAAGTTGCACAAAGCCGAAGCCGGATGAAGCAGCCCTGAAGCGCAAATATATTGAACAATTCAAACGCCTGCGTCAAGAAATTGAGTTGAGGACCGCAGCATGACCCACTTCATCGATGACAAGGAGGCAAAAATGCAGCAAAGCCTGGATGAAAATGTATTGAACGACTGGTTTGCCGTAACGTCGATCGAACGCTTGGACGCAGAGATCAGGGTACAGACCGTGCTGCTCGGACAGCCGATTATCGTTTGGCGGGACAAGACTCACGGCTTGCACGCCAACGAACGCATGCCAGACAACTTGAACGGACGTGAATTCGCGGTCCAGCAGCGCCATGGCTTTATCTGGGTGTCCCTTGGAGCGCCGCGCAAGGAACTGTTTGCGTTGCCAGAGTTTGATGAGCCTGGTCGGCGTTTCATTAATGCAGGGACCTTTGGCGTGAAATCTTCCGGCCTGCGCGTAATCGAAAACTTTCTGGATATGGGGCATTTTCCCTATGTCCATACAGATATCCTTGGCAAGGATCCGCATAGTGAAGTTCCAGACTATAAGGTAACGACGGATCCCCAGACTGGCGAGATTTGGGCGACAGAATGCCGTTTCTGGCAGCCAAAGGCGGCAGCGAGCGCTGCAGGCGGACTCCATGTGGCTTATACCTATCGTATCACTCAACCGTTCACCGCCGTCCTTTACAAAACATGCCCAACACGCACAGATGCACGTGATGTCATTGGCGTTTATGTCCAGCCTATCAGCGAGGACGAGTGCCGAGCGACGCTGTGGCTCCTGCTATTTGATGACGTTGCTACTGATGCCGAAATTATCGGGTTTCAACAAACAATATTTGCACAGGACCGTCCGATTCTTGAAAACCAGGTACCTAAGCGCCTACCGCTTGACATGAAGTCGGAAGTGCCAGCCCGTGCTGACGCGGGCTCGACAGCGTACCGACGTTGGCTTCGCCAGATCGGGATGCAATACGGCGTGCACAAGACTGCATAAGATAATCAGAAACTAGAGAATTCAATGATCACCCTATATAACTATGAGCTTTCGGGGAACTGCTACAAAGCGCGATTGCTAATGCAAATGCTTGATGTCAAATATCAGGCTGTTCCTGTGGATTTTTATCCAGGAAAGAAACATAAATCACCAGAATTCCTCGAAATTAACGCGTTTGGACAGCTACCGGTATTAGATGACGGAGATCTGAGACTGCGGGATGCGCAGGCAATTCTTGTCTATTTAGCCAGTCGATATGACACGAGCAGACAATGGTACCCAGAGGAGGCAGCAACGCGCGGGCGCATCGCGATGTGGCTATCCACCGCGGATGACATCACGCGTACCGCTTCGGCAGCCCGGCTACATGACGCGCTTGGCTACGAATTAGATATAGAGATGGCGCGCAGTGGCGCACACCAAATTTTCCGGATCATTGACGAGCACTTGGCGGATATGGAAGCCCAGGCCCAACTTTGGCTCGCTTGTGGCCATCCCACAATCGCTGACATTGCTTGTTTTCCGTATATCGCGATGGCTGAAGAGGGCGGAATATCACGTGATGATTATCCGGCGATCAGGAGATGGATCGAGCGTGTAAAACGCCTGCCTCGCTTCGTCGGTATGCCCGGAATTTTTGAGACGGGCCTATAAGCCGGTTGACAACTAATCAGACAGAAAAAGGATGTTAAAGATGGATGTACGCGCAGCGGTCTGCTATGAAGCAGGAAAACCCCTAGTAATAGAAACAGTGCAGCTTGAAGGCCCACGTCATGGGGAAGTTCTCGTCGAGATCAAGGCATCGGGGGTTTGCCATACGGACGAATTCACTCGCTCGGGCGCTGACCCGGAAGGCCTTTTCCCTGCGATCTTTGGACATGAAGGCGCCGGCATAGTGGTGGAAGTCGGCCCAGGCGTTACATCGCTCAAGCGCGGTGATCACGTCATCCCTCTATACACGCCGGAATGTCGGGGCTGCAAAACTTGCCTGTCGCAGAAGTCCAATTTGTGCACGGCAATTCGCAGTACTCAGGGCAAGGGCGTAATGCCCGACGGTAGTAGTCGTTTTTCGATCAACGGCAAGAAGATCCACCATTACATGGGATGCTCTACCTTCGCCAACTACACTGTGCTCCCTGAGATTGCGTTGGCCAAGATTCGTGAAGATGCTCCATTCGATAAAGTATGCTATATCGGCTGCGGGGTAACGACCGGCATCGGTGCTGTGATCAATACCGCTAAGGTCGAGGCCGGCTCCAACGTCGTCGTGTTCGGCTTGGGCGGCATCGGGCTCAATGTCATACAAGGAGCGCGTCTGGTTGGCGCTAACAAGATTATTGGTGTTGATATCAATCCAGCCCGTAAAGAACTTGCCGAATCCTTCGGTATGACACATTTCGTCAACCCCAAGGACCTCCACGGTGAAGATCTCGTTGCTCATTTGGTTGCGTTAACGGACGGTGGCGCGGACTATAGCTTTGAATGCGTGGGCAATACCACGTTGATGCGCCAGGCGCTTGAATGCTGTCATCGCGGTTGGGGCGTATCGGTTGTAGTCGGTGTCGCAGGCGCAGGGCAGGAAATCAGTACGCGTCCATTTCAGCTGGTCACAGGACGGGTTTGGAAAGGAACAGCTTTCGGCGGTGTGCGCGGGCGTACCGAAGTGCCGAAGATCGTCGACTGGTACATGGATGGAAAGATCAAGATCGATCCTCTGATTACTCACCTGTTGCCTTTGGAAAAAATCAACGACGCCATTGACATGATGCACACCGGCGAATCGATCCGTAGCGTTATTGTGTATTAATTGTATGGAAATCATCACTCAGCAACGCGCTTTTGGTGGAACCCAATATTTTTGCAGCCATCACTCCACCAATACGGGTACGCCAATGAAGTTTTCGGTGTATGTGCCTCCGGCAACGTCTCGCCGACCATTGCCGGTTGTGTATTTCCTTGCCGGTTTGACGTGTACAGATGAAACCTTCATGACTAAGGCCGGTGCGCAGCGACTTGCGTCATGCCTGGGACTCATGCTCGTGTCTCCAGATACTAGCCCCCCAAAGCTTGGACTTCCCGGAGAAGCCGATGATTGGGACTTTGGATATGGAGCTGGTTTTTACGTGGACGCAGTGCAACCGCCATGGTCCAACCATTACCGCATGTTCAGCTACGTCACAGATGAGTTGACTGCGACCGTATCAACACTCTTTCCGAACGTGGATCGGACGCGCCAAAGTATCATGGGTCATTCGATGGGCGGCCATGGCGCATTAATCTGCGCGCTTAAACGGCCTGAAAAATACCGTTCGGTTTCGGCGTTTGCACCAATTGCATCAGCGAGCCGTTGTCCATGGGGTAGAAAGGCACTTTCGAAATATATTGGTGAGAACGAACAGGAATGGCAACAGTGGGACGCGGCGGCATTATTAAGAGACAGTGCGTTCACGGGAAAGGTACTGATTGATCAGGGTACAGAAGATAAATTTCTTCTGCAGCAGCTTCGGCCAGAATTGTTGACTGAAGCAGCGCGTGCAACAGACCGTCACATCATGTTGCGCATGCAACCAGGTTACGACCATAGCTATTATTTTATCAGTTCCTTTATTAAAGAACATTTAGAGTTTCATGCTCTAGAGTTAGGAAGTTAATATGAACTTTCGGAGTACATCTCGAAGGTGACGTTTTGCACTACGGCAATTTATATATTTACGTTGGTACGGATTGCAATAAAAAACGTAGATCCTTAACTACAAGGGAAAATACCCTTAAAGAAGAGCTGCGATCTGACGCGCACAGCAGCCAATTATCCAATTGAGACATGGACACCCGCCTAAGCCTAAGCAGGATCACCAAGAAATATCCTTCCGTGGTCGCGAACGATGGTGTCGACCTGAACGTCATGCCGGGGGAGATTCATTCCATCCTTGGCGAAAATGGCGCCGGCAAGTCGACCCTCATGAAGATCATTTACGGATCGGTCAAACCCGATGCCGGCCAGGTTTTCTGGAATGGCAAGGAAGTCAACATCGCCAATCCGGCCGAAGCCCGCAAGC
>NZ_JBHTDH010000067.1:0-7360 GCF_042666555.1 Herbaspirillum sp. GCM10030257
ACAGGATGCCTTCCTGCAGCGGCGCCAGCGGATAAATGTCCTGCACGTTGGCCACCCCGCCCGGCACCCCGCCAACCACCCGGTCAATCTCCTCCTGCGTCAACGTCACCAGCGGCAGCATCGCGGGTGAAATTGCTTTGCAATCTTCGGGAAGGCGATATTCTTTTACTTCCACCGCATCGCTTCCCTTCCCTGCCGCTTCGGCAAGCGCGGCCAGCGTGGGGAAGGTGAACAGCATGCGTACATCCGCATGCAGATCCAGCGGCCGCATGCGCTCGATCAGGCGCACGGCGAGAAGCGAGTGGCCGCCGAGCCGGAAGAAGTCGTCATGACGACCGACCGCTTCGACCTGAAGCAAATCCTGCCAGAGCGCGGCCAACCGTGTCTCGATCCCTTCATGCGGGGCCTCGTATGCGCACACCGCCAGGGCCTCGCGGTCGGGTTCCGGCAACGCCTGCCGGTCCAGCTTGCCATTTGCTGAAACCGGGAAGGCATCGAGCGCCATGAAGGCGGTCGGGATCATCTGTTCAGGCAAGGCCGCGGCCAGGTGCAGATGAAGTGCGTATGGATCGACCTGTTGCTGCGGATCGACGACCGTGTAGTAGGCGAGCAGCCTGGCCTCGCCCAGGGGCGTCTGCCTCGCCACCACGACCGCGTCACGAATCGCGGGATGCAATGCAAGCCGCGATTCAATTTCACCGAGTTCGATACGCACGCCGCGGATCTTGATCTGAAAATCGTTCCGGCCGAGATATTCGATATCGCCGTTGGGAAGAAAACGCCCCAGGTCGCCGGTCTTGTACATGCGCCCACCAGGTGCATCCGCAAAAGGATCCGGTACGAAACGGGAGGCTGTGAGTTCTGGCCGATTGAGGTAGCCGCGCGCCACCTGGATGCCTCCGATGTGGATCTCGCCGGCGACGCCTTGCGGCACCGGTTGTCCGCAGGCATCCAGGAGATAGATACGGTTGTTGGGGGCCGGGCGGCCGATCGGGATGTTGTCCGGCAGCGCATTGCCTGCACACTCCCAGGCCGTCACTTCGATCGCGGCTTCCGTCGGACCGTACAGGTTGTGCAATCGCACTTGCGGCAAAAACGCCTTGAATCGTCGCGCCAGCGCACCGGACAAGGTTTCCCCGCTGCACACCACATGTCTCAGGCTGCTGCAGCCAGAGGCTTCCGCCTGGTCGAGAAAGGCGGGCAGCATGGAGGGCACGAAATGCATGACGCTGACCTGTTCCTGCGCCACCACACGCGCAAGATAGGCTGGATCCTTGTGTCCTCCGGCCTGTGCCATGACGAGACGTGCCCCCTGAGTCAGCGGCCAGAAGAATTCCCAGACCGATACGTCAAAAGTAAACGGCGTCTTCTGCAAGACCGTATCGCCGGCGCCGATGGGGTTCGCCTGCTGCATCCAGGTGAGGCGGTTCACTACGGCACCGTGTTCGTTAATGACACCCTTTGGCTCGCCGGTCGAGCCCGAGGTGTAGATCACATAGGCAGCACAGCTTCCCGGCGCGTTCGCGTCGACCGGATCGAGATCGCCGTCCGCCTCTTCGCGCCAGGCTGGGAAATCAGGTTCCACGCTAATCAGCGGTATGCCCGATTCCTCCAGAACCCGAACCGTGTCCGTCCCTGTTGAGCGGTCGACCAGCGTGGCCAGCGGAGCACTATCCCGCACCAGCGCGGCGATGCGTTCCGCAGGCCATTCAGGATTGAGCGGCAGATAAGCTCCTCCGGCCTTCAGGATGCCCAGCATGCCGGTCACCATCGCAACTCCGCGTTCCATGCAGACGACAACCCGCGCATCGCGCTTTACGCCGAGCTTGCGCAGGTGACGCGCCAGGCGATTCGCCCGACTGTTGAGTTCTCCGTAACTTAATGCCTCATTTTCATGCTTGAGCGCGACTGCATCGGGGTTATGCGCGACCTGTCTTTCAAAAAGCTGGTGGATGCCCAGGTTGAGCTCGTAGTCCACCCGGGTAGCATTCCACGAAAACAGCAGGCGCTCGCGTTCGAGCGCGTCCAGGATGGGCAGTTGCGCCACCTGCAGCTGCTCGCTTTGCACAAATGCCTCCAGGAGACGGCGGAAATAGGCAAGGTGACGTTCCACGGTGGCGCGGTCGAACAATGCGCTTGCGTATTCCATGACGCCCGCAATACGTCCATCCGCTTCACCGAGGTTCAGCGTCAGGTCGAATTTTGTCAGCTCCAGTCCGCTTTCGATCGGTGCGCAAGTCAGGCCTGGCAGCTCAAGCACGTCGTCTTCATTGTTCTGCCACACGAACATTACCTGGAACAAGGGGCTGTGGGCCATGCTGCGCGGCGGGTTAACGATTTCAACCACTTGTTCGAACGGCAAGTCCTGGTGCTGTTGCGCCTCGAGCGCAAGCTCCTTGACCGAGCGCAACAAAGTGTCGACCGTCGGTGCCTCCGACAAATCGACGCGTAACGCCACGGTGTTGACGAAGAATCCGATCAAGGGTTCGACCTCGGTGCGCATGCGATTTGCAACGGGGGTGCCGACCATCACTTCGGCCTGGCCAGAAAGACGACCGAGCAAGGCCGCCCATGCGGCAAGCAAGGTCATGAACAGGGTCGTCCCATGACGCTGGCTCAACGCAGACAGCGCTTGCGAAAGCGTGTCGTCGAGCTCAAAGCCGACCGAGGCGCCCGCATGATCTTGCTGTGCCGGACGCGGACGATCAGTGGGCAACTGCAACAGGGCCGGTGCGCCCGACAGCTTGTTTCGCCAGTACGCCGCTTGTGCCTGCAGCGCCTCTCCGCTCAGCCAGCGTCGCTGCCAGGTGGCATAGTCGGGATACTGGATTGCCAACGGTGGCAAGGGATCCGTACCGCCTTCGACAAACGCGCGATAGAGCTCGCCCAGCTCACGCTTGAAAACGCCAAGCGACCAACCGTCATACACAATGTGGTGTACGGTCACGAGCAGCACGTGCCGTTCCGCTGCTAGCCGAACCAGGCGGCCGCGCACCAGGGGGCCGGCATCCAGGTCGAAGGGTGCTGCGGATTCCGTTTCCAGCAGGCGTTGCAGCGCCTGCTGCTGATCGACGTCGTTCTGCAAATCTTCGTGCCCCAACCGGAAGCCGGTATCGGCAGGGTCAACCGCTTGCACTGGCAGCTCGCCGCGCAACTCGAAGCGGGTGCGCAACGCTTCGTGCCGCGCCACGATACGGTCCAGCGCCCACTGCAACGCCTGCACATCTAGCTTGCCTTCTAGTAGCAGCGCGAACGGCATGTGATAAGCCTGGCTCATGCCTTCCATCTGCGCGAGGAACCAGAGGCGCGACTGCCCGTACGACAAAGCCAGCGGCTCGTCGCGGCTGGCCGGTGTGACCGGTGGCAGCTCGCTCCGTGCGGCCTGTTTCACGAACTCGGCAAAGTTCTTTAATACCGGGTGGTTGAACAGGCTGACCACGCTGATTTCAACACCGATACGGCGGCGCAGCCGCGAAGCAACCTTCACCGCAAGCAGGGAATGTCCGCCCAGATCGAAGAAATGATCGTCTCGCCCGACCCGTTCAAGCTGCAGCACTTCGCCCCACACCTGCGCCAGCACGGCCTCCACATCATCGCGCGGACCTTCGTATCCGCGCACCGCAATCGCATAGGATTCGGGCGCCTGCAGCGCCTTGCGATCGAACTTGCCGTTGGGCGTTTGCGGCAGAGCCGGCATCGCAACACAGGCGGCAGGCAGCATGTAGTCCGGCAGCGATTGCTGAAGATGTAAGCGCAGCGCTTCCGCATCAATTACCTCCTGCGTTACGTAGTAGGCGACCAGCCGCCTGTCGCCCGGATGGTCCTCGCGCGCGACCACGACGGCCTGAGTGACATCCGGATGACTGAGCAGCGCAGCTTCGATTTCTCCTGGTTCGATACGGTAACCGCGCAGCTTGACCTGCTGGTCGTTACGGCCCCTGAACTCGATGTTCCCATCCGGCAGGTAGCGCCCCAGGTCACCGCTGCGGTACATCCGCGCCCCCGGCACGGCACTGAAAGGATCGGGAACGAAGCGCTCCGCCGTTAATGCAGGACGATTCCAGTAACCGCGCGCAACACCGGCACCCCCGATATGTATTTCGCCCACCGCGCCGATCGGCACCGGCAAGCCGCGCCGGTCCAGGATGTAGATGCGCGCATTATCGATCGGACGGCCGATAGGAACCACTTGCGGCACGCTGCCTTCCGAAGCGCACCAAGTGATGGAGTCCACCGTTGCTTCGGTAGGACCGTAGAGATTGACGAAGGCATGCCGCGCGCATCTGCGCGCTTGGGATGCCAATTCAGCGTCCAGCGGCTCGCCGCCACTGAAGAGGAAATTACACAAGGGACCGCTTCCTTCGTGTTCCAGCATCACCAGGCGCAGCAGGCTAGGCACGAACTGGGCGACTGTCACTTGCCTGTCGACGATAGTGCGTACAATGCCAGCCGCGTCGCGGTCCAGCGTGGGTGGCAGCAACACCAGGCGCGCGCCAATGGCCAATGGCGTCCACAACTCCCACACGGAAGCATCGAAGGAAATCGAGGTTCGTTGCAGTACCGCGTCGTTTTCGGAAAAGCCGAAACTTCCGACCTGCCACGCGATATGGTTCGCCAGCGAGTGGTGTTCAACCATGACGCCCTTCGGTGAGCCGGTGGAACCTGAAGTGTAGATGACATAAGCAAGGTGTGCCGAAGTCGTGCCGACAAGCGTGGCTTCCGGGTCCGTGTCGGGCTGGCGCGCCCAGCGTGCCGCGCTTGTATGCAGGTCCACCACCGCGGCCGAGGTACGCAGCGGCGCTAGGCCGTCGGTCAATACGACAGCGGGAGCACAGTCGTCGATCATGAGCGCCAGGCGCTCTGCAGGGTAGGCCGGATCGAGCGGAACGTAGGCGCCGCCCGCTTTGAGCACGGCCAGCATGCCGATCACCATGTCCAGGCTGCGCTCCACGCATACGGCGACGCGGGCATCGGGATGGACGCCCAGGCCGCGCAGATGATGCGCCAACTGGTTTGCGCGGCGGTTTAATTCGCCGTAGGAAAGCGTGGCGTCGTCATGCACAACCGCTATCGCCTCCGGCCTCCGCCGCGCCTGCTCTTCAATTAATGCGTGGATGCACACCTCGCTGCGATGTGCAGCCGATGTAGCGTTCCATTCGACGAGAAGCTGCCGGCGTTCGTCCTCTGGAAGAATGTCCAGTCCATGCAGCGGCGCAGCCGGCGTGCGCTCGAGAGCCTGTACCAGCGCCGCCAGCGCCGTCTCTGTGTAACGGCAGATGCGCTTCGGATCGAACGGCGATTGAACCTGGGCGTGCAGCGAAAAGCCTGTACCTAGGTCGTCCACGTTTAGGTTAAACGGATAGTTGGTGCGGTCGGTTCCTCCCAGCATCTCTACGCCGGCCCATACATCGGGTCCTGCACCACGAGCCTGTTCCCTACCCGGGCTGTGTCGGAAGTTCAGGAAGGCGGTAAACAATGGCTTTGGCGCTTCCACGCCGCTGCAACGCTGAGCCAGCGTAAGCGATGCGTGCTCGTGGCGCATCAGGCGGGTCAGCAGATCGTGGGTGACGCGCACGCCTTCAAGCACCCCGCCTTCGCCGACACGTAAGCGGATCGGCAGCGTGTTGATGAACATGCCGACCGCGCGTTCGGCGTAAGCGGCTGCCTGCATGCGTCCAAACAGGACGGTGCCGAACACGACATCCTCGCGCCCGGACAGCTTGGCAAGCACGAGCGCCCACGCAAGGTGAAACAGAGTGGCCGGTCCGACCCCAGTCAGGCGCGCCTGCCGGCGCAGGCGTTCGCCCAATTCGGCATCGAATTCATGCCAGCATTCGGTGGTATAAGAACCATCCCCCTGTACATTGGAAAGCCCCAGCGGGATGGTCGCTTCGTCCACGTCGCCAAGCATGTCGCGAAAGAAGGCCTCGTGCTCCTCGCGGCTCACGCCCATGCGCGTATGTGCAACAAAATCGCGGAAAGGCAATGGCCGCGGCAGCGATGACGCTTCGCCGAGCAGATGTGCCCGGATCTCGTCCTTCATGACTTCCAGCGTCGTATGGTCGCCGGCCAGGTGATGGTTCAGGAACAACAATATCCAACGGCTTCGGGCGCGATCCTCGGCTATGCAAAAGCGCATCAGCGGCGCCTGACGCACATCGATGCGGAAGTGCGCGGGATCGAAGCGGGACTGCAACTGGCTCAGCACGTCGCCCAAAGCCGGATCGGGGTCGAACTCTTCGACCACCAATGTCGCCTTCCGCCATACCACTTGCACCGGCTCCGGCAAACCGTCCCACAACACCGCGGTTCGAAGGATATCGTGGCGATCGACGACGACCTGCGTTGCACGCACGAAAGCATCAAGCCGCTCGCGGCTGTCGAATGCATACGCGTTGTGAAGCAGATACGGATCACCTTCGTCCGTCATCAGATGATGAAACAGGATGCCTTCCTGCAGCGGCGCGAGCGGATAAATATCCTGCACGTTCGAGACGCCGCCCGGAACTGTGCTAACAATGCGTTCGATATCCTGTGCGGTGAGCGCTATCAGCGGCACCATGTCAGGCGTAATCAGTTGGCAACCGTCGGGAATCAGGCTTGCGCCGCCGGTGGGCTGGCCAGAACCGGCATAGGCACCGGACCGCACATGCTCGATCAGGCCGCTTTTGTTCGCGCGCAGGACAGCCCGAAGTGCCGGATCGTCGAGCACCCCTTCTTCACCGCGCACGACCAGTTCGCTGCCTTTCAGCGACAGGGTGACCCCTTTTTCATTCAGTTCGGTCAGCAACTCGGTCAGGCTCATAGTACGAATTCCTTTACTTTCTTTGTCGCAGCCGCCAGCTCTGCCACAGTCGGGGTCATGAATAGCACGCGCACATCGACTTCAAGATCTTCGCGCTGCATCCGTTCGATCATGCTCAGCGCCAGAAGGGAATGTCCGCCAAGTTCGAAGAAATGGTCGTTGCGTCCGACCTTGTCCAGCTTGAGCAGATCTGCCCAGATTCCAGCGATGGCATGCTCGACGTCGCCAACCGGCGCGTGATAGGCGCGCATGGAGTACGCATCGGCATCCGGCCGTGGCAGCGCGGCACGATCGATCTTTCCGTTGGCCGTAAGCGGGAACGCGTCGAGCCGAATGTAGGCGGCCGGCACCATGTAGTCGGGCAGGAAGGCAAGCAGGTGCGCGCGCAACGCCTGCGCCGAAATCTCCTGCACCCCGTCCGCTGCAATGTAGTAGGCCAGCAGCGCTTCCGTACCGCCCGCGTCCGGCACCACCAGCACTTCGCGCAGCCCCGGATGGCGCGCCAGTGACGCTTCGATTTCCCCCAGCTCGATGCGCAAGCCGCGTATCTTCACC
>NZ_JBHTDH010000068.1:0-6873 GCF_042666555.1 Herbaspirillum sp. GCM10030257
GCGGCACGCCGTCACGCATGACGAAGCGTGTGCGCAGCGATTCGTGGCGCGCCACGATGCGGTCCAGCGCATGGCGCAACGCGCCGGTGTCGAGCACCCCTTCCAGGCGCAGGCCGAGCGGCATATGATAGGCCTCGCTGACGCCTTCCATCTGCGCCAGGAACCACAGCCGCTGCTGGGCGAATGACAGTACCAGCCCTTCGCCACGCGCCACCGGCGTGATCGGCGGCAGCGCGCTGCGCGCCGCCTCGCGCACCACCGCGGCGAAGTCGCTCAGCACCGGTCGCGTGAACAACTGGGTAATCCGTACTTCCACGCCCAGCACCTGGCGGATACGCGAAGTCACCCGTTCGGCCAAGAGCGAGTGGCCGCCGAGGTCGAAGAAATCGTCGCTGCGCCCGACCCGCCCGATCCTGAGCACCTCGGCCCAGATGCGCGCCAGCACCGTTTCGATGTCGCCACGCGGGGCATCGTCCGCTGCCGTGCTTTCCGTGCGCTGCGGGTCGGGCAGCGCATGGCGGTCCAGCTTGCCGTTCGGGTTCAGCGGCAACGCGTCCAGCAGCACGCACGTCGCCGGCACCATATGGTCCGGCAACTGCCCCGCCAGCGCCGCGCGCAGCGCCACCGCTTCGAGCGTGACACCCGGCTCAAGCGTGTAGTAGGCAACCAGCTGCCGCTCTTCTTCCGGTCCACCGTCGCGCGCCAGCACCACCGCTTCCCGGACCCCGTCCTGGGCCAGCATCCGAGCCTCGATCTCGCCCGGTTCGATGCGGAAGCCGCGGATCTTGACCTGGAAGTCGTTGCGCCCGAGGAAGGCGATATTGCCGTCGGGCAGGTAGCGCCCGAGGTCACCCGTCTTGTACATGCGCGCACCAGCTTCACTGGCAAACGGGTCGGGCAGGAAGCGTTCGGCACTCAACTCATCCCGGTTCAGGTAGCCGCGCCCGACGCCGGCGCCGCCGATGTGGATCTCGCCGACCACGCCGATCGGCACCGGCTGCCCCTGCCGGTCCAGCAGGTACAGCCGCAGGTTGCGAATCGGCTTGCCCAGCGGCACGCCGTGCCCCCGGTAGCGCTCCAGCTCGTCCGATAATTGATAACTGGCGACCACGTCGCTGCATTCGGTCGGGCCGTAGCTGTTGATGACTTGCGCGCGCGGGCTGGGCAGCAGCGCCAGCTTGGCCGGCTGGATCGGCTCGCCGCCCAGCACCAGCCGGCGCAGGCTGCCCAGCCGCCGGTGCGGGCTGGCCACATCGGCATCGACCAGCGCATGGAAGGCGCTGGGCGCCATGTTCAGGTGGCTGATGCCGGCCGCTGCCACCTGCGCCAGGATCGCCTGGGCGTCGAACGGTTCGTCAGCCAGGTGCAGCGTGGCGCCCACCGCCAGCGGGGCAAAGATGTTCTTCTGGGTCAGGTCGAAGCTGTGCGAGGTGACCAGCAGCACCCGGTCTTCATGCGACACGCCGATGTCGTCCAGGTACCAGTCGAGCAGGTTCTGCAGGCCACGGTGCTGCACCTGAGCCGCCTTGGGCGTGCCGGTCGAGCCGGAGGTGAAGATTACATAGGCCAGGTGTTCAGGACCCAGTGCCGTGTGTTGCGGTGCGCTGTCCGGCTGGTCTTGCCAGCTGGCAGCATCAGCCTGCAGGTCGATCAGCGGCACCTCGCCGGCGTGCGGAGCAATGGCCGGGAGCACGCTGCTGCGGCTGAGGATGGCGGTGGGCGTGCATTCCTGCAGCATTGCGCCCAGGCGCTGGGCCGGGTAGCCGGGGTCGACCGGCACGTAGGCGCCGCCGGCCTTGAGGATGGCGAGCATGCCCAGCACCATGTCGATGCTGCGTTCCACGCACAGCGCGACACGGGCGTCGGGGCCGACGCCGAGCGCGCGCAGGTGGTGCGCGAGGCGACTGGACTGGACGTCGAGTTCGCGGTAGCTGATATGCGCCGCGCCGCAGGCGACCGCTACCGCCCGCGGCGTGCGTATCGCCTGTTCCGCAAACAGCTCATGGACCAGCCGTCCCTGCCGTCCCGTGCGATGCGTCGCGTTCCAGGTGTCAACCACCAGTGCACGTTCGACCGCCGGCAGCAAAGGCAGGCTGTCGACCCGCTGGCGATCGTCAAGCACCATGGCCTGCAACAGTTGCCGCAGCTGCGCAGTGCAGCGCTCGATCGTTGTCCGGTCGAACAGCGATGTGGCATAGGTCACCGCACCGACGATCTGTCCATCCATCTCGGTCAGATTCAACGCCAGATCGAACTTCGTCAGATCGTAGGTCGCATCTGCCGACGACAGTGTCAGTCCGTTGAGTTTGAGCTCGGAGACCTGATTATTCTGCCAGTTGATCAGGACCTGGAACAAAGGGTGATGCGCGACGCTGCGCGGTGGGTTGACCACCTCCACTACCTGTTCGAACGGCAGATCCTGGTTGCCTTGCGCTCCAAGTACCTGTTCCTTGACGTGGCGGAGCAAGCCGGCAACACTCTGCTCGGCGCCGAGTTCGATGCGTAGCGCCAGCGTGTTGAGAAAGAAACCGATCAAGGGTTCGACTTCAGCGCGCGTGCGCCCTGCCACCGGAGTGCCGATGACGACGTCGTCCTGTCCCGACAGACGCGCCAGCAAGGCAGCCCAGGCCGCGAGCACGGTCATGAACAGCGTGGTGCCGTGTCGGCGGCTTAGGTCCTTGAGGCCCCGTGTGAGAGCAACGTCCAGCTCAATGTCGACACCGGCGCCAGTGACGTCGGGATGCGGCGGTCGGATGCGATCGGTCGGTAGTTCCAGCAGTGCTGGCGCCCCGGCCAGCGCCTGCTGCCAGTAGGCGGCCTGTGCCTGCAGCACGTCGCCATCGATCCAGCGCCGCTGCCAGGCCGCGTAGTCGGCGTACTGGATCGCCAGTGGCGGCAGAGGATCTTCCTTGCCGGTGCTGAAGGCGTTGTACAGCGCGCTGAACTCGTTGACCAGGATGCCCTGCGACCAGCCGTCGGAGACGATGTGGTGCATCGTCACCAGCAGCACGTGCTCATCGTCGGCGATCCGGATCAGTTGCCCGCGCACCAGCGGGCCGGTGGCAAGATCGAACGGCGCTGCGGCTTCGGCCTCGGCCAGTTCGCCGAGTCTGGCTTCGGCGTCGCTCTGGTTGCGCAGATCGTGTTCCTGCAACGCGAAGCCAGTGTCAGCGGCGATGCGCTGCACCGGCTGCCCTTGTTCCAGCACGAAGGTCGTGCGCAAGGCTTCATGGCGGGCGACGATGCGGTCCAGCGCATGGCGCAGCGCTGCACGGTCGAGCGTGCCCTGCATGCGCAGTCCGAGCGGGATGTGATACGCCTGGCTGACGCCTTCCATCTGCGACAGGAACCACAGCCGCTGCTGCGCGAACGACAGCGGCAGCGCGTCTTCACGCGACGCCAGCGCAATGGCTGGCAGCTCGCTTTGGGCAGCCTGGCCGACGGCTGTTGCCAGTGCGGACAGGCTGGCATGGGCGAACAGCTCGGTCACGTCCAGTTCCACGCCCAGTACCTGACGCACGCGTGAAGCGACCTTGACCGCCAGCAGCGAGTGGCCGCCGAGGGTGAAGAAGTTGTCGTGGCGGCCTACCTGCTCAACGCCCAGAACTTCGGCCCAGATCGCAGCCAGCGCAGTTTCAACTTCACCGACCGGTGCTTCATACGCATGGCTCGCGTAGGCGTCGTCTTCCGGTGCCGGCAACGCCTTGCGATCGAGCTTGCCGTTCGGGTTCAGCGGCAGCGTGTCGAGCTGCACATACGCCGCCGGCACCATGTACTCCGGCAGCGTTACCGACAGAACTGCGCGCAGCGCTTCGCTGTCGAGCCGCGCCTCCTCCGTCTTGGTCACATAAGCCACCAACCGCATATCACCGGGCCGGTCTTCGCGCGTCAGCACCACCGCTTCGCGCACGCCTTGCTGTTCCAGCAGCTTCGCTTCAATTTCACCCAGCTCGATGCGGAACCCGCGCAGCTTGACCTGCTGGTCGTTGCGGCCCAAGAACTCGATACTGCCGTCCGGCAGGTAACGCCCCAGATCCCCGCTCCGGTACATCCGGGCGCCCGGTTCTCTGCTGAACGGATCGGGAAGGAAACGCTCCCGAGTCAGCTCGTCCCGGTTCAGATAGCCGCGCGCGACGCCTGCACCGCCGATATACAGTTCGGCCTGCACCCCTTCCGGCACCGGTTTCCTGTTCCGGTCTAACAGGTAGATGCGCGCGTTCTCCATCGGCCGTCCGATGATCCTGCCGTTTGCCGCGCCGGCCTGCGGTTCGTGTAACGCGGCGTTGACTGTGGTTTCGGTTGGTCCGTAGGCGTTGATGAGCCGCGGCTTGTGGCCCTGATGCGCGAGCCAGCGCCCGAGCGCCACGCTGCCCATCTCCTCGCCGCCCACGATCATCTGCCGCAGGCGGTCCGGAATACACGACAGGTCTTCCTGAACCAGTTGTTCCCAGTATCGTGTCGGGAGATTGACCCAGCTGACATCATGTTCGCGGCAAAGCGACCAGAAGGTCCGGGCGCTGCCGACCCACCCCGGGGTACGCAGGACCAGCGTCGCACCGCTGCTCAGCGCGCAAAAAATTTCCTCGACCGAGACGTCGAAATTCATCGACGCAAATTGCAGCATCCTTTCCTGCGGCCCAAGCGCACAGTGCCGGCTGAGTGCCGTAACCTGGCTGCATAGCTGCCGGTGCTCAACCATCACGCCCTTCGGCTTGCCGGTCGAGCCGGAGGTATAGATCACGTAAGCGAGATGGTGCGGGGCCAGTCCGAGGGTGGCAACATCAAGATTACCGTCATCCTCGCCTGCCCAGTACGCGCTCTGAGTATCCAGGTCGAGCAGCGGAGCAGGCGATGCATTGAGCATTGCCCGCAGGGGTCCGACGACGGACGCATGCGTCAGCACGGCAACGGGTGTGCTGTCTTCTATCATGAATGCGAGACGCTCCGCTGGATAGGCCGGATCCAGCGGCACGTAGCCGCCGCCAGCCTTCAGTACGGCCATCGCTCCCACCACCATGTCGATGCCCCGTTCCATGCAAAGCGCCACCCGCGCATCGAGGCCAACGCCGATCTTGCGCAGATGCCGCGCGAACCGGTTGGCTCGCGCATTGAGCTCCCCGTAGGTCAGCGTCACGCCTTCATGCACCAATGCCGTCGTGTCCGGGGCCAGTGCTGCATGCAACTCAAACAAGGTATGAACGCATTGGTCGGCCGGGTATGTGGCGTCGCCGCCGCTCCAGTTCACCTCCAGTTGGTGGCGTTCCTGTGGTGTCAACAGGTCAAGCTGCTCGACCGGCAGGTCAGGTCGTCGCTCCAGCGCGTCCATCATCCCCGCGAGTACGACTTGGACATAGCCGCAGACACGCTCGGGGTCGGCCGGCGCTTCGGTCTGAGCCGTCAGGAAGAAATCCTCACCGTCATCGTCGACCGACAGGGTAAATGGATAGCTGGTTCTCTCGTGATTGCCCAGTGACTGGATACCTTCCCAAGCCTGCAAGGTGCCATCGTCCGCAGGCACAGCCACGTTGCTATGCCGGTAATTCAGTACCGCGCTAAAAAGCGGCGCCGGCGCTGCGATTACGCTGCAGCGCTGGGCAAGCGCCAGCGGCGCATGTTCATGACGCAGCAGGCGGGAGAGCGCGGCATGGATGTTTTTTACGCCAGTCTGGACGCCCATTCCGGAAGTGCGCAGACGCAATGGCAAGGTGTTCATAAATAGACCGACCACCCGGTCCGCGCCAGCGCCGCCCTGCATGCGTCCGAACAGCACGGTGCCGAACACCACGTCGTCCTGGTTTGAAACCTCGGAAAGGACTCTAGCCCAGGCAAGATGGAATATGCTGGCGGCGCTCACTCCCTGCGCGCGGGCACGCCGGCGCACACGTGCCGCCAGCGCCGGATCGACAACGGCTTTTGCCTCGTGCGTGGCAACCCCGTCACGCCGGGCGTCCGACAGTCCGAACGGAATAGTCGGCGTATCGAATCCGTCCAGCATGTCACGGAAAAAGTCTTCGTGCTCCTGACGGCTGATTCCCAGGCGGGTCTGAGCGATGAAATTGCGGAACGGAAGCGGTGCCGGCAAAGCGTCCCAGCCCCCGGCAAGAAACGCCTGCATTTCCTCCATCACCACGTCCAGCGTCGTGTGGTCTCCCCACAAATGATGGCTGAGCAGACGCAACAGCCAGCGATTGTTCCCGGTATCGTGGGCGATATACACATGCATTAGCGGTGCCTTGCGCACATCAAGGCGACGGTGCTGCGGATCTGCCAATGTTTCGAGCTGCGCAAGGACGTCGCCGTTCGCCGGAGCTATCATCACTTCCTCGATGACAACTGGTGCATGGCGCCAGACCACCTGCACCGGCTCGGGTAAGCCTTGCCACAGGAATGCCGTACGAAGGATGTCGTGCCGGTCGACGACCGACTGCAGTGCCTGGAGGAAAGCATTGAGGCGTTTGCGGGAATCGAAACCATAGGAGCCGGCAAGTAGGTAGGGGTCGCCCTCCTTCGTCATCAGATGATGGAACAGGATCCCTTCCTGCAGAGGTGCCAGCGGGTAAATGTCCTGGATATTGGCAACGCCACCCGGCACCGCCTGCACGATTCGGTCTATGTCCCCCTGGCTCAGTTCGACTAGCGGCAACATGCCCGGCGTGATCGATGCGCATCCGGGTGCAATCCGGTTTTCCGGCACGGTCACCAGCGTGTGCGTCCCACCCACCGTCTGGGCCAGCGCGGCCAGCGTAGGCGTATCGAACAGTGCGCGCACGTCGGTATGCAGGTCTTCGCGGCGCATGCGCTCGATCAGCGTCACCGCCAGCAGCGAGTGGCCGCCCAGCCGGAAGAAATCGTCATGCCGGCCCACCCGCTCCA
>NZ_JBHTDH010000069.1:0-6272 GCF_042666555.1 Herbaspirillum sp. GCM10030257
GCCGCAGGCGACCGCTACCGCCCGCGGCGTGCGTATCGCCTGTTCCGCAAACAGCTCATGGACCAGCCGTCCCTGCCGTCCCGTGCGATGCGTCGCGTTCCAGGTGTCAACCACCAGTGCACGTTCGGCCGCCGGCAGCACGTCGAGGCTGGCCACGGGCGACGCGGGTGCCTGGTCAAGCGCATCGATAAGGTTTTCCAGCGCCGTATGCATGTAGGCGCAGATCCGTTCCGGCTGGATCGGCAATTCCACTTGGGCCGTCAGGTAGAAGTCTTCGCCGAGATCGTCTACAGAAAAGGTCAACGGATAGTTTGTGCGCTCCTGGCCGCCGAGCGCTTCGATGCCTTCCCAGTTGTCCCGCGACTCTTCGTTCGTGGCTGCCGGGACACTGTGGCGATAGTTGAAGAAGGCGCTGAACAACGTCGTACCGGACGGGACTGCGCTGCATCGCTGCGCGAGGGCCAGCGACGCATGTTCGTGGCGCAGCAACTGCGTCAGGAGCGCGTGCGTGTGACGCACGCCGTCCTGGACGCTGCGCTCCCGCATGTCTATCCGCACCGGCAGTGTATTCATGAACAGCCCGAGCGTACGGTCGGCCCCATCGCCGCCTTGCATGCGGCCAAAGAGGACTGTGCCGAACACCACGTCTTCGCGCCCGGTCAGTTGCGCCAGTACGCGCGCCCATGCGAGATGGCAGAGCGTCGCCGCGCTGACGCCCATGGCTTGCGCGCGTTTGCGCATACGTGCGGCAAGCCTGTGATCGACATTGAGCCCGGCTTCGACGATTTCGGTGCCGTCGCCACGCACGTCGGCCAAACCGAACGGCGTGGTCGGTTGATCCACGTCGGCAAGCATGCGGCTGAAGAAGGCTTCATGCTCTTCCTGGGATACCCCGTGCCTGGCCTGGACCACGAAATTCCGGAATGGCAATGGAGCAGGCAATTGCGCCGCCTGTCCCTGCAGGCAGGCTCTCACTTCATTGACAACCAGTTCCTGCGTTGTATGGTCGCCCGCGAGGTGGTGGTTCAGCAGCAAGGCCAGCCAGCGGCCGTTGGCCACGTCGTGCATGGCGAACAAGCGGATCATCGGTGCCCGCCGCACGTCGAGCCGATAGTGGCGCGGATCGAACCGGTCCTCGAGTTGCGCGGCCGGGCTGCCTTGGCTTGGATCGAACGTAAGCTCCTCGATCGCGATCAGAGCTTTGCGCCACACCACCTGCACCGGCTCCGGCATGCCTTCCCAGAGTACAGCGGTGCGCAAGATGTCGTGCCGGTCGACGACCGTTTGCAGCGCTTCCGTGAAGCATTCAAGACGTACGCGGCTATCGAAACTGTACAGCCCGTGCAGCAGGTAGGGATCGCTCTCCTCGTCCATCAGGTGATGGAACAGGATGCCTTCCTGCAGCGGCGCCAGCGGGTAAATGTCCTGTATGTTGGCGGCGCCGCCGGGAACATGGCGCACGATGTCGTCGATGTTCGCTTCCGACAACTGCACCAGCGGAAGCATCTGTGGCGTGATGGCTTCGCAGCCGGGGTGAATGCGATTGGGCGGAACGGCAACGATGGCTTGGGTATCCCCGACGGCAGCTGCCAGCTCCGCCAACGTCGGCGTGCTGAACAGGACCCGCACGTCCGCGTGCAGTCCGGCGCGGCGCATGCGCTCGATCAGGCTGATGGCGAGCAGCGAATGGCCGCCCAGTTCGAAGAAATGGTCTTGCCTGCCGACCCGCTCAAGGCCAAGGACCTCGGCCCAGATCTGCGCGAGGCGGATTTCGACCTCGCCTTGCGGCGCCTGGTAGTCCGCTCCGTGGCCGTTGTGTGGTGCACCTGTCGATGCCTGCCTGGCCAATGCCTTGCGATCCAGTTTTCCATTCGGCGTCAGTGGCAATGCGTCCAGTGCGATGAACTGCGTCGGTACCATGTACTCGGGCAGGAAACCAGCCAGGAAGCGGCGCAACGACTGCGGATCTTCCGGTTCGTTGTGTGGTGTGTAGCAAACGGCAAGGCGGCGCCCGGCGACCGGATCGTCAACGGCGACGGTCACTGCATTGCGCACGTTCGGGTGACGCCCCAGCGCCGCATCGACCTCTCCGAGCTCGATGCGGAAGCCGCGAATCTTGACCTGACTGTCGCGGCGGCCGAGAAATTCCACCGTGCCGTCCTGCAGGTATCGACCCAAGTCTCCGGTACGGTAAATGCGCGCGCCCGAACCGGCGCGAAACGGATCGAAGATAAAGTTTTTTTCGGTCAGTCCGGAATTTGCAAGGTAGCCGCGCGCAACGCCTACGCCGCCAATGCAGATTTCACCGACAACGCCAACCGGCACCGGCCTCAGGCCGGCATCGAGCAGATAGATCCGGGTATTTGCGATCGGACGACCGATCGAGCGATGCGAACTGGTGCCATCGACGATCTCGTCAACCGTAACCACTACAGTTGTCTCGGTCGGCCCGTAGGTATTGAACAAAACCGGCCGGTGCCCGTCACGCTGGGACCACTGGCGCAGGGCGGCCTGCTCTACCGCCTCGCCGCCGATGATCACCGCCCTCACGCATGGCGGGATGACGGCGGACGTGTCGGT
The DNA here is from genome assembly GCF_042666555.1 of Herbaspirillum sp. GCM10030257. Taxonomy (NCBI): domain Bacteria; kingdom Pseudomonadati; phylum Pseudomonadota; class Betaproteobacteria; order Burkholderiales; family Oxalobacteraceae; genus Herbaspirillum; species Herbaspirillum sp. GCM10030257. The sequence goes on from NZ_JBHTDH010000069.1 coordinate 2,581, forward strand.
CGCCAGCTGCTGCCAGAAGCGCGTGGGCAAATCGGCCACGCTAATCCGGTTCGCCTCGCACAGTTGCCAGAATACCTGCGCATTTGCCAGCCAGGCATCGCTACGCAGTACCAGTGTCGCGCCCGACAGCAGCGTGCAGAAAATCTCTTCCACCGATGCATCAAAGCTGATCGATGCAAATTGCAATACACGGTCGCTGGCAGTGATACGGTAGCGGCTTGCAAGCGCCTTCACCTGGCTGGTGACCGAGCGATGCTCGACCATCACCCCTTTCGGTTCGCCGGTCGAACCGGAGGTGTAGATCACATAGGCAAGATGATGCGGCCCGACGCCCGTGGTTGCGCAAGGAAGATCAGCGCTGTCCTCCTGCTGCCATGTCGCCCGGTCCGTACCGAGCGCGATGACCGGTGCATTATGCGTACGCACCACCTCGCTGATGCGGGCAACGGCGCGCTCCCCGCATACGATCGCAACCGGCCGGGCGTGGCCGATGATGTATGCGAGGCGCTCAGGCGGATAATCCGGGTCGAGCGGAAGATAGGCGCCGCCTGCTTTCAGGATTGCGAGCATGGCCATGACCATGTCGGGCTCGCGGTCGATGCACAGCGCAACCATCGCATCCGGTCCGACGCCGCAGGACCGCAGGTAACGGGCAAACCTGTTTGCCCGTGCATTCAGCTCGGCATAGCTGAGGCATAAGCCTTCGAAACAGACAGCCGGCGCATTCGGACTGTGCACGGCATGTGCTTCGACAAGTTCATGTACGCAAGACGATTCCGGAAACGTGCTATCGATCGCATTCCCGTAGAATGGCAGGCGCTTGCGTTCGGCCAGCGGCAGGATGTCAATCGATGTGACCAGAACATTTGGCGTGCTTTCGAGCGCGCCCGCCAGTTGTGCGAGCGCGGCATACATGAGTTCGCATGCCTGGGCTGGATCGGCCGGCGTCCGTGCCTGCGCGTTCAATCTCAGGCCGACACCAAGGTCGTCGATATCGAGACTGAGCGGATAGTTGCTCAGTTCTTCACCGCCCAGGTGTTCGATGCCTTCCCATGGCTCGCAATGCTCGCCGTCGTCGGCGACCACAGGTTCGGTCGAATAGCGGTAATTAAGGATGGCGGTGAACAAAGGCGCAGGGGCAGCAACTGCGCTGCAGCGCTGCGCCAGGGCAAGGGAGGCATGTTCGTGGCGTAGCAACTGCGTCAGTTGCGCATGCGTCTGCTGTACGCTGCCGGCCGCCGTCTGCTCTGCCAGGCGAACTCGCACTGGCAAGGTATTGATGAACATGCCGAGTACACGGTTGGCGCTGCCCCCCGCCTGCATGCGACCAAACAGGACGGTGCCGAACACCACGTCGTTCCGGTTCGCCAGGCGCGCCAGCACTTGTGCCCAGGCGACATGGCACAGGCTCGCCACACTTACGTTCAGGGCCCGCGCCGTGGCACGTACGCGCAGGGAAAGATCGGCATCGATCTCGCGTTGCGCTTCGCGCATCGCTTCCCCGTTGCCGTGCGCGTCGCTCATGCCGTATGGCAGGGTTGGCTCATCGACGTCTGCGAGCATGGCGCGGAAGTAAGCTTCGTGTTCAGCGCGACCGACCCCGAGACGTGCGTCGGCAACGAAATTACGGAAAGGTTGGGGCACGGGCAAAGTGTCACCGCGCGAAAGCATGAACGCGCGCACTTCGACCAGCAAGGCATCCAGCGTCGTGTGATCGATCGACAGGTGATGAAGCAGATGCAGCATCAGCCAGCGCCCATTGGCTGCGTCCTCGGCGATGGCGATGCCCATCAACGGCGCACGCCGCACATCGATGCGGCAATGGCGCGAATCGTAGCGCCGGCGTAACTGGTCGGCGATCTCACCCTGTCCGGCATCCAACACTGGCTCTTCGACCTGAAGCGGCGCACTGCGCCACACCACCTGCACCGGTTCGACCAGGCCTTCCCAGTGGAGTGCGGTGCGGAGAATGTCGTGCCGGTCAATCACCGCCTGCAGCGCCTGCAAGAAGCGGTCGAGCCGCGCCCGGCTGTCGAAGCTGAACAGGGTCGGCGACAGGTAGACGTCGCCTTCGCGTTCCATCAGGTAATGGAACAGGATGCCCTCCTGCAAAGGTGCTAGCGGATAAATGTCCTGTACATTGGTGGCACCGCCCGGCACCTGCTCCAGTATGCGCGCGATGTCCTCGTCGCCCAGCGTTACCAGCGTCAGCATCGCCGGGGTAATCACGCTGCAACCGGACGGGATCAGGTTGGGCGGGACTTCGACGGCGTGCTCTTGGTTGTCCCTGTCGCTGGCGACTGCAAGCGACAGGGCGGCGAGGTCAGGTGCGGTGAACAGGGCACGCACATCCACATGCAATTGTGCTTCTCGCATACGCGAGGCGACCTTGACGGCCAGCAGCGAATGGCCGCCGAGAGCGAAGAAGTTGTCGTGGCGGCCAACCTGCTCAACGCCCAGCACTTCGGCCCAGATCGTAGCCAGTGCGGTTTCGACTTCACCGACCGGTGCTTCATACGCATGACTCGCGTAGGCGTCGCCTTCCGGTGCCGGCAACGCCTGACGGTCCAGCTTGCCGTTCGGCGTCAGCGGCAGGGTGTCGAGCTGCACGTACGCCGCCGGCACCATGTACTCGGGCAGCGTTGCTGACAGAACTGCGCGCAGCGCTTCAGTATCAAGCTGCACATCGGTCGTCAGGTAGGCGACCAGCCGCTTGTCGCCCGACCGGTCTTCGCGTGCGATCACCACTGCTTCGCGCACCCCTTGCTGCTCCAGCAGCTTCGCTTCAATTTCACCGAGTTCGATGCGGAAACCGCGCAGCTTGACCTGCTGGTCATTGCGGCCCAGGAACTGAATGCTGCCGTCGGCCAGGTAACGTCCGAGGTCGCCGGTCCTGTACATCCGTGCATCCGGCTCGCTGCTAAACGGGTCGGCAACAAAGCGCTCGGCCGTCAGTTCATCGCGGTTCAGGTAACCGCGTGCCACCTGCACCCCGCCGATATGGATTTCTCCTACAACCCCCTGTGGTACCGGCTGACCATGCACGTCCAGCAGATAAATCCGGGTGTTGGCAATCGGACGCCCAATCGCCGGTGCCTGCTCGCTTTGCGGGTCGCACACCTGCATCGTCGCGCACACCGTGTATTCGGTCGGCCCGTAGGCATTGAGCAAACGACGGTTACGCCCGAAACGCCGCACCAGCGCCGCATTCGATGCCTCGCCCGCCATCACCAGCGTGCGCACCGTCTTCAGCTGCGCTTCTTCCGGCAAGCCCGCCAGCACCACCGGCGGCAAGGTCACGTGCGTGATGTGCTCTTGCGCCAGCATCTCCACCAGCACCGGCCCGGCCAGCACCATGTCACTGGCCGGCAAAACCAGCGTAGCGCCCTGCACCAGCGTGGTCACAATCTCCGACACGCAGGCGTCAAAGCTGAATGACGCAAACTGCAGCACCCGGCTGTCGGCTTCTATCTCAAACCCGGCAATCTGCGCTTGTGCCAGGTTGCCCACCCCGCGATGCGCAACCATCACGCCCTTCGGCTGACCGGTCGAGCCGGACGTGTAAATCACGTACGCCAGGTGGTCGGGTTCGACTCCGGTTTCGCTACGGGAAAGGTTGTCGGCAGCCTGCCGCGCCCAGCGGCCACTGTCGGCTTCCAGGTCGATCAACGCCGTGCCCGAGCCGGCCACAG
>NZ_JBHTDH010000070.1:0-5595 GCF_042666555.1 Herbaspirillum sp. GCM10030257
GGTGCTGCTGCGCTTCCAGCGCCTGCTTCTTCACCCGCTGCAGCAACTCCCCGACAGCCGGCTGCCCGGACAGGTCCACGCGCAGCGCCAGGTTGTTCAGGAAGAATCCAATCAGCGGTTCAAGCTCGACGCGGCTCCGGTTGGCAACCGGTGTCCCGATCACCAGTTCCTGCTGTCCTGACAAGCGCCCAAGCACAACCGCCCATGCCGCAAGAAGCGTGACGAAAAGTGTCGTTCCGTTGCGCTGGCTAAACGCCTTCAGCTCGCCCACGAGCCCGGCATCCAGATTAAGGCCCGCCATTCCGCCTCGCGGGTCCATCAGCGCAGGGCGCGGGTAATCGCAAGGCAACTCAATTCGCGCTGGCGCGCCTGCAAGAGTACGCTGCCAGTACTCCGCCTGGATCGCCATCGCATCGCCGGCCAGGCCGCACCGCTGCCAGGCCGCATAGTCGGCGTACTGGACTGCAAGCGGCGCAAGCGGATCTTCCCTATCGTGCGTGAATGCACGGTACAGGATCCCCAACTCACGCACCAGCACTTCCAGCGACCATGCATCAGAGACGATGTGATGCATGGTGATCAGCAGAACATGCTCTTCCGGACCCATGCGAATCAGCCGACCTCGCGCCAATGGGCCGGCCTGCAAGTCGAAGCGCGTACTGGCTTCGTCAACCACCAGGTGCTGCAATTCGGCATGTGCGTCGTTGCGATCCGACAAATCCTGTTCCTGCAACGCGAAGCCCAGGCCCGCATCTCCGATGTGTTGCATCGGCACGCCGTCCGCCAGGTCGAAGGTGGTACGCAGAACTTCATGACGATCGATCAGCCTGTCAAGCGCGCGTTGCAAGGCCCGCAAGTCCAGCCGGCCCTTCAGGCGCAGCCCTGCGGGCATGTGCAGCGTCAGATCTGCCTCACCCATCTGCGCCAGCAGCCAGAGGCGCTGCTGCGAGAACGACAATGCCAGCGGGCCGTTCCGCTCAACCGCGATGACGGGCGGAAGTGTGGTGTGCTCAGCGCGGCCGACCGCTTGCGCAAAGACTTTCAGGACCGGGTAATTGAACAAGTCGGCAATGCCGACATCCACGCCGAGCATCTGTTGTAGGCGGGCGCACATGGTCACCCCCAGCAACGAGTGTCCGCCCAGCATGAAAAAATCGTCCTGCCGGCCTACCTGCTCTTGCTTGAGCACTTCCGACCAGACCTGCGCGACGGCGGTTTCGACTGCTCCCACTGGCGCTTCGTACACGCGGATTGCATAGGCGCTCTCGCCTGGTACGGGCAAGGCGCGCACATCCAGTTTGCCACTCGGCGTTAATGGAAGACTATCCAGTGCGACATAGGCGGCGGGCACCATGTATTCCGGTAATCGGCTCGCCAAAAAGGCGCGCAGTGCATCTGGCCCGGCAACGTCGCTGTTACCCGTAAAGAAGGCAACCAGCCGCTTGCCGGCATTGGCGTCCTCAAACACGCACACGGCAGCGGCCGCAACTCCGGGGTGTTGTGCCAATACCGCCTGGACCTCTTCCGGCTCGACCCGGAAACCACGGATCTTGACCTGGGAATCGCGGCGTCCGAGAAATTCAAGGCTGCCATCGACAGCGAAACGTCCGATGTCACCGGTTCTGTACAAGCGCGCATCAGGATCGTCGAGGCAAGGATCGGGCACGAAACGCTGGGCGCTGAGTTCCGATCGGTTCAGGTAGCCGCGTGCAAGCCCTGGTCCGCCGATGTAAATTTCCCCCGGCACGCCGGGCGGGACGGGAGCACCCTGCTCATCGAGCAGATAGATCCGGGTATTTGCGATCGGACGACCGATCGAGCGATGCGAACCTTTGCCATCGACGATCTCGTCGACGGTGACTACCACTGTCGTCTCGGTCGGCCCGTAGGTATTGAACAAGACCGGCCGCTGTCCATCGCGCAGGAACCACTGGCGCAACGCGCTCCGCTCGACCGCCTCGCCGCCGATGATCACCGCTCTCATGCATGGCGGGATGACGGCGGCCGTGTCGCTGGCTAACTGCTGCCAGAAGCGCGTGGGCAGATCAGCCACGCTGATCCGGTTAGCCGCGCACAGTTGCCAGAACACCTGCGCACTTGCCAGCCATGCATCGCTACGCAGTACCAGCGTCGCGCCCGACAGTAGCGTGCAGAAAATCTCTTCCACCGATGCATCAAAGCTGATCGATGCAAATTGCAATACCTGGTCGCTCTTGCTGATGCGGTAGCGGCGTGCAAGCGCCTGGACCTGGCTAGCGACCGAGCGATGCTCGACCATCACCCCTTTCGGTTCGCCGGTCGAACCGGAGGTGTAGATCACATAGGCGAGATGATGCGGCGCGGCCAGCGGCGGAAGATTGTCCGCCTCTTCGTCGGCCCAGCGATGAGCATCGCCGGCAAGATCAATGCACTGTGCGCCAACGTTGAGTGCAGCAATCAGCTCACCAGCCGATCCCGCCGCCAGCAAAGCCAAGGGTTCGCAATCGTCCAAGATGCGTGCGAGACGTGCGGCCGGATAGGCGGCATCGAGCGGCACATAGGCAGCGCCCGCCTTAAGGATGGCAAGCATGCCGACCAGCGTCTCAGGACTCCGGTCCGCGCATATCCCAATGCGCGTGTCGGGGGCGACGCCGAGCTTTCTCAGGTGCCGTGCCAGCCGATTCGCCCGTTCGTTGAGCTCGCCGTAAGAGAGGGCGTTGCCGTCATGCATCAGCGCGGTCGATTCCGGTGCGGCAGCCGCCCGTTCCTCGAACACTGCGTGCACGCATACGTCCTGCTGCGCAAGCGTCTCGACCGCGTTCCATTGGGCAAACAGGTCCGCCCGCTCCGCTTCGTCCAGCAAGGGCAGGCGCGAGATGGATGCTGCGCCGTCACTAGCGAAGGCGCGTGCCAGCGTGCGCAGGCAGGTGGCGAAGCGCTCGATGGTGATCCGGTCGAACAATGCCGTTGCGTACTCGATTTCGCCTGTTACCTTTCCGTCCTTCAGGCAAAGATGCAGCGACAGGTCGAACTGCGCAACACCGGACACCGCCGCCAGTGGTGTCAGTTCCAGCCCGGGCAAAGCGAGCGAAGCATCCTCATCGGCCTGCCAGGCGAACATCGACTGGAATACCGGCGTATGGGCCATGCTGCGCACCGGATTGACCAGTTCGACTAACTGCTCGAATGGCAGGTCCTGATGCGCCTGCGCTTCCAGTACCCGTGCCTTCACCCGTTGCAGCATTCCGCCTGCCGTCGGCGTCCCGGACATATCCAGGCGCAGCGCCAGCGTATTGACGAAGAAACCGATCAGACGCTCAACTTCGGGTGCATTGCGGTTGGCAACCGGGGTACCGACGACGATATCGTCCTGGCCAGAAAGGCGTGCAAGCAGCGTGCTCCAGGCTGCGAGCAGCGTCATGTACAGCGTCGTTCCGTAGCGTTCGCCCATGGCCTGCAGCGCAATGGTCAGATCCTTGTCGAAGACGAGATCGACGTGATCGCCGGCGTAGTCTTGTACCGGCGGACGTGGGCGATCCGACGGCAGTTCGAGCACAGCCGGCGCTCCCGCCAATGTGCGTTTCCAGAACTCGCACTGGGCTTGCAGGCGTTCTGCGTTCAACCAATGCCGCTGCCATACCGCAAAGTCCGCATACTGGATTGCCAGCGGCGCCAGCGGATCGTCTTCCATGCGGATGTAGGCGGAATACAGCGCGCTCAGCTCATGCACCAGAATGCTCTTGGACACGCCATCGGACACGATGTGATGCATCGTGACCAGGAGTGCATGTTCGTTGTCGGCGAGCGCGATCAGGCAGGCCCGAACCAGCGGACCGGCCTGAAGATCGAAGGGCGCTTTCGCTTCCTGGCGCGCCAGGTCTTCCAGCGCCGCTTCGCGGTCCGGATGCGTACGCAGGTCAAGCTCGCGCAACTCGAAGGCCTTGTCTTCGGGGGAAATCCGTTGCACCGGCTTGCCGTCTTCGAGAACGAAGGTCGAACGCAGGGCTTCATGCCTTGCCTGGATGCGATCAAGGGCGCGGTAGAGCGCACGCCGGTCGAGCCAGCCCGACAGCCGCAAGCCAATCGGGATGTGATACGCCTGGCTGACGCCCTCCATCTGCGACAGGAACCACAGCCGTTGCTGTGCAAATGACAGCGGTAGCGCGTCTGCACGCGACGCCAGCGTGATGGCTGGCAGCTCGCTTTGGGCAGCCTGGCCGACGGCTGTTGCCAGTAAGGACAGGCTGGCATGGGCGAACAGCTCGGTCACGCCCAGTTCCACGCCCAGTACCTGACGCACGCGCGAGGCGACCTTGACGGCCAGCAGCGAGTGGCCACCGAGGGTGAAGAAGTTGTCGTGGCGGCCGACCTGCTCAACGCCCAGCACTTCGGCCCAGATCGCAGCCAGTGCAGTTTCGACTTCACCGACCGGTGCTTCATACGCATGGCTCGCGTAGGCGTCGCCTTCCGGTGCCGGCAACGCCTGCCGGTCCAGCTTGCCGTTCGGCGTCAGCGGCAGGGTGTCGAGCTGCACGTACGCCGCCGGCACCATGTACTCGGGCAGCGTTGCTTGCAAGCTGACACGCAGCGCTTCAGTATCAAGCTGCGCATCGGTCGTCAGGTAGGCGACCAGCCGCTTGTCGCCCGGCCGGTCCTCGCGCGCCAGCACCACTGCTTCACGAATACCGTCCTGCTCCAGCAGCGCAGCTTCGATTTCACCCAGCTCGATACGGAAGCCGCGCAGCTTGACCTGCTGGTCATTGCGGCCAAGAAATGCGATGCTGCCATCCGGCAGGTAACGTCCGAGGTCACCAGTCCGGTACATCCGGGCATCCGGCTCGTTGCTGAACGGGTCGGCAACAAAGCGCTCGGCCGTCAGTTCATCGCGGTTCAGGTAACCGCGCGCCACCTGCACACCGCCGATGTGAATCTCGCCCACCACCCCCTGTGGCACCGGCTGACCATGCACGTCCAGCAAATAGATGCGGGTGTTGGCAATCGGACGCCCAATCGCCGGTGCCTGCTCGCTTTGCAGATCGCACACCTGCATCGTCGCGCACACCGTGTATTCGGTCGGCCCGTAGGCATTGAGCAAACGACGGTTACGCCCGAAACGCCGCACCAGGGCCGCATTCGATGCCTCGCCCGCCATCACCAGCGTGCGCACCGTCTCCAGCTGCGCTTCCTCCGGCAAGCCCGCCAGCACCACCGGCGGCAGGGTCACGTGCGTGATGCGCTCTTGCGCCAGCATCTCCACCAGCACCGGCCCGGCCAGCACCATGTCACTGGCCGGCAAAACCAGCGTAGCGCCCTGCACCAGCGTGGTCACAATCTCCGACACGCAAGCGTCAAAGCTGAATGACGCAAACTGCAGCACCCGGCTGTCGGCTTCTATCTCAAACCCGGCAATCTGCGCCTGTGCCAGGTTGCCCACCCCGCGATGCGCAACCATCACGCCCTTCGGCTGACCGGTCGAGCCGGACGTGTAGATCACGTACGCCAGGTGGTCGGGTTCGACTCCGGTTTCGCTACGGGAAAGGTTGTCGGCAGCCTGCCGCGCCCAGCGGCCACTGTCGGCTTCCAGGTCGATCAACGCCGTGCCCGAGCCGGCCACAG
>NZ_JBHTDH010000071.1:0-1761 GCF_042666555.1 Herbaspirillum sp. GCM10030257
GATGGAAATCTGCGGTACGGGCAGGATGGTTCTTTAACAAATAACAGCCGATAAGTGTGGGCGCTTGATGGAGTGCGGCGATGGTTCTTCGGGACTATCGTAATACTACAAGCATTAAGTGCTCACGAAGAAATATAGGTAAGATCGCAAGAGATTACCTGTCAGTATTTTGAGTGAGCGACACCTCGCAAGAGGATGCCAGAGATGGCAGTAACAGAGATTGAACTGAAGAGTTTGATCCTGGCTCAGATTGAACGCTGGCGGCATGCCTTACACATGCAAGTCGAACGGTAACGCGGGGGCAACCCTGGCGACGAGTGGCGAACGGGTGAGTAAAGTATCGGAACGTGCCCTGGAGTGGGGGATAACTAGTCGAAAGATTAGCTAATACCGCATACGATCTACGGATGAAAGTGGGGGATCGCAAGACCTCATGCTCGTGGAGCGGCCGATATCTGATTAGCTAGTTGGTGGGGTAAAAGCCTACCAAGGCGACGATCAGTAGCTGGTCTGAGAGGACGACCAGCCACACTGGGACTGAGACACGGCCCAGACTCCTACGGGAGGCAGCAGTGGGGAATTTTGGACAATGGGGGCAACCCTGATCCAGCAATGCCGCGTGAGTGAAGAAGGCCTTCGGGTTGTAAAGCTCTTTTGTCAGGAAAGAAATCGTTCCGGTGAATACCTGGGATGGATGACGGTACCTGAAGAATAAGCACCGGCTAACTACGTGCCAGCAGCCGCGGTAATACGTAGGGTGCAAGCGTTAATCGGAATTACTGGGCGTAAAGCGTGCGCAGGCGGTTGTGCAAGACAGATGTGAAATCCCCGGGCTCAACCTGGGAACTGCATTTGTGACTGCACGGCTAGAGTGTGTCAGAGGGGGGTAGAATTCCACGTGTAGCAGTGAAATGCGTAGATATGTGGAGGAATACCGATGGCGAAGGCAGCCCCCTGGGATAACACTGACGCTCATGCACGAAAGCGTGGGGAGCAAACAGGATTAGATACCCTGGTAGTCCACGCCCTAAACGATGTCAACTAGTTGTCGGGTCTTAATTGACTTGGTAACGCAGCTAACGCGTGAAGTTGACCGCCTGGGGAGTACGGTCGCAAGATTAAAACTCAAAGGAATTGACGGGGACCCGCACAAGCGGTGGATGATGTGGATTAATTCGATGCAACGCGAAAAACCTTACCTACCCTTGACATGGTCGGAATCCTGGAGAGATCTGGGAGTGCTCGAAAGAGAACCGGCGCACAGGTGCTGCATGGCTGTCGTCAGCTCGTGTCGTGAGATGTTGGGTTAAGTCCCGCAACGAGCGCAACCCTTGTCATTAGTTGCTACGAAAGGGCACTCTAATGAGACTGCCGGTGACAAACCGGAGGAAGGTGGGGATGACGTCAAGTCCTCATGGCCCTTATGGGTAGGGCTTCACACGTCATACAATGGTACATACAGAGGGCTGCCAACCCGCGAGGGGGAGCTAATCCCAGAAAGTGTATCGTAGTCCGGATTGTAGTCTGCAACTCGACTGCATGAAGTTGGAATCGCTAGTAATCGCGGATCAGCATGTCGCGGTGAATACGTTCCCGGGTCTTGTACACACCGCCCGTCACACCATGGGAGCGGGTTTTACCAGAAGTAGGTAGCCTAACCGCAAGGAGGGCGCTTACCACGGTAGGATTCGTGACTGGGGTGAAGTCGTAACAAGGTAGCCGTATCGGAAGGTGCGGCTGGATCACCTCCTTTCTAGAGTC
>NZ_JBHTDH010000071.1:1859-5229 GCF_042666555.1 Herbaspirillum sp. GCM10030257
AGTTCTTTAACAATCTGGAAGAAGTAGTAAAGAATTTATCAGTATGGACTGATGCGCTTGTGATGAGCGTATTGGGAGATACTGGTGGGTTGTGATTGTATCAATCATATGTAAGAAAGAGTGCTTGCTTCGGTAAGTGTTCTGGAATACGGCATATTCATACTCAACCCTATGACCGGTTTCTTTGTGGTGCGCCATGGAGAAGTCAACGTTATAGGGACAAGCGAATAAGTGCACATGGTGGATGCCTTGGCGATATCAGGCGATGAAGGACGTAGTAGCTTGCGATAAGCTGCGGGGAGTGAGCAAACACACATTGATCCGCAGATTTCCGAATGGGGAAACCCACCCTTTTAGGGTATTACTCACTGAATACATAGGTGTGTGAGGCGAACGTGGCGAACTGAAACATCTAAGTAGCTACAGGAAAAGAAATCAACCGAGATTCCCAAAGTAGTGGCGAGCGAAATGGGAACAGCCTGCAAGTTTTAGCAGTCGTGATAGTGGAACGGATTGGAAACTCCGGCCATAGAGGGTGATAGCCCCTTACATGAAATCACGGTTGTGGAACTAGGCTTGCGACAAGTAGGGCGGGGCACGTGAAACCCTGTCTGAACATGGGGGGACCATCCTCCAAGGCTAAATACTCGATATCGACCGATAGTGAACCAGTACCGTGAGGGAAAGGCGAAAAGAACCCCGGAAGGGGAGTGAAATAGATCCTGAAACCGTGTGCATACAAACAGTAGGAGCCCTGTAAGGGGTGACTGCGTACCTTTTGTATAATGGGTCAGCGACTTACATTCAGTGGCAAGCTTAACCGGATAGGGAAGGCGTAGCGAAAGCGAGTCCGAACAGGGCGATTTTAGTCGCTGGGTGTAGACCCGAAACCAAGTGATCTACTCATGGCCAGGATGAAGGTGCCGTAACAGGTACTGGAGGTCCGAACCCACTAACGTTGAAAAGTTAGGGGATGAGCTGTGGGTAGGGGTGAAAGGCTAAACAAACTTGGAAATAGCTGGTTCTCTCCGAAAACTATTTAGGTAGTGCCTCAAGTATCACCACCGGGGGTAGAGCACTGTTATGGCTAGGGGGTCATCGCGACTTACCAAACCATTGCAAACTCCGAATACCGGTGAGTGCGAGCTTGGGAGACAGACGTCGGGTGCTAACGTCCGGCGTCAAGAGGGAAACAACCCAGACCGCCAGCTAAGGTCCCCAAGATTGGCTAAGTGGAAAACGAAGTGGGAAGGCTAAAACAGTCAGGAGGTTGGCTTAGAAGCAGCCATCCTTTAAAGAAAGCGTAATAGCTCACTGATCGAGTCGTCCTGCGCGGAAGATGTAACGGGGCTAAGCCAGTCACCGAAGCTGCGGATATGCGTAAGCATATGGTAGGAGAGCGTTCTGTAAGCCTGCGAAGGTGTCTTGTAAAGGATGCTGGAGGTATCAGAAGTGCGAATGCTGACATGAGTAGCGATAATGCGGGTGAAAGGCCCGCACGCCGTAAGCCCAAGGTTTCCTGTTCAACGTTCATCGGAGCAGGGTGAGTCGGCCCCTAAGGCGAGGCAGAGATGCGTAGCTGATGGGAAGCAGGTTAATATTCCTGCACCGTCGTTAGATGCGATGGGGGGACGGATCGCGGAAGGTTGTCCGGGTGTTGGATGTCCCGGTTTCTGTATCAGAGAAGGCGCTTAGGCAAATCCGGGCGCGTAATTCAAGGGTATGGGACGAGTGGCTTTATAGCCGCGAAGCAATCGGAAGTGGTTCCAAGAAAAGCCTCTAAGCTTCAGTCTAACGAGACCGTACCGCAAACCGACACAGGTGGGCGAGATGAGTATTCTAAGGCGCTTGAGAGAACTCGGGAGAAGGAACTCGGCAAATTGGTACCGTAACTTCGGGATAAGGTACGCCCTGGTAGCTTGACTGGCCTGCGCCAGAAGGGTGAAGGGGTTGCAATAAACTGGTGGCTGCGACTGTTTAATAAAAACACAGCACTCTGCAAACACGAAAGTGGACGTATAGGGTGTGACGCCTGCCCGGTGCTGGAAGATTAAATGATGGGGTGCAAGCTCTTGATTGAAGTCCCAGTAAACGGCGGCCGTAACTATAACGGTCCTAAGGTAGCGAAATTCCTTGTCGGGTAAGTTCCGACCTGCACGAATGGCGTAACGATGGCCACACTGTCTCCTCCCGAGACTCAGCGAAGTTGAAATGTTTGTGATGATGCAATCTACCCGCGGCTAGACGGAAAGACCCCATGAACCTTTACTGTAGCTTTGCATTGGACTTTGAACCAATCTGTGTAGGATAGGTGGGAGGCTATGAAGCGGTGACGCCAGTTGCCGTGGAGCCAACCTTGAAATACCACCCTGGTTTGTTTGAGGTTCTAACCTTGGTCCGTTATCCGGATCGGGGACAGTGCATGGTAGGCAGTTTGACTGGGGCGGTCTCCTCCCAAAGTGTAACGGAGGAGTTCGAAGGTACGCTAGGTACGGTCGGACATCGTGCTAATAGTGCAATGGCATAAGCGTGCTTAACTGCGAGACTGACAAGTCGAGCAGGTACGAAAGTAGGACATAGTGATCCGGTGGTTCTGTATGGAAGGGCCATCGCTCAACGGATAAAAGGTACTCTGGGGATAACAGGCTGATTCCTCCCAAGAGTTCATATCGACGGGGGAGTTTGGCACCTCGATGTCGGCTCATCACATCCTGGGGCTGTAGCCGGTCCCAAGGGTATGGCTGTTCGCCATTTAAAGTGGTACGTGAGCTGGGTTTAAAACGTCGTGAGACAGTTTGGTCCCTATCTGCCGTGGGCGTTGGAAGTTTGAGGGGGGCTGCTCCTAGTACGAGAGGACCGGAGTGGACGAACCTCTGGTGTACCGGTTGTCACGCCAGTGGCATTGCCGGGTAGCTAAGTTCGGAAGAGATAACCGCTGAAAGCATCTAAGCGGGAAACTTGCCTCAAGATGAGACTTCCCCAGGCCTTGAGCCTGCTAAAGGGTCGTTCGAGACCAGGACGTTGATAGGCTGGGTGTGGAAGCGCAGTAATGCGTTAAGCTAACCAGTACTAATTGCCCGTGCGGCTTGTCCCTATAACCTTGACAGGTTGTAGCCAAGTATGAAGCGTATGCCATGATTCATGCATCACGCCCGCCAAAATATATGTAGACCCCTGCATAGCTACTTCTTCCCAGATTGCGTTGTTTGGCCAGGTCGGCAGCAAAGACCACCAAACGACATTACCAGTTATGCCTGATGACCATAGCGAGTTGGTCCCACCCCTTCCCATCCCGAACAGGACCGTGAAACGACTTCGCGCCGATGATAGTGCTGCAACCAGTGTGAAAGTAGGTAATCGTCAGGCTTGT
>NZ_JBHTDH010000072.1:0-4795 GCF_042666555.1 Herbaspirillum sp. GCM10030257
CGATCACTGTGGACTTCAGGTCGACCACGGCCATCGAGTCGCCGCGCTGTTACGGGAAGCAACGGCTCCAGTAGCCCCCATTGCTCGTCGGTAAGCTCTTCTCTTCGTGACATGATGAAAAACCATGTGAATCCGAAAAAAGCATCGACTACCGATTTATGGAATGAGTTCTAGGTAAAACTGCCACTTTGCTGTTGGTCGCTCAAAATCACCTAACGAAACAACCGCTTGATACTGATAACGGTATCAAAGGCCTTTACGACGGGTAGCGATAGTCGACGATTATTGATCCAGCGAGCATTGTGATGAATTAGGTAGGGACTGCAGACGGCTTCCGGCCGCTCCGATCACGCTGAGTATCTGCCAACAAGTTGTTGGTTTGCGCAGCTATGGGTTCCGTTGCAATAAGGAAGTCCGCAGAAGCGAAAGCAGGCAGTGTCGTTCGCTCAGGCGGCCAGTGAATAGAACTGGTCTGCGGCGGACGCAACTTGCCCGTCGGGGCAGTCAAACGGCCCTTTCTTAATCATGTGGACAGTCTCGATACCGGACAACAGAATGCGCGCGCAACGGAAGGTCTGGAAGCCGAGCATGGGCCGGATGATGCGCTTGATGGCCCGATGGTCCTGCTCGACGACGTTATTCAGGTACTTCACCTGCCGCAGCTCGATTAGCGCGCCGGTATCGGCCTGAATGGCGTGGATGGCAGCCGTGTTGGCACCACTCTTGTCGATGGTGATCTTGTCGGGCAAGCCGTGCCGGCCGATGGCACGTTCTAGGAAGCGGCGCGCTGCGGTCAAATCGCGTCTGGCAGTGAACAGGAAGTCGACGGTGGCGCCGTCACGGTCGACGGCGCGATAGAGATACTTCCACTGGCCGCCCACCAGCACATAGGTCTCATCCATCCTCCAGCTATTACCAACCGGGCGCTTACGCCGGCGGAAAGCCGCAGCCAGCACGGGCAGGATCTTGATTGACCAGCGATGGATGGTGGTGTGATCGACGAACACGCCGCGCTCGCGCATCATTTCCTCGATGTGTCGCAGGCTCAGCGGATAGGCCACGTACCAGCGCACGCAGGTCAGCATGACCTCGAGTGGATAATGCAATCGCTTGAGCACTTTGCTTAAGGCCTCGTTCATCGATAGTCGTCCCGATCAAATCGGCGACTTTACCAGATGCGTCTTATTGCAACGGAACCCCGCGGCGCAGAACTGCGTCACCTACGAAACCGGGCGCTGCTGCTGCTCGGTTTCTGGCGTGGCTTTCGGGGCGATGAACTGACGCGGCTGCGTGCCGAGCACGTCGAGGTGGTGCCTGGCCAGGGCATGAATTGCTATTTTCCCGTCACCAAAACCGATCGTCAGGTCAGGGGGACAACGTTCAAGGCACCGGCCCTCGCGCGACTCTGCCCGGTGGAAGCTTATCTTGCATGGGTAGATGCAACACGGATCAGTGAGGGAGCGGTTTTCAGGGCCATTGATCGCTGGGGACGTGTGAGTGACGAAGGCTTGCACATCGACAGCCTGGTGCCGTTACTGCGCTCAATCCTGAAGGATGCTGGCGTTATGTCGCCTGAGCTGTATAGCGGTCACTCTCTGCGGCGCGGCTTTGCTACCTGGGCCAGTGCTAATGGCTGGGACGTCAAAACGCTGATGGAATATGTCGGCTGGAAAGATGTGCATTCGGCCATGCGCTATGTCGATAGTGCCGACCCGTTCGCACGACACCGGATCAGTGAAATGCTAACGCTTGAGTCGTTGCCACCGAAAAGCTAAGTCGTATAGCAAGATCGTTCCGTCGCACGCTCGTCCATCGTCGAGTTCTTTATCTATAAGCAGGGATTCCAGCAGCGGCTGGTAGGTGGCTGGAAGCGGTCATAAGGACTCGACCGCCATATGACAGGACGCGACCCATAGCTGTCGCTAGCCAACAATATTCACGGGTTAAGTCCGAGCAGCTGCAAGCCCCAAGGGGCTCGCAGCCGCTCAACTCGTTGCGATCGTCGGTTAGAGTGTTTTAACGGTGCCGCCGTCAATGCGGTGCTCGGACCCTGAGATCGAAGCGGCGCGAGGGGACGCCAGGAAGGCGATCAAGTCGGCAACCTCTTCTGGCGTGGCCGGCCTGCCAAGCGGGATTCCGCCAAGCGAGTCCATGACCACGCGTTTCCCTCCCTCGTAGTCCGTCCCAGCCTGGGCGGCCAACCGTTCTGCCAGTCTCACGGATGCCTCCGTCTCAATCCATCCTGGCGCGACGGACAGCACACGCACACCTTTCGGCATGACTTCCTTTGCAAGGGACTTGCTGTACGTGGTAAGCGCGGCCTTGGCAGAAGCATAGGCGGTGGTGGACTCAGGCAGAGGCATCACGCGCTGAATCGAACTTACATGGATGATGACACCTGAGCCTTGGGCAAGCATCGAGGGCAACAGCGCGCGATCCAGACGGACTGCGGACATCAGATTCAAGTTCAGCTCCGCTAGCCAATGCTCGTCACTAATGGCGGCAAAGCCACCACCAGGAGTGCCTGACCCACCCAGCACGTTGATCACGATATCGACACCGCCCCAGTTCTGGAGGACGGTCTGCGCGACGTGAGCCACACCTTCCGGCGTCGTCAGATCGGAAGGGATGTATGTGACGCTATCCAAACGCGTTACTGGCACGTTGCGCGCGGATGTTGCGACCTGGACGCCGGCCTCCACAAGGGTTTGCACGACTGCAGCGCCAAGGCCCATCGTACCGCCGGTGACCACTGCCCGCAGGCCATCGAGTTGAAGGTCGAAGCTCATACGGTGATCTCCAGGCTCGAAATCAGGCCGCGCTCGAGGCGGAAGGATAATTTGAGATCGATCGGACTGCCTGGAAAGCTGCCGGCTACGTGGCTGTAGACCACATGAACGCCGTTGATCAGTTCCACCGAGAAAGGCTCCGTGGTGTAAGTGTAGAGCGTCGATGACTCAGCCTTCCATGCTTTAATCGCCTCGCGGCCGATATGAGTCTGCCCCTTATCTTTCACGACGCCCTGCGGTGTGAAACAGCGAGCGACGTCATCGGGACCTCGCGTGTCGGCGGTTAAATACGCGGCAATGGGATCGGGGAGAGTTAAAGCTGACATGGCGAACTCCTTGGTTGGAAAAGTTCACAGAATGCACCCTGGCGTCCATTTAAGGAATATCCTAGAATCAGCATTCGCTATGTAGAGGAGAATACATAATGCGTGGATCCGACTTTGCTGAGTTAAAGGCTTTTGTCGCCGTCGTCGAGCGCCAGAGCTTCGCCCGGGCGGCAGAACAGCTGGGCCTATCGCCTTCTGCACTCAGCCAGACCATTCGACAGCTGGAAAGCCGCATCGGCGCCCGCCTTCTAAATCGCACTACCCGAAGCGTCGCGCCGTCGGCAAGTGGCGAGCAGCTCTATCGCCGCTTAGCTCCGTTGTTTCGAGAAATGGCTGTTGCGGTCGCCGAAGCCAGTGAGGCCACAGGGCAGATGAGTGGCACGCTTCGGATCAACACGCTTGGGATCGCAGCGAGAACCATCATTGCGCCTCGGCTTTCACGCTTCCATCAAGCACACCCCGATGTAGTGCTCGACATCGTGGTCGACGACGCGCTGGCTGATATCGTCGCTGGCCGCTTCGACGCGGGCATTCGCGTGGGTGGCCAGCTCGAGAAGGACATGGTTGCCATCCGCCTAACGCCAGACCTGAACATGGTTGCGGTGGCCTCTCCTGACTACCTCGCACGTCGAGGCATACCTAAGTCACCTGCCGATTTGCATCACCATGCATGCATCAACTGGCGGCTCCAGAGGGATGGTAGACATTATCGCTGGGAGTTCAAGAAACGGGGGCAGCGACTCGAAGTTGCGGTGGACGGTCCCGTCGTCACCAATCACGCTGACATCGGCATTGCCGCTGCGCTGAACGGGCTCGGCATTGCCTATCACTTTGAGCAAGATGGCGTGGATGAGCTGTTGGCGCAGGGACGGCTGGTTAGAGTCCTCGCGGACTGGTCGGTCTCGCGCCCAGGGCTGTTCCTCTACTACCCGAATAGGCAGCATCGACCGGCCCCCCTGGGTGCGTTCATCGACTGTTTGTTGGATCGAAAACCGTTCGAGCAGCCATAGCTAGGTCGGCAAGTAGCGCGACAAGTAGACTGGAATGGACACGTCGGTGATGGCGCGGATGAAGGCAGTGGAAGCGGAGAAGGCCTGCCTGAAGAGGATGTGCGCCGAAGAACGTTTGAAAGCCGACATTCTCAATAAGCCGATGGCAAAAAAGTTTTATGGCTATCTCGCCGCCGAGAGATGGCTAAGGAAACCTTGGAGTGCAAAGGGATCAGTATTCGTTTGGCTTGTAACGCCTTCCCAGTTAGGTCCTAGTCGGCCGCCCGCGGCTAGACTTCTGACGAATGTCCTCTCTTGGCCGATCCAAGAAGGACCATCGCAAACCGTGACCGACCGGTATGGGTTCGTCATCCGACATTTCCGATTAAGCGCTGGCCGACGTGACCCGACCCATTGCTGCCGTAAGAACTTCCACAACGCGGCCGTTCGAGAATTGTCTCCTCACCAAAGCAGTGGCATGCCGTTTCCAACCAAGTCGGCGTAGCGTGTTCGTCGGTGAGGGGGACGGCAAACGCAATGCGGTCAGCTACCTACGCAAGATAGGGCAATGTCACGTTAACGATGGACGCTGGTAAAGTCGGGCAATGAAGATACCCAAAGCCCGTTACTATCGCCATCGTTTCCCCGGTGCGGTCATCAGTTGCGCGGTGCGCTGGTATTTCCGTTTCCA
>NZ_JBHTDH010000073.1:0-4700 GCF_042666555.1 Herbaspirillum sp. GCM10030257
GTCATTTCGGTCCGCCAAGAACGTCCTGGCCGGCATTGAACTGATGCACATGATCCGCAAAAACCAGCTCAATCTCAAAGGCAGCGACGCACTGTCTTTTGCCGAGCAATTTTATGCGCTCGCAAGAAAAATCCGTTCCGCATAAGAGGCCGCCACGCCCTTGCGCCTAAAATTTTCTTTTCGCTGCTAATGCGACAAAACCCGCCTTGTTGCGCCGCAGCTGGAGTGATCCAGCGGCGCAGGCGATGGACGCTTCCTGAAAAGCGGCGTGCAGTTAACGAACTCAATGTGCCAGGAATGGCGGTTTCCTGTGTTGATCGAAAGTATGGTATTTCTTCCAGCCCCATATTTCGGTGGAGGAAGCTCATGCAAGACTTATAGGCACGCGCTTGAACTCATACGAAAACGCCGCCTCCGATTCAGGAGTTTCGATAGTCGAATCATGCCGATCGAAATTTTTCATTGTTTTCAAGAAGGCTGATTCAGCTCACGACAACAGCGGCAAGGAACCGATGATTGCACGTCAGGATACCCGCACCTAGCCAATAAAATATTTGAACTCGCTGCGGCGCGATAAAGTACGAAGGACGGTGCCGCTCTCGCGCTACAAAGTTTCAGGTCTGGACAATTAAACTCGCAACATTGTTCAAAACTAAAGGTCTATTTAGCTTTTCTAAAGCGTACCGCACGAAAGCAGGATTACAATGGAACAAACATAATTTTTCCTCATTCTGCTATGAGTAGGCTACCACCACTGCGCTCTATACAAGTGTTCGAAACATTGGGGCGGTGCAGCAGCATGACAGAAGCAGCCCGAAGACTGAATATCTCGCCGGGCGCAGTGAGCCAGCAGATAAAGATTCTCGAGGATACTCTCGGGCTAACGCTTCTAATAAGACAAGGTGCGAGTCTTGAATTGACGGCCGCTGGAAAGCATTTCTATGAGAGCTGTGCGGGCGCATTTGAGAGCTTGCGGGTCGCCCAGGACGAAATCAGCCGTGTAAAAGATGAAAACAGCCTCACGATTAGCGCCCTTCCTTCCCTCATGACAAATTGGCTTTCACCACTTGTCTATACGTGGCAGCAGGACCACCCTGGCCTTAACGTTTATCTCGATGGGGCTTACCCAGAGCCATTGCCGAATATGTACGATGTCGACTTTCGCATTACCTACGGCGACATGGTCGCGGAGGGCGATAATGCAATGTTGCTGTATTCTGACTGCGTCGTGCCAGCTTGCAGTCCTAAATTACTAAAAGGCAGAAAAACGGTCCGGAGGCCAGACGACATTTTGCTATATCCACTGCTGTCCGTAGACTGGGCGCCTAAATTTGCATTACCGCCTTCCTGGAGTGATTGGTTTGTGGCTCATGGCGTTGAGTCGTTCAATATCAACGAGCGCTATCGGGTATTTTCGCTATCCAGTATGGCAGTGGAATCGGCGGTACGCGGCCACGGATTCGTACTTGCGCAATACTCGATGATCGCTGAGCAGCTCGCTAGTGGGGAATTACTTATGCCGATTCATGCGCCACTCGCCTTACCGACGCCTTACTATTTGAAGTGGAGTAAAAGCGCATTTGATAAGGGGCAGTGCAGACACTTTCATCGTTGGATTGTTGCCAAAGGAAGGGAGCAGTCAAGCGCAACGGAACGCCTGCTTCAAAACAAGCGGCAATAGAAAAGAAATGACGATCCATTATTTTGGCAGCTTATTGCGGCCAATGGCCCCGTCACTTCAATTCCTCTTAACGGCACAAGGAAATCTCGCTCCAGCCAATAGGTGGACAAGCAGAGAGCATTGACGAAGAAGTAGAGAACCCGTAGCACTCGTTCGTTAGATTCCAACAAATCCCGGCCTTCCGTGCCCATCTTTCCTTTAGCAACGATATGATTTCAACCTATCCCCTATGAAATCGCTGAAACGGGCCAGACGACAGGAAACAGGGGATGGTCCATTGGCGCGCCGGCGGGCAACTCCTTTTCCAGGCCAGTGAACTCTGGAGACGTTTTCCAGGCCCTTGGTGCGTGGCGAACGTTGTCCCCGATGAAACGAACCGAAAATGCACGCCTTCTACTGGGGGTTCCGCCCGAAGCATGTAACGTAAGCATGTTGAAACATACCATGTCTCCCGGTTCAAGCTCCCATGCGAGAATGGAGTAAGAAGCTCGGTTCGCTTCGATGTTTGGAATTGGTGCAAGAGTGCCTTCAGGGAACCACTTTGCCTGATCGTCCATGAAACTCTTTGGCATGAGCCAAGGACCTAAATGTGATCCGGCGACAAACTCGAGGGTTGCTTGACGGGGAACGGGATCAACGGGAATCCACATGCTAACGTTCTGATGACCTTCGATATTGTAGTAAGGTTGATCCTGATGCCATGGCGTCCGCTGCTGGGTACCTGGCTCTTTGACCAACAGATGATCATGGTAGAGCCGAATGGATTGGCCACCAACTAGTTCTGCAGCCGCTGCAGCGGCCGGTGAGCGCCCAATGAACGTTTGGTACTCACTGATTCGCGACCAGTTACAAAAGTCTTCGAAGAACCATCCAGGATCATCAGGGCGGCTTGCCACTTTCGATGATGGACTCGGTGCAGCAAGATTCTTCTCAATTCCTTGAGTTAGAAGTTGAATTTCATCGGGGGAAAAAAGACCACGCACGCATACCGCCCCGTTTCGGTGGTATTCCTGTACAAGCTCAGGTGTAACACATGCTGCAACGCGCTGTTGGATATTTTTGCTCATGATTTCTTTCTGATATGGTGAACTGAGGGATTCAAATGCTACTAAGCGAAACACGTTTTTACAAAGCATAGGCACAGACAGATCATCAAACAAGACCCTGGCTATACGATTTGATAAAGGAGCGTTTAGATTTTCTAAACGAAAGCTGCATGTGAATGGCTCGTCACTTGAGTTGAACTTTTAAAGTTGCCGATACTAGACTTACGTACACTGCAAAATCCATGCAGTCAGCACCAACGATGTCGGCTATATGTGAGCATTACCGCTACAAGGGAAACGGCGATCATTACATGGGATAAGTCCGACGTTTCACACCAGACCGGCACAAATCTCAAGATGACTGATTGGACGCCACCTATCGCATAGTCGCTGCAGCACATAAATGCACAATCTAAGGCGACACTTATCTGATGTTAAATCAACGTCAGAGCCTCATAGAAAGGTGAACTCGTAAGCGAGAGGGTTCCGTTGCATTAAGCCGTTTCTGCTAGAGTAGTCGGTTTCATGGTGACTGCATATTGATGGATGACGCCTTACGCCATGTGCTTAAAAGACTCCACTATCCACTGGAGATCATGCTGACCTGCGTGCGCTGGTACGTCGCTTATCCGCTGAGCCTGCGGCACATCGAGGAAATGATGCACGAGCACGGTGTGTTCGTCGATCACACAACCATTCATCGCTGGACGATGAAGATCCTACCGGTGCTAGCTGCAGTACTTCCCCGTCGTAAGCCCCCGGTCGGCAGCAGCTGGAGGATAGATGAGACCTACGTCAGGGTCCACGGTGAATGGAAATACCTTTATCGCGCAGTGGATAAAGAAGGTCACACCGTGGACTTCCTGCTTACTGCCAGGCGCGATCTGGCGACTGCACGCCGCTTTCTGGAACGCACCATCGGCCGGCGCGGCTTACCCGACAAGATCACCATCGACAAGAGCGGTGCCAACACGGCCGCTATCCGAAGCATTCAGCACGATACCGGCGCGCCGATAGAGCTGGACCAGGTGAAGTATTTGAACAACATCGTCGAGCAGGATCACCGAGCGATCAAGCGCATCATCCGGCCGATGCTGGGCTTTCAATCTTTTCGTTGTACGCGTATTCTGCTCGCCGGTATTGAGACAATGCATATGATCAAAAAAGGGCAGCGGGACTGTCCTAAGGCCGATGTCACGTTCGCTGCAGACCAGTTTTACTCCCTGGCCAATTAAGCGACAAACTATCCGCTTTTTCTCGCGCTAACCTCCTTATCGCAACGGAACCTTTATGAGAGCGTCGGCATTGCGCGCGGTGACCGCGAAGCGTCAGCACGCCAGGCCCTTGAAAACTTCCGTCTTTTCGGGGCGCCGCATGTCGCAATCATTACCAGCGATGAACCGCTAGGAACATACGGTGCCGTTGACTGTGGCGCTTACGTCAGCAACTTCATGCTTGCGGCCCGGAGCCTAGGTGTTGCGGCAAATGCGCAGGCCGCGCTGGCGGCGCATTCCAAATTCATCCGATCCTACTTTGGTTTAGGGGACGACAGGCGGGTGGTCTGCGGCATTTCATTCGGATACGCGGACCGGGAACATCGGGCCAATCAATTCCGGACTACTCGGGCAAAAGTCACGGATACTGTGATTTGGGTAGACGAATAGGAAGAGGAACCGGGATGCGGAGAAGCGGGCCAGTTAGCCGCGAGGCGAAACTCCAAGCAGCGGATCGAACTGGCTCTGTACGGTTGCATAGCATTACCACATAGTTTGACTAAGTTTCGGCCGCTAGAACAGCTTCTTTTTCTTTTATTCAGGTTTAGGTAAGGCAGCCTTCGACGTATCAGCTAGTGTGGCGTCCCGCAAGTAACTTTATATAAGTTGAGGTGTCTATTGGCTATGCTGCTGAAACAGGAGTATGGCCATGGAACGCGGACGTCCAAAGAAAGCGGAGGTCACACTATCGGAGCAGGA
>NZ_JBHTDH010000074.1:0-4624 GCF_042666555.1 Herbaspirillum sp. GCM10030257
CAACTCGGTGCTGTTCGTCATCGCAGTGAGCTGACCAGACGCTTCGCGGCTTGGCATCAGATCACTGGAGCCACCCCAAATCCGTCTACTGCACAATGAGTGCCACTCGACCAGCGGTCTCTTTACGCCCACGACGCTAAGTTGACAGGGCCGTTTTATTGATGCGGATTACCATATCAAACCATGCCTTAAGCGTACCTGGCATTCCATAGTTATACATCGGCGTGCTGACGAGGATAAAGTCCGCGCTCCCTAATTCAGCGATCCAGGCCTCCGATACGAACGGGGGAGGGCGTAATCCGACATCGCGTACGATCACTTCATCGTCGCGATGCAACTCTCGCCATGCTTCCAGAAAGGTTTGGGACATGCGGCGGCTAATTGACCGATCGGTTCGGGGGCTGGCAGCTACGTGGAGAATTTTACTCATAGTTATCTGGATCCATATAAGTGATGTTTAGATGGAGATGTTTTGAGAGCCGCTATAAGCAGCAGAGAAAAACACCTGAGAATCTTTTGTATTTAGCAAGGACTTCATTTTTACGACCATGCATCGCCTACCTTGAGTGTGCGTGCACATAAATTGGGCAAACGTGGCAGTCGATTCAGCTGTGTAGTACAGCCGGATCAACATAAACCTTTATACAAGATGACAGTCTTCGGGATGCCAGGATGCATACAACGATAGTCCGATCGACAGGTCAAGCGAATCAAGCTCTCTTGACTGCAACTGAACCACGATTTGCTTTTTGTTGCTCGTTTCGAGGTAAACGTTGACAACCGTGCCAATGAGCGCTTCACTTATCATGTGAAAACGTTACGAGGAATGTTCCATCTTGCGAGTCGAGTACGTAGTGGTCGTCTTCATTCTTAACAATCTTCACGTCGAAAATGTTATTACCGCCTAAAAACGCTGCTGTGAACCGCGTAGGACTGCTATACACATCGTACGGCGTGTCAACCTGGTCAACCTTGCCTTTATTCATAATTACGACTCGGTCCGCCACTCAGTTTCCAGCGACGCGTACGACGAGTTTTCCGAAATTCTTGCCTTCTTGCAGACCGATAAAGGAGGCGGGCGCGTTCTCCAGACCGTCGATAACGTGTTCACGCACCTTCACTTTGCCGGCGGTGAGCCATGCATTCATGTCGTGACGGAAAGCATCGAAGCGTGTAGCGTAGTGATCAAGGATGATGAAACCTTGCATGCGGATACGCTATTGCCAATAGCGTGGCCATCCATTTTGGCAAGCGGTCTGGTCCAGCTGTCATCCGTTCGTTGTAATGGGCGATGAAACCGCACACTGGCACACGGGCGTTGAGATTGAGTAGTGGGTGCACGGCATCGAAGACTACGCCGCCTACACTTTCGAAGTACACGTCGATGCCGGCTGGGCTGGCAACCGCAAGCTGCTGCGCCAGTCGTGGGTCGCGGTGATCCAGGCAGGCGTCGAAACCCAGTTCCTCCACTGCATAACGACATTTGTCAGAGCCACCGGCAATGCCAACGACACGGGCGCCTTTAACCTTGGCGATTTGACCCACTACCGAGCCCACGGCGCCGGTGGCAGCGGCAACCACCACCGTTTCACCCGGCTTGGGTGCGCCGATATCGAGCAGCCCGATGTAGGCGGTGAAGCCCGGCATGCCGAGCGCGCCTAATGCCAATGAAGGCTGCACCAGATCGCCGACTGGCATGAGGTCACTGCCGTCGGAAAGTGAATAGTCCTGCCAGCCTGCATTGCCGATGACAAGTTGACCGACGTTAAACCGGGGATGTCGCGATTCGATGATGCAATTGATTGTGCCGCCAACCATGGGCGCACCGAGCGGCACTGGTTCCGCATATCCGGGACCGACTTTCTCCATCAGGTTGCGCATATAGGGATCGAGTGAAAGCCATTCTGTTCGCAGCAGGACTTGCCCGTCTCGCGGCGTCGGAATCGGGGTTTCTTCCAGACGAAAATTTGAAAGTATGGGAATACCGTTCGGATGTTCTGCAAGGACTATGCGGCGATTGATGAAATCGTTTTGTGTCATGGTGGTTTGGAATGAAGCGATGTGGGTGAAGGAAAGGAATGTGTTGTCGCGAACGATGATTTGTTCGTTGCAACGCTAGGATTCATACGTGTGCCGGACGCGGACCATAGCGCAATGTCAGTAGCGTGCCGAGCGTGAGCGCTACGGTGGCAAAGATTGGGCCGCCCAGCGCTCCGATGTGGTCGACAAGAATCCCTCCGCCGATCGCACCACTGGCAATGGCGGTCTGGAATGCAGCGACAAGCAGGCCCCCTGCAGCTTCAGCCTGGTCGGGTGCAGCTCGCACAATCCATGTCTGGAAGCCGACCGGGAAGGCACCGAAGGCAAAGCCCCACGACGCAATCGCAACGGCAGTGACGATCGCCGATGTGCCGGCTACCCACAGCGTGGCGGCAAGTGCGGCAATCAGCGCGCCGCCGAACACGATGGCATCACGCTCATTGCGTTCGGCGATGAAGGCGCCAGCGAAATTGCCGAAGAAACCGCCGATTCCGTAGCCAAGTAGGGCAGCAGAAATGGTGCTTCCCGAAAGCTGGGTGATCTGTTCCATTAGCGGGCGGATGTAGGTGAAGCCGGCGAAGTGTCCGGAAATCACCAACAACACCACAAGCAAGGCGACACGCACATTGGTGCGGCCAAGTAATTCGAACATTACCTTCAGACTGGCGTGGTCCTTCGGCGGAAGTGCGGGAATGGTGAAGAGTTGTGCGATCAGCGTGATGATGCTCACGACGCCTGCGGCGATGAACGCACTACGCCAGCCCCACAGGTCACCCATGTATGCACCGATAGGTGCAGCGCATACGGTGGCGACGGAAACGCCGGTAAGGATGATGGACATGGCGCGCGCGAACAGGCTGCCCGGAACCAGACGCATCGCCAGCGCGCCGGCCATCGACCAGAAGCCGCCAAGCGCGATGCCCAGCAGTGCGCGCGATGCGAGCAGCACCGAAAGGCTGTTTGCCGTCGCGGCGAGCACATTGGAGAGCACGAGTAGCAAGGTCAGCATGAGGACAACGCGCTTGCGGTCGAAGTTGCGAGTCAGTACCGGAATCGTCAGTGCAGCGACGGCGCCCACTATCGCGGTGGCGGTGACGGCCTGTCCTGCGGCACCGTCGGAAATCCCGAGATCGATGGACATCGCCGTGAGCAGACTGGCCGGCAGAAATTCGGCTGTGACGAGACCGAATACGCCGAGCGCCAGACTGGCAATGCCGGCCCAATTAGCGTCGCAGCTCTTAACAATTTCAGTAGATAAAGGAGCGGTGGGGCTCGCCGCGTCTTGGTAATTAGGACATGCGGCGCAAGTAGCTTCGTTCATCGCGGACCTCAAAACATTGTAGGGATGCCAGTTTATGGTTAAAATTCTGTACTTTCCATGCCATTTAAATCCAATCTCTTGACTTTTCGTCCGGAGCGGCAGAGGTGGGAGTAAAGGAGGCAAACATGGACCCCAAAGACACCCGCGACACCTTGACAGAAATCCTCCTTGGCATGCGCCTCGAAGGCGTCGAATACGGCCGCTGCGTTATGCGTGAACCCTGGGCGGTGGCGTTTCCATCCACGCGTGAGGCACGTTTCCATTTCGTCGCGCAAGGCAGTTGCTGGATGCACACGCAGACGACGGACTGGATACACCTGAATCCCGGCGATGCAGTGCTGCTGCCGCGCGGCACATTTCATATCATGGCGAGCTCACGGGAAGTCCCGGCGGTAAATATTGATACGTTGTCGCGCAATGTCGTTTCGGAGAATCTGTACCTGGTGAATGGCGATTTCGCCTCGACGCGCAGCGTTAATGCGAGGGACGAGACGGCGGCACACATCTTATTCTGCGGCGCAATGCGCTTTAACCTTGACCCGTTGCACCCGCTGCTGGCAATGATGCCGAACGTTATGCGGGCCTATGATCTGGCCAAGCGTGATCCGGCAGTGCTCGCGATGTTGGAGGCGATGGAACGTGAGGTCGCGCTCGATCGCATCGGCGCCTGCGGCATCCTCGCACGCCTGGCCGATGTGCTGGCAGCCAGCATCATTCGCGCGTGGGTGGAATGCGCGTGCAGCGATGCGACCGGCTGGATCGCTGCCGTACGTTGTCCACAGATCGGCCGCGTACTGGCGGCAATTCACCGTGAGCCCGAACGTGAATGGTCGTTGGTTGAACTAGCCGAAGTAATGGGCGCATCGCGTTCCAGCTTTGTCGAAAAGTTTTCAAACACAGTCGGCGAGACGCCAGCCAAATATGTGGCCCGCGTAAAGATGTTCCAGGCTCGTCACTGGATCGCGCGCGAAGGCATGCGTGTGGCGGTGGTTGCCAGACGCCTCGGCTACGAATCCGAAGCCTCGTTTAGCCGTGCGTTCAAGCGCATTATCGGTCATCCGCCGAGTGAGGCGCGCGTTGAATGATACGCGTTGATTAAACCGGTATCGAGGGCCCTGTCAACTTAGCGTCGTGGACGTAAAGAGACCGCTGGTCGAGTGGCACTCATTGTGCAGTAGACGGATTTGGGGTGGCTCCAGTGATCTGATGCCAAGCCGCGAAGCGTCTGGTCAGCTCACTGCGATGACGAACAGCACCGAGTTG
>NZ_JBHTDH010000075.1:0-4517 GCF_042666555.1 Herbaspirillum sp. GCM10030257
CGTGCCGCTTCGGTCTTGAATTCTTCTGTGTACTGCCGTTTCGGTACTGACTTCTCTTCCATCGCTTCCTCCGTACAAACAAGAAATTATCAAATTTCCTGCTGTACGTGAAATCGGGGCAAGGTCAGCTTTTCAGCTTGGCACAGGATTGCCCATATGGTAGCCATGTTGCCTAACATGCCGTTGCACGCCGGCGCCTTCAGCGCTGGTGAACTTTTACGTTAATCGTCATCAGGAGAGTTAGCGCGAATGAAGAAGCTTGATGTAAAGAAAGAGCTGAGGCAGTTTTATCAAGTCTCTGCAAAGGAAGTCGTGCAGGTTGAAGTGCCTACGTTTAAATTCCTCATGGTTGACGGAGAAGGTGATCCGAGCACTTCCCAAGAATATGCGCAGGCTGTTGAGGCATTGTTTTCTGTGTCCTATACCACCAAGTTCATGGTCAAGAAAGGCCCGCAAGAACTTGACTATTCAGTTATGCCGCTCGAAGGACTTTGGTGGGCGGATGATATGTCAGCCTTCGTTGCCAACGATAGAGAAAAATGGAAGTGGACGATGATGATCATGCAGCCCCATTTCGTTGCGAATGAAGTCATTGAAGCGGCTATTATTGAGGTCCGTAGGAAGAAGCAGCTTCCCGGCATCGATAGGTTACGCTTAGAGGAATTCGCTGAAGGTCGTTGTGCTCAAGTGCTGCACGTTGGTCCGTTCTCTGAAGAGGGGCCAACGATCGATCGCCTGCATTCGTTCATCGGTGCACGATCAAGCCTAACCGGAAAGCACCACGAGGTTTATTTGAGCGATATAAGGCGCGCAGATCCGCAGAAGTGGAAAACGATCATTCGTCAGCCGATGCAATGACGACAACCGTTAAAAGCCATGGAACCCATCAACCTGCGAGAAGTAACATTCCGCCGATTTGCATCCTGGCGATTAAAAGCCAATGAGAATTTGCCCTTTGTCGAATCCTTGGACGATCTAAGGCCAAAGTCTGGAGCCGAAGTTGCTGCAAGAGCCATTGCAGCAGGTTATCTAGCTGCTTTTTGCTTTAGTGCCCCTGCTGAGAAAGTGCGCAACGATTTGAGCCGGTTTGCTCTTTGGGAGCAACTAACCATCGACGAACAAAGCCTGCTTTCGAATCAAGATGCAAGCGATCAATCCAAAGCATTTCATAGCTGGCTTGTTGAGTCCATCCAGTTCATGGCATGGAGCCTCAGTCTTGTCCCGCTCGATCATTTTGCGCCGTGCAGCGAAGCACTAGTGAGCCATTTTCCTAAGCCTAGCACCGATCCGGGTCCGTTTATCGCCAATGCATCCCTGCGTCAAATTGATGAGTTGCTTCAGGAAGCAGACACTCTGTATATGCTACATTGGTGCGCAGTTGAGGGGAATCTGGGAGGTCAATCAGATTCCCGACTGAATCTTCCACGTATTAGCTTTAGACGCCACGCTGCTGACTGGGTCGTTGGTGTTGCTGAAGCCTGGGCTGATGTTCCGCTTGACACCTAACCAACGACAAAACATATGGTGATAAGTACCGTGACATTTAACACTTCGTTGCACACCCACGCCTGTGGCGTGAGTGAATTCAGTCGTTATACATAAGAACCAAGATGAAGCTTTTGCGCAAAGTTCTCTGGTATGGATTCGTTTCGATTCCGATGATGTTGCTTCTGGCAGTTCTTTTTTGGAAGCAACTTGTCGGATTCTTGCTTCATGACCTGCCGTTCATGGGAGAGACCTTCAACAAGGCCAGATGGGAAAATGCTCTTAGATGTTCGTCCAACACACAGTGCATGGAGGTTGAGATGGCCTGCGTTCGTGGACCCATGTACCGAGATCTAAAGGGAAATTACCTTTCTGATGGCACGACAAAGGAGGACGTCTTGCGACTGCTTGGCTCCGCAAAACCGGATCATCAAAATCCATCGTGTATGGTGTACGAGCTGGGAATGTGTAGTGGATTTAAGATGGATTACGACTATCTTCACATATGCTTCGATATGAGTGACAAGATAAAAGGCGTGCGCCATTATCAAGGATAAAAAGATGCATAACACAACAATCAACTTGGCCGTTGAGAAACGCCCGTTATCTCGGCGTTATGCAGATTGAAGGAAACATGAAGCCCATGGAAATCAGGAATATCGACGAGACCGACACCGAACAAGTGGCTGATCTTTTTGCAGCATGCTTTTCAGCAGAACCTTGGAATGAACCATGGACTTCTGCAGCTGCGCACTCTCGTATTGCTCCGATGATTCGCTCTGAAACCTGCCGTGGTGCTGTGGCTATCCACGAACATAAGATTGTTGGAATGGCTTTTGGTCAAGTCGAGGGTTGGATTAACGGAAATCTTTTTCTTCTGCAGGAAATGTGTGTTATGCCAAATTCCCAGCGAACTGGTCTTGGTAAGATGCTGCTCGATTTCCTCATCGAGGAAGTCGCCGATCGGGATAACATCATCGCAATATATCTATTGACCAATAGGGATGTACCTGCAGCGTCGTTCTACAGCAAACACCACTTCGCAGCCAGCCCGAAAAAAATAGTTATGGGTGCGTCAGTACGGTCAATTTTAAATGCGAAGTCTGCATAACCTGACAGTGGACACGGGCAGGTTTTCAAACTGCCGGTCACCTGGACGTTAAATTTCCCCAAATCCTGAAGATTTCCCTTCGGAGGCAAACCATGACACCACCAATAATCAGGACTGCTACGGCATCCGATGAAGCGCCAGCCATTGCTGTCGTGGTACTGGCGTTTAGTGCGGACCCTGCTGCGCGTTGGACGTGGCCTGATCCGCACCAGTACCTCATGCATTTCCCCAACCTCGTCAAGGCATTGGGCGGCAACGCGTTTGCACACGAGAGTGCCTACTACGTGGATGGTTATTCCGGGGCGGCGCTGTGGCTGCCGCCAGAGGTTCGCCCTGACGAAGACGCGCTGATCACACTGCTGCAACGCACCGGGTCCGCGTCGGTGCAAAAGGATCTCTTTGCGGTCTTTGAACAGATGGGGCGCTATCACCCGCAGGAGCCGCATTGGTATTTGCCTTTCATTGGGATCGACCCATCCCAACAGGGCAAAGGGCACGGCGCAGCGTTAATGAAACACGCGCTCATCCCGTGCGATCGCGACAATATGCTGGCCTATCTTGAATCCAGCAATCCAAAGAACATTCCTTTTTATGAACAGCACGGGTTTGAGTTATTGGGCACCATTCAGGCTGGGGCGTCGCCACCTATCTTTCCAATGCTCCGCAAACCACGCGCGACGAGTCCGGCATCACCGTAGAATAATAAGGAATAGTCTGTTCCTCGCGACAAGGTTCCAGCGCCGCCGACCATGTCAGAACGGATACTGGGAAAGTACAGTTTGAGTTACATCATCGCATAACATCATGATCGAACCGCTGTTAGCGTTTTTTCATACGGCATCTAACCTGCAGGTGAACTCAGGCAGCTACGCAGCTGGTTATCTCGCACATTAAACGCTGGAAGATATGTCATCACACGCAACTGCAATAGACAAATTCGTGGATTACTTCCATGAGCAGGGCCTGAAAATTGATCAGGTAAATTCGCTGCTCTATAGAAAGGTACTCTATGCGACTGCGCTAGACCCCGTTGCGCGGGCTGCCTTTGGAAATGAAGAAACGCATCGGAATCGCGTGTGTCGCGTTCTAGCCGAGCTGGCGGGTTGGCCGTACGCTGATCGAGTTAGTCTTCCCCAGTTGTGCATGGCACTTCTGGAAGGTGATCTCGAGTCTAGTCCTTTGTATGCGAATGCTCGCGGCCGCTTAAACCATTGGCCAAGTGGGCATGTATTGACGGTAAACGGATCGCCGAAACTTAGTGAACTGTCTCATCTGGCCACAGACAAGCGTTCTACTGAAATACTCTATTCGTGCCAGTACGTGCCTCTGTTCTATACCTATAGAAACAACTTGGTGCACGAGTTTCGAGAGCCGGGCTACGGTATGGAAATGTCGTCCGACGGAAGTCAGCCATACTATCACTCAATGTCTAACCCAGAGGGCGATGATTCTTGGGAGTTGGTTTTTCCGGTAGGGTTTTTCTCAAAGATCTATTCGGGCGCGCTGAAAGGTCTTAAAGAATACCTGCTAAAGGCTGACGTTGATCCCTACGATCGATTTAACTTCGGATCACGCTGGCGTGCTAAGTAGGACGCCGGAGTCTAACAATTTGCTGAAGGCGCGACGGCCATGACGGGCCGCGGCCTGAGCTGAAACGTTGATTGTCCGCTTTGGAGCAAAGTGATTGGCGGGTTTGGGTCGACAGCGCGCCTTCAACCCTGGCTTGCGAATGTCTGAAAGATGACCCGTAGCTGCGGTCGGCGCGGAAGTCTGCCTAATGCCGAGTTCGGCCATTTATAGTCATTCACAGCAGTATGTAGTCGAGTTTGCCCGTACTGGTTTGCCGGGCAAACCAGTACGGAATAGCATCTTATTTGCATGCTGATGTGCAAGATGGTATTCCGTTCTGCCTTCCAGGATA
>NZ_JBHTDH010000076.1:0-4508 GCF_042666555.1 Herbaspirillum sp. GCM10030257
GAACTGGATCGAAGGGTATTACAATCGTCAGCGAATTCATTCCTCAACCGGATATCGCACTCCGGTTCAAGCTGAGGAAACGCTGATGGATGCATGACATGCTGTACGTGAAACCGAGGCAGGGTCAAGCAACTACTGGCTTGATCGAGAGTTTAAACATTTGCTCCACACCGTTTTCTTTCACTTGGCCGATGAGATGTTCCTCGCCCGCTGAGATGGCAATATCCAGCGATTGAATAAAGCGAAGCTGAACGTCGATGCGAACCTTGCCATCGGTACTCCACATGAACCTGAATTCGCTCTCCCCTGGTTCAATCTCGCAAACGATATGGTCTTCGTCGCCACGCCGGTCAAACCGTAAACAGTCGTACCACCAACCCTCTCCTTCGTTTCCGTAACGCGAAACGTATGGAGTCTCAAAGAATCCTTCCAACTCAAACGGCTCTGGGCAGCGTTCCATAGCGACGCCTAACGTTGAGTTCAGGAGCCGCTATTAGCGGTCGGCTGCAATGGCAAGTTGGGCATCACGCTTACCACAACCAACTATCGGACGGCAACTTTGCCGTATGACGCCACACGAACCTTGCAGTCAGAGCCAGTCCAAGTGCTAGTAGCATCCAAAGCAAGATAAGGCCCTTTGATCCAGCAACGGCAAAGACAAGCTCTATCAACCAAGACAAGCGCCCTTTGAATGGTGGCGTCGACGGCCTAAGAGATTCATACGCCGCACCACAAACTGCTAAGAGTGCAGCCCCGACTAGCGTGCGGACGAACCACTGCGTCTCTTTGACTCCAGTTCTGATATTGACCGGTTTCATGATGTTCAACGTTTCATTTCACCAGCGCGTGGCGTCGGTGTGCAAAGTAGTGTTAGCTGGGCTGTTGGCAAAGGCACGGCGCAACAGTGCACCAGCCAAACTGACCGTAATTGTTATTGCAATCACATACCCAGCTGGATTCAACAGCCCGATCCAATCACACAGCAAGCTTAGCGTCGCGACAACCAGCAATTCCAATAACATCCAGATAGCTAACTTCGCATAATTGCGGCGCTCACTAGACATTCGTCTCCGCACGAAGACAACGCATGTAGGTAACCAAAGTAGCACGGCCAGAATAAGTAGGATCGCAATAGGGAATAACATTTCAGTAATTACATTCTCATTGAGCCAGCTAACGCTTACGTTGGCCTGTCCGCAGCGTCGGCGTCGAACAAAAAGTTAGCCATTGATTCCCACCCTGATACAGGCAATTGAGGCGAAAACGGCGCCAAGGAAATACAACACCAAGAATGCCCGACTGTCTTTCCGCTTCCATTCATCATAGCTAACGTATTGTCCCGGGCGTATTTCAATATATGGATACCTAAGCATTACGTGCCAGTAAAGGCCATTCGTCCAGACGAATATAACCGCAAGTAATAGAAAAGCACTTCGAATCGGATCATCCTTCGCTGTAAGCGCCAGCACAAGCCATCCAGCGCCCAAGCATAAGATTGCCACGACAAGTAGCAGGTGCCGATATCTTATTAGTTGATGCGGAGGTGTCGGTCTCATTGCAGGCTAACTAGGTTTATACGGCACGACGTGCCTGATAAGCTGGGATGGTGTCTGATAAAACATTTCGCTTGATCCTCCGCAAGGCATATACCTCAAGGCTTGCAACAGTATACTGTACATTAATACAGTATTAATTAACCATGAAAAGCGGCAGCCAGAATCCTTCTTCTGTGCAACCACCGAAGTTGCTTGACCAGCTACGACGTTGCCTTCGAGACAGGCACTACAGCTTTGCCACCGAGCGGGTCTATGTCTACTGGTCAAGATGGTACATTCGCTTCCATAACCTGCGCCATCCCGCAGACATGGGAGCACCGGAAATTCATGCCTTTCTGTCGTACCTCTCCAACGAACGGGACGTTTCCTTATCAACCCACCATCAAGCCCTGTGCGCTCTGCTGTTCTTGTACAAGCATGTCTTGGAGATCGAGCTACCCTGGATCGACAACCTTCCTACACCGACAAAGCCGGTACGGCAACCGACAGTTCTGACACGCCAAGAGATTGATCTGATCTTTGCCCAGATGACCGGCACGCACTTGCTGATTGCGCAACTGCTGTACGGGACTGGGATGCGGCTGATGGAGTGCGCCCAGCTGCGGGTCAAGGACATTGACTTCCAGCGCAGGGAAATCACCATTCGGCGAGGGAAGCGAAACAAGGACCGGCTGACCATGCTTCCGCTGTCGTTGGTTCAGCCACTGCGCGACCAGTTGGCTTATGCGAAATCGCTGTATGAGGAGGACAGGCTGTACCGCCGCAACGGCGTGATGTTGCCCGATGCATTAGAACGGAAGTATCCCGCCGCCGGGACGCAATGGGGCTGGTATTGGGTGTTCCCGTCCGATCACGAGTCCACTGACCCGCGCAGCGGTATTGTCCGCCGTCATCATCTGTACGGCCAGACGATACAACGCGCGGTGAAGCGAGCGGTCTTGGCAGCGAAGCTCACCAAGCGGGCATCGAGCCACACGTTTAGGCACAGTTTTGCAACCCACCTGATTGAAGCCGGTTACGACACACGAACCGTGCAAGAGCTGCTGGGCCATACTGACGTATCGACCACGCAGGTGTACGCCCATGTGCTCAACAAGGGGGGCCGGGGTGTGTCGTCTCCTATCGACCTGGTATCGACCTTCTGAGCGTCTGCTTTGAAGCATCGAAGCACTCCTCTGAGCGACTCCTTATGGCCGGTCAGCGTCTGCGGCTACTAAACACTGACCGGCAGCTATGCTTCAAATTTCAGTCTGTTCCGCAATCTCCAGTGCGTCGTCGACTTCAATGCCTAAGTATCGCACCGTGTTCTCAAATTTCGTATGTCCGAGCAGCAGCTGGACCGCTCGAAGATTCTTCGTGCGCCGGTAGATGAGCGTGGCTTTTGTTCTTCGCAAGGTGTGGGTACCATACCCTGTCGCATCCAATCCGATCGACTCAATCCAGGCATCAACAATGCGCGCATACTGGCGCGTCGACAGATGGGGAGAAGCCGAAATACGGCTTGGAAAAAGGAAGTCACTGTTGGCCAAATGCGCACACTGAATCCAAGCAAGAATCGAAGTTCGCGTCTGCTCAGTGATCTCGAACTGCACTGGCCGGTGCGTCTTCTGCTGCATCACAATGGCGCGTGGAAGAACTTGATTACCTTGGGTAATGTCACTGACGCGAATGTTAAGCAGGTCGCAACTGTGGAGCTTACTGTCGATAGCCAGATTGAACAACGCCAAGTCGCGGGTTTGGTGCTCCAGTTGCAACCGAGTACGGATGCCCCAGATTTCTTTCAACTTCAGGGGCGCTTTTTGACCGACGAACTTGCCTTTGTTTCACGGGCCCATGGCAGGTGATTCAATTTGATAGGCGTTCATGACCGTCTCCTTCTGTGAATGAAAGGAGACTCATTCTGCGCCACCTATTACCGACGTTCCGCGACCCAGAAGAGACATTAGCAGTCCTAATCTCGCTGCCGCAAAGCTGCCAGCCGGAGTTGTGCACACCAGAAAGTTGAGGGATCTGTCGAAATGCGCCGCCGCCATTCGTCGTGTAAGGTAACCATTTTTGGAGACTTCCATGCCCCGTTATATGATCCAAGTTCGCGCCACCACAATGAGCGAGGCTGGCGACTTCCCTGATGACCCTACTCTCGTTCCGCGCATGATGGCCTTCCACGATGAAATGGCCAAGGCCGGCGTGCTGCTCGATGGTGCTGGGCTGCAGCCTAGCAGTCAGGGATTTCGCGTGCAGTATGACGCCGTCGGTCAGGTGCGCGTCATAGACGGCCCCTTCGCCGAGACTAAGGAGCTAATTGCCGGCTACACGCTGATCGAGGTGCGATCACACGACGAAGCGCTGGCATGGGCGCAGCGCTTTCCGGCGCCGTTCCCTGGCCAACCCTGTTGCATCGAGGTACGCCCGCTGATGGGCGGCATTGACCTTCCACCCGAAGATGCCGAACGCATCATTCGCGAACAACTGGCCGCAATCAAGCAGGGCGGATGACGCGTCCCGTCGAGGCGGTCTGGCGCCTAGAAGTCAGACGCCTTACCAGGGCGCTGCTACGTCCGGGTGCTGGTCTGGCGTTGGCCGAAGACTGCGTGCAAGATGCGCTGGTGGCCGCAATGGAACGCTGGCGGACCGACCTACTACAGCGATTGGATCGGATCGAGGCAGCGCGTGAAGCTCTGCGTCAAGCTATAGTCTGGACTGGTAACGAACGTGAGTGCTTGTTGCCTTAGGAGCGTAGATTGCATGTAGACGATACTCCGGGCAGGCCCGAGGTTTCAGAGCATACGATGAAACTGGAGTCACCGCGGAGCCGCGCAAACTATCTAGAACTCATTCCATAAATAGGTAGTCGATGCTTTTTTCGGATTCGTATGGTTTTTCATCATGTCACGAAGAGAAGAGCTTACCGACGAGCAATGGGGGCTACTGGAGCCGTTGCTTCCCGTAACA
>NZ_JBHTDH010000077.1:0-3907 GCF_042666555.1 Herbaspirillum sp. GCM10030257
GCGGCACGCCGTCACGCATGACGAAGCGTGTGCGCAGCGATTCGTGGCGCGCCACGATGCGGTCCAGCGCATGGCGCAACGCGCCGGTGTCGAGCACCCCTTCCAGGCGCAGGCCGAGCGGCATATGGTAGGCCTGGCTGACGCCTTCCATCTGCGCCAGGAACCACAGCCGCTGCTGGGCGAATGACAGTACCAGCCCTTCGCCGCGTACGACCGGCGTGATCGGCGGCAGCGCGCTGCGCGCCGCCTCGCGCACCACCGTGGCGAAGTCGCTCAGCACCGGTCGCGTGAACAACTGGGTAATCCGTACTTCCACACCCAGCACCTGGCGGATACGCGAAGTCATCCGTACCGCCGACAGCGAGTGACCGCCGAGGGTAAAGAAATCGTCGTTGCGTCCGACCTGCTCCACACCAAGCACCTTGCTCCAGATCTGGGCCAGCGTGATCTCCAACTGGTCACCAGGCGCCTGGTAATCGCGCTCCAGTGCGCTACCGGCTCCAATATCGGGCGCAGCCAGTGCGCGCCGGTCGAGCTTTCCGCTGGGAGTGAATGGCAACGCATCGAGTGCCACGAATGTGGACGGCAGCATGTACGCGGGCAAGCATTCCGAAAGCGCGGCGCGCAGCGTCGCCGCATCGATCTGCGTTCCGGCGCTTGTCGTGTAGTAAGCAACCAGACGTTGGGCTTCGGCCCCGGCGTTGCCATCGAGCGCCAGCACCGCAGCCTCACGGACGCCATCCAATTCGAGCATCCTGGTCTCGATCTCGCCCGGCTCAACCCGGAAACCACGGATCTTGACCTGAAAGTCGTTGCGACCAGCGAAAACGATATTGCCGTCCGGCAGATAACGGGCGAGGTCGCCCGTCTTGTACATGCGTGCGTCCGGGTTGCCCGAAAACGGATCAGCCACGAAACGTTCCTGAGTCAGCTCCGCGCGGTTGAGGTAACCGCGTGCAACCTGGGCACCACCGATATGGACTTCACCAATGACTCCTTGCGGCACCAGCCTGCCGTGCTGGTCAAACAGGTAGACACTGCTGTTGGACAAGGGCCTTCCGATGATCGGCAATCCGGCATCCTCTGCGTGGGGCTCGTGC
The DNA here is from genome assembly GCF_042666555.1 of Herbaspirillum sp. GCM10030257. NCBI lineage: Bacteria > Pseudomonadati > Pseudomonadota > Betaproteobacteria > Burkholderiales > Oxalobacteraceae > Herbaspirillum > Herbaspirillum sp. GCM10030257. The sequence goes on from NZ_JBHTDH010000077.1 coordinate 1,101, forward strand.
AGCGTAGCATTGACGACGGTCTCCGTCGGTCCGTATGCAACCAGAAGCCGTGGGCGGTGGCCGGCCAGCCGGAACCAGTTCGACATGGCTGCGGCTGAAATCGCTTCGCCGCCTACGATCATCAGACGCAGGCACGCAGGTACCCGCAAGGTGCGGTTCTGGACAAGTTGTTCCCAGAACGCGGTGGGCAGGTCCACCACGGAAATCGTATTCGCGGCGCAGTAATCAAAGAAGGTGCTCGCATCCGCGAGCCAGCTATCGGTCCGCAGCACCAGCTTAGCGCCGACGCTGAGGCAACCGAATATTTCCTCGACCGAGACGTCGAACGCAAACGAATTGAACTGCAGCACGCAATCGTCAGCGCGCAGCCCGTACTGCGCTGCAATCTCGACGACCTGGCTTGCCACTCCACGGTGTTCGATCATCACCCCCTTCGGTTTGCCTGTCGAACCAGAGGTATAGATGACATAGGCCAGACTGGAGGATTGAACCCCGACCGACCTGCGGTCCAGGTTCGACTCATTGCCATTCTTCCAAGCAGCATCAGTGCGCAGATCGACGATCGCAATGGAAGCCGCGCAAAGAGCGGCGCCGAACGTTTCCGGTACGTCGACATCAGTCAGCAGCACCATGGGTTGGCAATCGGCCAGCATGTATTGCAGGCGATCAGCCGGATAAGCAGGATCGAACGGGACGTAAGCGCCACCGGCCTTGAGCACTGCCAGCACGCCGATCAACATATCGAGTGAGCGCGTCAGGTGCATGGCTACCCGCACCTCCGGCCCAACGCCAAGTGCGCGCAGGTGGTGGGCCAGGCGATTGGCGCTCGCATTCAGTTCACCGTAGCTCAGCGTCCGTCCTTCCTGTTCGGCCGCGACCGCATCTGGTTTCAATGCAACCCTGGCCTCGAAGAATTCATGAATGCATTCGGCTGCCGGCATGCCGGCGGCGACCGGTGTCGGCGCAGATGTGCTCCATGCACGCAGCAAGGCGATGTCATCCGCCGGAAGAACATCCAGATCGGATGCCGGCGTTTCCCGGCTTTCTTCGAGTGCTGCCGCCAGTTGTTCGAGCGCGGCATGCATGGTGGCGCAAACACGCTCCGGAGAAACCGGAGCCTGCACCTGCGCGGTCAGCGAAAAACCATCTCCCATATCATCCACGTCCAGGCTAAATGGATAATTGGTGCGCTCATCCGTATGCAATACCTCGATCCCCTGCCACGCCTGACGAGCGTCGTACGCGTGCTGGATGGACCCGGCGTTGTGCCGGTAGTTCAGGAACGAGGTGAACAGCGGAGCAGGCGCCGCGACGCCACTACAGCGCTGCGCCAGCGAAAGGGGAGCATGCTCGTGACGCAATAGCCGGGATAGCCGCGCATGCGTGGCGCGAACGCCTGCGCGCACGCTGTCATCGCGCGTCGCGATGCGCAACGGCAGGGTGTTGATGAAGGTGCCTAGCGTACGCCCTATCCCTTCACTGCCCTGCATGCGGCCAAACAGGACAGTACCGAATACAACATCGTCGCGCCCGGAAACGCGTGCGAGAACCTGGGCCCAGGCATAGTGAAACAGGCTTGCGGCACTCACGCCAAGCGCACGTGCCTGAGTGCGAAGCCGTCGCGCCAGAGAAGCATCGACTTCCATGCGTTCCTCGACGATGCGCGATCCGTCCAGATGCACATCGGTCAGGCCGTAAGGCGCGGTTGGCTCGTCCACATCGGACAGCATGTCGCGGAAGAATGCCTCGTGTTCCTCGCGGCTGGTCTCATGCAGAGCCTGAGCCACGAAATCGCGAAACGGAAGCGGATCTGGCAGGCGTCCTTCGGTACCGCACAAGTGCGCGTGTACTTCCTGCAGCATGGTTTCCTGGGCAGTATGGTCGCCGGCCAGGTGATGATTCAGTAACAGCGCGATCCAACGCCCGTTCGGTGCATCATGGGCAATGCAAAGTTGCAGCATGGGCGCTCGCCGTATATCGAGTCGGTAATGACGAGGGTCGAAACGCCGGCTTAGCTGCTCCACGATGTCGCCATCTGCGTGATCGAGTTCCACTTCTTCGATCGCAAGCGGCGCCTGGCGCAAGACCACCTGGACCGGCTCCGGCAATCCATCCCAGTGCACCGCGGTCCGCAGAATGTCGTGACGGTTGATCACCGCCTGCAAAGCACGAATAAAACCGTCCAGGCGCTCCCGCGTATCGATCGCGTAGACGCCACGCAGCAGGTAGGGATCGCCTTCATCCGTTGCCAGGTGATGAAACAGCAGTCCTTCCTGCAACGGCCCCAGGGGATAGATGTCCTGCACATTGGCGGCTCCGCCGGGAACGGCGGATACGATGCGCTCAATCTCGGCTGGCTGAAGACTGACCAGTGTTACCATCGGCGGCGTAATCATGGTGCAGCCGTTCGGTATGCCGTTTGGTACGATCTGGATGTCGTGGTTTTTTGCTCCCGCGTAGCTTCCGTCCCTGACCATGTCGATCAGGGTTTTCTTGTTTTCGCGGATCATCCCGACAACGGTCGGGTCGTCAAAAATCCGGCTCTTGCCAAGCACAACGAGTTCGTCGCCTTCGACGGAAAGCGCAACTTGCTCCTCTTGCAGGCGTAATAAGAGCTGGGCAATTGTCATTTCATAGTCTCCATTTTTTTTCTGTCACGGTCGCGAATTGCGCGAGCCGTGGCGTATCGAACAGTGCGCGCACGTCGGTATGCAGGTCTTCGCGGCGCATGCGCTCGATCAGCGTCACCGCCAGCAGCGAGTGGCCGCCCAGCCGGAAGAAATCGTCATGCCGGCCCACCCGCTCCA
>NZ_JBHTDH010000078.1:0-3692 GCF_042666555.1 Herbaspirillum sp. GCM10030257
TCGCGCGGCGTGCCCAGATGATCGGTATGGATGTACCGGACATTCTGTGACTTCTGTGCTTGTGCAGCGTGCGGCGCACTGGTTGCTGTGGTGCTGTCCACCTGTGCGATCGGCACAAACGCATCCGGCTCATACACCCAGGTCCGTACCCGGCTGCCCCGGGTTTCCGACAGCAGCCGGTTGCCATCCCACACAAACCGCGTTACCCCGAACGCATCGCGCTTGACCAGCCGTCTTCCGAACGGATCATACCCATAGCGCGTCTTCTGCACCGTCGGTGCATCGGCCTGCGCATTGCGGCTGACCTGCGACTCCACCAGTTGATGTTCGGCATTCCACTTCAGCCGCAGCTGCGTATGCCGGCCGATTCTCTTGTCGACCAGGTTGCCGTGCGTGTCATAGCCATAGCGCTTGTCTTCATACACCGTCACCCGGTTGTTGACGATGCGGCCTGTGCTGCCTGATTCGCTGGCTTGCGGGTCCAGCAGGTTGTGCGCCGGATCGAAGGTAAAGCGTTCCGCCAGGTTTGGCTGCAGCGCCGACAGGATGCGGCCAATGCGGTCATAGGTATAGCTGGTGCGGCCCAGGCGCTGATCGTCGAGCGTGACCAGGTTGCCGGCACGGTCATACGCGTACTGGCGGCCGATCTGCGTGGCCGACTCATGTGGCACCTGCTCCAGTGCATGAAGATTACTGCGCTGTTGCGCCAGCGAAGGGCGGTTGCTGCCCGGCGCCAGTGTCGCCAGCTGCGCCTTCAGCCGTCCCATCGGGTCGTACTGGAACTGGCTGGTCAACATGCCTTGCGTGCGGCGGATTTCCCGGTGCACCGCATCGCGTTCGATGTCGGTGATCACCTCTTCGCCGAGGCGCACCTGGTGCAGGTGACCGCTGCCGTAGAACAACTGCTGCAGCACCCGGCCATCGGGCAGGGTGGTCTGGACCCGGTTGCCCAGCGCATCGTACGCATGGCGGATCGTCGTGGCGATGCCGTCGGCGGTGGTGGTTTCCGACAGCAGTTGCCCGAGCGCGTCGTACTGCAATCTGACATTGGCCTGCGCATTGCGCGCCTGCACCAGCCGGCCCAGCCCATCATAGCCATAGCTGGTATGTAACTGCTCGGCCTGCGCCGCACCGGTCAGTTGCGCCACGATCTTGTCGACCAGCCGGCCGTTGACGTCGCGTCCATACAGGGTGGCGATCTTCGGCTCGGCGCGGTGGTCGTCGAACTGCACCACGCCCGGCACGGTACCGAATTCTTCCCGGCCAATGGCCAGCCCCGACGCATCGTACCGGTAGCGGGTGAGCCGCGCATCGAAACCGATTTCCTGCACCAGCCGGTCCGCCGCATCATAGGCAAACGCAGACACTGCGCCATTCTCGTTGACCAGTTGCGCCAGCCGCCGGGCGGCGTCATAGCGGTACTGCAACGCATGGCCCAACGCATTGGTGCGCATGAGCGGCTTGCCGTCGACATCGAACGCATACACGGTGCGCTGGCCGGCGCCATCGGTATGGGCGATCAGCCTGCCCAGCGCATCGTAGTCATACTGCTCGCTGCTGCCATCCGGGTAATGCACAGCGGCAAGCTGGCCCAGTGCATCATGGTCGTAACGGGTACGCTGGCCCAGCGCATTGGTGGTCGCGGTGAGCCGGCCATCGAGGTCATAGTCGAACGTGGTGCTGTGGCCCGAGCAATCGGTATACCTGCACACCTGCCCGGCAGGGTTGTAGGCCAGCGTTTTTGTCTTGCCATGGGCATCGATGATGGCCACCGACAAGCCCTGCGCGTCATACCGGTACTGGGTCTGGTGGCCCAGCGCATCGGTGACGGAAGCCAGGTTGCCGCGTGCATCATAGCGATACGCGGTGAGGTTGCCGGCCGCATCGGTGACCAGTGCCGGCTGACCGACACGGCCATCCTGCACGATGCGGGTGGCCGAGCCGTCGGGCAGCTCGATGCGGGTCAGCAGGCTGCGCGCATTATAGCGGTAACGGATGGTGCGCCCGGCCGCATCGGTGATCGCCAGCAGGTTGCCGTACCGGTCGAGCACCCGTTCGGTGCGCCCGCCCATCGGATCGGTCTCGCCGGTCAGGCGCTGTTCCTGGTCAAAGCGGTAGCGGCGGAGACGGCCCAGCGCATCGGTGACGATGGTTTCCTGGGGATGATAAGCAAAGGTCCACGATTCGCCGGTATTGGCCCAGTGCCGGATCACCTTGCCGGTGGGCCGGTAGTGATCGTATTCGTAGTCAGCCACCAGGCCGCCGGGACGGCTGTGGCGCACCAGCAGGTGCTGCCGATAGGCAAATTCACGCGTGACCTGGCCGAGCCGGTTGCGCACCCGCACCAGGTCGCCGGCATCGTCATAGTCATAGTGGACCAGCGGCTCGTAGCGGTGCGGCACCAGCGCATCGGGCGTCTCGCGCAACAACGCCACCATGTGCAGGCGCTGATCGGCAAAGGTCAATTGATAGGTGCGCCCGGCGCTGTCAACAATGCGTACCGGCTGCTGCAGATGATCGTACTGGATACGGGTGGTATTGCCGTTGCGGTCGATGATGGCGCAGAGGCAAGCGATGCCGGCATGCCGGTCGGGCAGCGTGAACAGGTGGCGGGTCTGCTCGGCATCGGTGAGCTCGAAACGCAGCGCCTGGGGACGCGATAGTGTGACCTGCTCGTACGGCGAATACCTGCTCTGGCCGATGGCCGGCAGGCTGAAGGTGATGCCGCGGTGCTGCGCATCGAGCACCACCACCCGGTCGGCATCGACCTGCAGCGCCAGCGACAGCGGCACACTCCAGCCCTGGCCGAGCCAGCCGACCACCGGATTGTCGGAACTGTACTGGCGTTGCCACGACAGCGGCATCGGTGCGGGAAAGGCGAAATCGCGTTCAGTGTCGCCAGCCAGCAGCTTGTTGCCGAAGATCGGATTGACCGGGTAGCCGGTGGTGGTGCAGCTCTTGCAGGATTTGCCGCGGCCTTCGGGGCGCTTGTCGGCGGCCGGTGTGGCAGCTGGTTCGGGTGTCTTGTCGACCGGGGCTGGCGTGGGCCGGGCCGGCGGCCGGGACGGGACCGGTGCGCTGCGTGGCTGCAGGAGTGCGCTGTTGGCGAGTGCGGCTTCATTGACGGCCAGCCAGTCGGCAAACTGGGGGCCGAGCTTGCTTTGGGTCAATTCCCGGTACAGCGCGGTCCTGGCCACCTGGCCGCGCGACAGCACCAGCATCACGCCGCCCAGGAGGGCAACGAGCAGGGCCAGCTGGCCGCGGGCAAAGGCGTCGGCCGCGCGTGCCATGTCGGCCAGATAGCGGCCGGTAGCGTGGTCCTTGAACGGCGCGGCTTGCCAGGCCAGCGCAAAGCCCTGGGCAAAGTGCTGCGTCATGTCGCCGATGCCGTGCAGCGTTTCCCTGGCCAGGCTGCCCAGGCCGAGATACAGCATGACTTCGCCGCCGATGGCCGCCCCGGCCGACGCACCGGCCAGCGCACCGGGAATGGCGCCGGCCACGCCGGCCAGGAAACCGCCGGCGCCGCCCACCACTGCACCCAGGACCAGTCCGCCACCGATGTAGATCGCCACTTCCTCGGCAATCGCCTGCATGCTGCGCAATGCAGCCTGGGCGAGCGTGGAGGCATCAAATGCCGGCAGCGCTTCGCGGATCATGTCAGCGGCGCGCGGGGTGCTGGCGGCAAAGGCGGA
>NZ_JBHTDH010000079.1:0-3622 GCF_042666555.1 Herbaspirillum sp. GCM10030257
TCAGACTTCCAGCCATTCCTTGCGAATGGCCGCATTGCCCCGCAGATCGTCGGGCGTACCCTCGAACACGATCGAGCCATGCCCCATCACGTACACCCGCTGCGAAATCTCCATCGCAATCGCCAGCTTTTGCTCCACCAGCAATACCGAAATGCCCCGGTTCTTCAGTTCCTTCAGGTACTCGCCCACCAGTTCCACAATCTTCGGCGCCAGCCCTTCGGTCGGCTCGTCGATCATGATCAGGTCCGGGTCGCCCATCAGCGTACGGCACAAGGTCAGCATCTGCTGCTCACCGCCCGACAGCACGCCCGCGGCCGTATGCTGCCGTTCCTTTAAGCGCGGAAACATCCGGTACATGTCGTCCAGCGTCCAGCGCGGCTGCTTCTTCGCCCCCTTGCCATTCTTCTCGCCCAGGATCAGGTTCTGTTCCACCGTCAGGGTCGGAAACACGTCGCGGTTTTCCGGTACATACCCAAGTCCCTTGTACGCAATCTCAAAGGCTTTCAGGCCGGTGATCTCCTCGCCCTTGAACTTGATCGAGCCGGTCACATCGACATGCCCCATGGTCGACTTCACCGTGGTCGACCGGCCCACGCCGTTGCGACCCAACAAGCTCACGATTTCCCCTTCGCCCACATTCAGGTCAACCCCATGCAGCACATGGCTCTTGCCGTAATACGCGTGCAGGTCCTTGATTTCCAGTAGTGCTGCCATTTATGCTGCCTCCGCCGGTGCATGTCCGCCCAGATAGGCTTCCTGCACTTTTTGATTGCTACGAATATTCTGCGGCGTGTCGCAGGCAATCACTTCGCCATACACCACCACCGCGATCTTGTCGGCCAGGCCGAATACCACGCTCATGTCATGCTCGACCATGAGCAGGGTCTTGCCAACCGTGACCTTGCGGATCAGTTCGACCGCCGCATCCGATTCCGACCGGCTCATGCCCGCGGTCGGCTCATCGAGCAGGATCACGTCGGCACCGCCTGCGATCGTGATGCCGATTTCCAGCGCACGCTGCTCGGCATAGGTCAGCAAGCCCGCCAGCGTATCGCGACGGCGCCGCAGACCGATTTGCTCGAGTACCGCTTCGGCGCGTTCATGCGCATCCTTGAGGCCGTTGAGGCGATGCCAGAATGAGTACTTGTAGCCCAGCGACCACAGCACCGCGCAGCGCAGGTTTTCGTACACCGACAAGCGGTGGAAGATGTTGGTGATCTGGAAGCTGCGCGACAGGCCGCTGCGGTTGATCTCGAACGGCTTGAGCCCCAGGATGCTCTTGCCGTTGAGCAGGATATCGCCCGCACTCACCGGGAACCGCCCCGAGATCAGGTTGAACAGCGTCGACTTGCCGGCGCCGTTGGGACCAATGATGGCGAAGCGTTCGCCTTTGGGCACCGCCAGATTGGCGCCACGGATGATCTCCGACTTGCCGAAGCTCTTGCGCACATCTTTCAGTTCAAGGGAATAGATGCTCATGCCGTGGCCCTCCGGATCTGTTCTTCAATTTCGCCGTTCACTTCGCCCCACACTTGTGTAAATGATTGCTTTGTTTTCCAGAAACCCAAACTGCCAATGGTCACCAGCGCCAGCGCAATGAGCCACGGCATCGGTGCGGCCGTATCGACCATGGTGCCAAACAGCTTCATCTGCGTGCCGTTGACCGATTCCAGCGTGTAGTGGTACGCCATTTCGATCACCATGATCGCGCCAACCAGGCCGACCAGCGCGGCAATGCACACCGCCAGCATCTGCGCCCAGACGCGTTTGAACTTGCCGTATTTGGCCACCCGCAGGTTGAGCATCAGGATGCCGGCCACACCGCCTGGCGCGTACATCACGATCAGGATGAAGAAGATGCCCAGGTACAGTTGCCAGGCCTTGGTGAAATCGGACAGCATGACGGTGAGGAACACGCCAATGATGGAACCGATCATGGGGCCGAAGAAGAAACCGATCCCGCCGATGAAGGTGAACAGCAGCACCCCGCCGGAACGCAGCGCGCTGACGTTTTCCGCAGTGACGATCTCGAAGTTGATGGCCGACAAACCACCCGAAATGCCGGCAAAGAAACCCGACAGGATCAGCGTCAGGTAGCGTGCCCACTGGGTGTCATAGCCGATGAATTCCACCCGCTCCGGATTGTCACGCACGGCATTGATGATGCGGCCCAGCGGCGTCTGCGTGAACGCATACATGCCGATGGTGGCGATGAACAGCCAGGCGGCGATCAGGTAGTACACCTGGATCTGCGGACCGTAGCTGATGCCAAGGAATTTCTCGCCATACACCCGGTTGGTCGAGATCCCGCCTTCACCACCGAAGAACTCCGGGAACATCAACGAACAGGCGAACACCAGTTCGACAATGCCCAGCGTGATCATCGCAAAGGTGGTGCCGGATTTCTTGGTCGTCACATAGCCGAACAGGACGCCGAAGAACATGCCGGCCAGCCCGCCGACCAGCGGAATCATGGTGACCGGCATCCAGATCTTGCCGGCGGTGGCCAGGTTCATCGCATGGATGGCGAAGAATGCCCCCAGGCCGGAATACACCGCATGGCCGAACGACAGCATGCCACCCTGCCCCAGCAGCATGTTGTAGGACAAACCGAAGATCATCAGGGTGCCGATCTGCGACAGGATCGACAGCGATGCACCCTTGTTGAAGATCAGCGGCGCAACGATCAGGGCAACGGCAAACAGGCCCCAGATGATCCAGCGTGCCAGGTTGAGGGGCTTGTACGTCATCGTATTTTTCATGGTCAAGGTATTCATGTTCATTAGCTCTCCCGTGTGCCCATCAAACCGCGCGGCCTGAAGATCAGGATCAGCACCAGCAGCAGGTACGGCATGATCGGCGCCACCTGGGAAATCGTCAGGTTCAACACCGGGAAGCCGAAGGTTTCCGGTGTGACCGTCGTGCCCAGACCGGCGAGCAAGGTGGCGAACGAATAGTCGAGCGCCACCGCGAAGGTTTGCAGGATGCCGATCAGCAGCGACGCGAGCAAGGCGCCCACCAGCGAGCCCATGCCGCCGACCACCACCACCACGAAGATGATGCTGCCGACCGTTGCCGCCATGCCGGGTTCGGTGACGAACGCATTGCCGCCGATGACACCGGCCAGGCCGGCCAGCGCACAGCCGCCGCCAAACACCAGCATGAATACGCGCGGCACGTTATGGCCCAGCGATTCGACCATGTCGGGATGCGTCAGCGCCGCCTGGATGACCAGGCCGATACGGGTCTTGGTGAGCACCAGGAAGATCGATATCAGCATCAGGATGGCAATGAGCATCATGAAGCCGCGATACATCGGGAAGGTCGTGGTGTACAGCGTGAACAGCGAGCCATCGAGTTCGGGCGGAATCGGATACGGCACCGCGGCACGGCCCCAGATCAGTTGCACGACTTCGACCAGCACATACGACAGGCCGAAGGTAAACAGCAGCTCCGGGATGTGGCCGTACTTGTGCACCGAGCGCAAGCCATAGCGCTCGACCAGGGCACCGATGGCACCGACCAGCAGCGGCGCGACGATCAACGCCGGCCAGAAACCGATCTTGATGCTGATCGCATAGGCGAAATACGCACCCAGCATGTAAAAGCTGGCGTGCGCAAA
>NZ_JBHTDH010000080.1:0-3369 GCF_042666555.1 Herbaspirillum sp. GCM10030257
AGCGAGGCTGGCATGTTGAGTTTGATCCAGTTGGCATTGGTCGAAATCAGGACCAGCACGAGAATCGTTGCAAGATACGGCATCATCGACAGCAGCTGCGAATCGATCGACACGCCCAGACCCTGCGCATGGAAAGTCATGATCGTCACGCCGCCAAACAGGTAGGCGCCCACCAGCACACGCGCAGGACGCCATGTGGCAAAGGTCGTCAATGCCAGCGCGATCCAGCCACGTCCCGCCACCATGCCCTCCACCCACAACGGCGTATAGACCAGGGACAGGAAAGCCCCCGCCAGGCCGCAGCAGGCACCGCCAAACAGCAGCGCGGCAAGCCGGATACGGCGCACGTTATAGCCCAGCGCATGGGCGGACGTTGGCGATTCGCCAACGGCGCGCAGCACCAGGCCGGCACGGGTGCGGTACAGGAACCAGATGATGCCGCCGCAGAGCAGCAGCGACAGATACACCATCGGATGCTGACGGAACAACGCGGTGCCAAGGAAAGGAATGTCGGCCAGGAAGGGAAGCGCGAACTTCGGGTTTTCCAGGCTGCGCCCAACGTAGTTGATGCCGATATAGGCCGACGCGCCGGCGCCAAACAGCGATAGCGCCAGTCCGGTCGCATACTGGTTGGTGCCCAGCCAGACCGTCAGCAGCGCAAAGAAGCCCGCCATCAGCATGCCTGCGGCAGCGCCGGCGATGAAGCCGACCGCCACGCTGTCGGTATTGACTGCAACGGCGAAGCCGATCGCGGCCGCCACCAGCATCATGCCTTCGGCGCCAAGATTGACCACGCCCGAGCGCTCATTCATCAGCAGGCCAAGCGCGGCCAGCATCAGCGGCGTGCCGGCATTGATCGACGCGGCGATCAGTGGAGCGAATGATTCCATTTATTTTCTCCAGCTCAATTTGTAGTGGATCAGCACGTCGCAGGCCAGCAGCGAGAACAGCAGGATGCCCTGGAACACGCCGGTGATCGCATTCGGCATGCCGAGGCGGGATTGCGAGAGGTCGCCGCCGATATAAAACAGGGCCATGATGAAGCTGGAGAACAACACGCCGATCGGATGCAGGCGCCCTACGTAGGCGACGATGATCGCAGCAAAGCCATACCCCGGCGAAACCGTCGGCGTCAGTTGTCCGATCGGACCGAGAACCTCCGCGGTGCCTGCGAGTCCTGCCAGCGCACCGCACAGGAGCATCGAGGTCCACAGCGCCTTGCGTGACGAGAAGCCGGCGTAGCGCGCCGCTGCCGGAGCCATGCCACCCACCTGCAGACGATAGCCGGCAAAGCTGCGGCTGAGGAATACCCATCCCAGGCTCGACGCCAGCAGTGCCATCACGATGCCGAAATGCAGGCGCGTGTGCTCGACCAGCACCGGCAACAGGAAGCCATCGGAGAGCATCCGCGATTGTGGGAAGTTGAAGCCGTCCGGATCGCGCAACGGCCCATGCACCAGCAAGCTCAACAGCAACTGTGCAACATAGACCAGCATCAGCGAGACCAGGATTTCATTGGCATTGAAGCGGTCACGGAGGAAGGCCGTGATCCCGGCCCATGCCATGCCGCCCAGCATGCCGGCAAACAGGATGACAGCAATCAGCAGTGGTCCGCCGCCTTCACCCTGGTCAAAGTAAAGACCCGCTGCCGCGCCGGCAATCGCGCCAACCACCAGTTGGCCTTCGGCACCGATATTGAAGACATTGGAACGGAAGCAGATCGACAGGCCGACGGCGATCAGCAGCAGCGGCGCAACCTTGACACCGATCTCCGACCATCCCTGCATATCCTTGATCGGCTCAATGAAGAATACCGCCAAGCCGGTCACCGGATTCTTGCCCAGGGCCAGGAACAGGATGGCGCCGCAAATCCCTGTCAGCAAGACCGCGAGGACCGGCGACATCCATGACATCAGCGTCGACGGGCTGGGCCGTTTTTCCATCTTAAGCATTGGCTACCTCCTGCTGCACCGGGGGCACGCTGTCCCACAGTCCGCTCATCCATTGACCGATCAGGTCCACCGTCGCGTGCGAACGCTTGATGGATGGCGACAGCTTTCCTTTGGCAATCACGACCAGCCGGTCCGAGATCTCGAACAGTTCATCGAGTTCTTCGGACACCACGAGCAGCGCACAACCGGCATCGCGCAGGGCCACAAGTTCGGCGCGGATCTGCGCGGCGGCGCCGACATCAACACCCCAGGTGGGCTGGGCAACAATCAGTACCTTGGGGTCGCGCATGACTTCACGACCGACGATGTACTTTTGCAGATTGCCGCCGGACAGGCTGCCGGCGGTCGCATGCGGACCGGGCGCCTTGACCTTGAAGCGGCCGATGATGGCCGAAGCCAGCTGGTTGAGCGCGCCAAAGCGGATCATGCCGCGGCCTAGCGTCGATTCGTTCTGGTGCGACAGCAGGATGTTTTGCGCGAGCGAGAGATCGGGCACCGCACCGCGCCCGAGTCGTTCTTCCGGCACGAAGCCGAGGCCGCGCTTGCGGCGGCGTGCGGCATTCATGCGTCCAACCGGCTCGCCTTTGAGCATGATCATGTCGGCTGCGGCACGCGGATCTTCACCCGACAACGCGGCGAGCAGTTCCTGCTGGCCGTTGCCGCTGACCCCGGCGACGCCGACAATCTCGCCGGCGTGCAGGTCGAGATTGATGCCGGCAAGCGAGGTGCCGAAGGGATGACTTTTTTCGAGCGAGAGATTGCGCAGCGAAAGCATTTTCTCGCCGGGCAGGCGGTCCACCGACTTGATCGCCGGCGGTTCGGACCCGATCATCATGCGCGACAGGCTCGACGCACTTTCCTGCGAAGGATCGCAGATACCGGTGACTTTGCCCGCACGCATGACGGTGCACTTGTGGCACAGCGCGCGGATTTCATCGAGCTTGTGGCTGATATACAGGATACTGCAGCCTTCGGCGGCAAGCTTGCGCAACGTCTCGAACAGCTTTTCGACTGCCTGCGGCGTCAGCACCGAGGTTGGCTCGTCGAGGATCAGCAATTGCGGCTTGGCGAGCAAGGCACGCACGATCTCGACCCGCTGGCATTCGCCGACCGACAGCGTATGCACATGGCGCTGCGGCTCCAGGTCGAGCCCATACTGGCGGGCGGTGGTTTCGATGCGCTTGCTCAGTTCCTTGAGGTCGGTGTCCTTGGGCAGGCCCAGGGCGATGTTCTCGGTGACGGTCAGGGTGTCGAACAGCGAAAAATGCTGAAAGACCATCGCGATGCCGAGCTTGCGGGCTTCGGCCGGATTGGCGATGTTGACTTCCTTGCCATTCCAGAAAACCTGGCCGGCATCGGGTTTGACCGATCCGTAAATGATCTTCATGAGGGTCGACTTGCCGGCGCCATTTTCGCC
>NZ_JBHTDH010000081.1:0-3158 GCF_042666555.1 Herbaspirillum sp. GCM10030257
GGCGTATCGAACAGTGCGCGCACGTCGGTATGCAGGTCTTCGCGGCGCATGCGCTCGATCAGCGTCACCGCCAGCAGCGAGTGGCCGCCCAGCCGGAAGAAATCGTCATGCCGGCCCACCCGCTCCACCTGCAGCACTTCGCTCCAGATGCGCGCCAGCGCCAGCTCCGTCTCCCCTTGCGGCGCTTCATAGTCATCCTGCTCTCCCAGCCCGCCCGGCTGCGGCAACGCACGCCGGTCCAGCTTGCCGTTGGCCGTCAGCGGCAGCGCGTCCAGCCGCACAAATGCCGCCGGTACCATGTACGCGGGCAGCGTCTCGAGCAGGAATGCGCGCAACTCGGCGTCGCTGGCCGTCTGCTCCGGATCGGCCGTGTAATAGGCGACCAGCTGCCGGTCCGTTGCCGCCGGCAGCGCCAGCACCACCGCTTCCTTCACCGCCTCATGCCGCGCCAGCCGCGCCGCAATCTCGCCCGGCTCGACCCGCATGCCGCGCACCTTGAGCTGGTCGTCGTTGCGGCCAAGGAACACCAGCCGCCCGTCCGGCAGGTAGCGGGCCAGGTCGCCGGTCCGGTACATCCGGCCATCCGGCTCGTCACTGAACGGATCAGCCAGGAAACGTTCGGCCGTCAGGCCCGGCTGCTTCAGGTAGCCCAGCGCCACGCCGGCGCCGCCAATATGGATCTCTCCCGCCACGCCCTGTGGCACCGGCTGGCCGCTGGCGTCGAGCAGATAGAGGCGGGTGTTGGCGATCGGCCGCCCGATCGGCAGGCTCGCGCTGTCGTCCGCGACCTCGGTGATGTTGCAGGTGGTGGCAAACGTGGCAGTCTCGGTCGGGCCGTAGCAATGCACCAGGTGCTGCGGCGGGTTGTGTTGCAGAATCGCCGCCACTGCCCGCGGATCGACCAGGTCGCCGCCGGTGAGCAGGTAGCGCAGTTGCCCGAACACGTCGCCCAGCGCGGCCGCATGCGCGCGCAGCAGCCCGGCCACCAGGTGCAGGATGGTTACCTTGCCATCCTGCAGCCGCCGCCTGAGCGCCTGGGCGTCGAGCAGCGTGGCCTGGTCGACCACCACGATGGCTGCGCCGTGCAGCAGCGGCGCCCAGACTTCCATGCTGCTGGTGTCGAACGCCGGGTTGGCGGTGAACGCCACCCGGTCGTCGGGCTCGAAGACGGCGTAATGGTTGTTCATCACCAGCCGTCCGATCGCCCGGTGCGGCACCAGCACGCCCTTGGGCTGGCCGGTCGAGCCAGAGGTGTACAGCACCGCGGCAACCGCTTCACCGTCCAGATCCAAGTCGAGGTTGCCGCTGTCCTGGTCATACTGCCCGTCTTCCAGCCCATCGACGCCGTCGAGGTCGACTCGCACGGCGGCCATGCCTTCAGGCAGCGTATGCGCCCGCATGGTCAGCACGACCTGCGCTTCGCAGTCGGCCAGCATGTAGGCCTGGCGCTGCGCTGGCGCGCCCTGGTCCAGCGGCACGTAGGCGGCGCCGCATTTGAGGATCGCCAGTTCGGCCACCACCAGCGCAACCGAGCGTTCCAGCAGCAGCGCCACGCAGGCGCCGGGGCACACGCCAAGCCGGTACAGGTGGTGCGCCAGCCAGTTGGCGCGGGCGTTGAGTTCGCCGTAGCGCAATAGCTGGCCGTCCTGTTCCACCGCCACCGCGTCCGGTGTGTGCAGCGCCTGTTGCTCGAACAGGCTGTGCAGCGTGCGGTGCCGCGGGTAGCCGACTTCAGTGCGGTTCCAGTCCTGCAACAGTAGCCGGCGCTCGTCATCGCCGAGGATGTCGAGCGTGCGCAGCGGGCGCGATGGCGCCTGTTCCAAGGCCGTCACCAGTTGTTCCAGTGCCCGCTGCATGTAGGCGCAGATGCGCTCGGGCTCGATCGGATCCTGCGCCTGCGCGTTCAGGCTCAGGCCATCGCCGAAGTCGTCGACCGACAGCGTCAGCGGGTAGTTGGTGCGTTCCTCGCCGCCCAGCATCTCGATGCCATCGACCTCGGCATGGTCCGTAGCCTGCGCTTGGGCCGGAGCACCGCTGTGACGGTAGTTGAACAGGGCGCCAAACAGCGGCAACGGCGCGGCCACGCCGCTGCAGCGCTGGGCCAGCGCCAGTGGTGCGTGTTCGTGGTGCAGCAGTTCGGTCAGCAGCGCATGCGTGCGGCGCACACCCTCTTCGACCCCTTCTGCGCCCAGGTCCAGCCGGATCGGCAGGGTGTTGATGAACATGCCCAGCACGCGGTCCGCTCCTTCGCCGCCCTGCATGCGCCCGAACAGCACGGTGCCAAACACCACGTCGTCACGCCCGCACACACAGCCTAGCACCCGGGCCCACGCCAGGTGGCACAGGCTGGCAACACTCACGCCCAGCTTGCGCGCCCGCGTCTTGAGCTGCGCGGCCAGTGCCGCGTCGAGGTCGAGGCGCACTTCGCGCACGCCCGCACCGTCGCCCTGTACGTCGGCCAGACCGTAGGGTGCGGTCACTGTGTCAACCTCGCCCAGCATGCGCGTGAAGAACGCTTCGTGCTCGTCGCGCGATACGCCCAGGCGTGCCTGCGCGACAAAGTTGCGAAACGGCAGCGGGGGCGGCAGCTCGGCGCCACGGCCGGCCACATGGGCGCGGATTTCGTGCAGCAGCACGTCGAGCGAGGTATGGTCGCCCCACAGATGGTGGAACAAATGCAGCACCAGCCAGCGGCCGCTGTGCGCATCCTGCGCCACGCACAGGCGCATCATCGGCGCCAGCCGCACATCCATCCGGTAGTGCTGGCGGGCGTAACGCGCGCGCAATTGCTGTGCGGCGTCGCCGGCCTGCGCGTCGACCACTACTTCCTCCACCGCCAGCGCCGCCTTGCGCCACACTACCTGCACCGGTTCGCTCAGCCCTTCCCAGTGCATCGCGGTGCGCAGGATGTCGTGCCGGTCGATTGCCAGCTGCAACGCGCCAATGAAGGCGTCCAACCGCGCGCGCGTATCAAAGCTGTACAGCGCCTGCAGCAGGTAGGGATCGCCCTCCGTCGTCATCAGGTGATGGAACAGGATGCCTTCCTGCAGCGGCGCCAGCGGATAAATGTCCTGCACGTTGGCCACCCCGCCCGGCACCCCGCCAACCACCCGGTCAATCTCCTCCTGCGTCAACGTCACCAGCGGCAGCATCGCGGG
>NZ_JBHTDH010000082.1:0-2964 GCF_042666555.1 Herbaspirillum sp. GCM10030257
CTGTGCGACACGTCGTCGCGATCACCACTCCGTGGGAACAGTAGAAATGGTGCAGCAACAAGCACCTTTGAAACGCCATCTAAACTGCAAGCCAATCGATAACTCTTTGATTCTTAGGAATTTTTAAGAGGGCAGCCTTGAGCAAACATCGTGGGCTCTCTAATTGCGTCCAGCGCAAATAGTACTCCACGTCCGGCACAAAACCTTAAATATTTGCAATTTCCTCACTACAACGATCAGTCCGCTGACCGCTCAGTGATGTTATTGCGGATTTATTTTGCTCACAAAGCAGGTTAAGTGTTGTCGTAATACAACGAAAAAATCAGGAAAACCTCAGATCTTGAAATCTACTCGTTAAAGAAACGTCCCGTACCCGGGACGTGGAAGACAAAGCTATCCATAGCTCTGGACATGGCTGCTGTATCACAAACAAGATCGCGCAACGCTCTACGATGTCTTGTCGTACCTAATCAGACCAAGTCTTAGTCTGATTGGTGCTGCGACCGAGTGTACGACCACTCGTTGCCTACTCGGGCATGCGTGACTGGTAACGGTCAGGTGTGAAGCCCCGATGACAATGTACCCCCGCCTAGGCGGCACATACCTTACGCAAGTAAGGCTGTGGACACTGTTAGCAGCAAGACGGTGAAGGGGCTAGGCAAATACTGCATGGGTAACATACCGTGAACTGACGTCTGAACCCTCGTAAATATAAACAGGCCCAAGCTGCTTCTGGCCTGAACCAAACAGTACGTGATTGGTTATTCCTGTGGTTCCTGGGAATACGTCGTCTTCTAATCACCGGGGGAGAGTCAGACCCTAAACAGCTAGTCACGATGTAGTCAATCGTGTCGACATCATAGGGAACGTGGTAAACCCGACTCGCCGCCAATCTGGTAGTTACCAAGTTGGCAAGCGACCCGCAAGGGAAGCCCATGGCGGAGCGGGTATGGGATGACGGAAAAAGCGAAGGCTGGGCTGTAATGGCCTAGATAGGGATTCTAAATTTGTCCCGACACGAAAGTGTGCAGACTTCCGTCTGGTGCAATAGTCGTCAAACGACTGGATAGGCAAAACGTAGTTTTTCACAATAACCCCGAAGGGATGTAGTCGATCCCTTCGGGGAGAGAGTGCGTCCTCGGCGGGTACCACTACCACGAGGTACAGCAATGGAAGTAATAACCAGCAGTTTGGACAATTCTGCGTCCTCGCGCATTCCTCTCGAATGGGCTGCCATTGACTGGCAACGCGTTCAGAAGAATGTGAGAGCCATGCAGATTCGCCTAGCGAAGGCAACAAAGGACAGCGACTGGCGTCGGGTGAAAGCCCTACAACGGTGGTTGACCCGCTCGTTTTGCGCGCGAGCGCTAGCAGTTAAACGGGTGACCGAAAATCAAGGCAAGCGGACGGCCGGTGTGGACCAGCAACTTTGGGACACGCCGCCACAAAAGTTTGCAGCAATTGCGGAATTAAAGAAGCGACGGTACCGGCCCCTGCCTCTGCGTAGGGTTTACATCCCTAAGGCCAATGGGAAGGAACGCCCATTGGGCATCCCCACCATGAAGGACAGGGCCATGCAAGCGTTACATTTGCTGGCCCTTGATCCGGTTTTAGAGACCCTGAGCGATCCAAACTCGTACGGGTTTAGAAAAAATCGCTCTACGGCCGATGCAATGTCACAAATCTTCCTCCAGACTTGCCGGAAGTCATCGGCGCAATGGGTACTAGATGCGGACATTGAAGGCTTCTTTGATAACATCAACCACAAATGGTTACTTAGCAAAGTCCATATGGACAAAGCTGTGCTCCATAAGTGGTTGAGCTCTGGGGTAATTGACCGGAAGCAATTGCTCGCTACCACAGCAGGAACACCGCAGGGTGGAATCATCAGCCCTGCATTGGCAAACTGGACGCTGAATGGATTGGAAACGGGTCTAATTTCACACCTCCGGACGAAATTTGGACCATCGAAGTTAGCTAAATTGAAAGTCGGTGTGACTCGATACGCTGATGACTTCGTTGTGACAGGCGCTTCACAAGAGCTGCTGGAACTCGAAATCAGGCCTTGGATCGCCACATTTTTGGCCGAACGTGGGTTGCGGCTATCAACAGCCAAAACCAAGATTGTGCACATCGATGACGGCTTCGATTTCCTTGGATGGAATTTCCGCAAATACAATGGGAAATTGCTTATCAAGCCTAGTAAGAAAAACGTGAAAGCGTTTTATAAAAAGCTTAGGAACACCATTAGCAACAGTCTCGGACTTACTCAGGTAGCTCTAATAAACCTGCTGAACCCGATGCTACGCGGCTGGGCGCAATATCACAGTTCTGTAGTAGCTAAACAGGCGTTCTCTCGCTTAGAGTGGCTGCTGTTTTGGCGGCTCATGCGGTGGGCGAAACGCCGACATCCAAACAAGAGCGTTGATTGGCTCCGCCAGAAATATTGGCGATCAGTCGGCGATCGGAACTGGGTGTTTGCGGCAGATGTGGATGTTGATGGTACGAAAAATGCAATAGAACTATACTCGCTTGCTGGGACTCCCATCCTGCGACACAAGAAAGTCAAAGGGGCGTACAACCCTTACGACATACACGACGAAATGTATGGCGAAACTCTCCGTCAGGAACGTATGTTGAAAAACATGCGGTATCGGAAGGAATGGGCCACGCTATACATTGCGCAAAGTGGCTTGTGTGCACACTGCGGCTTCGCGATGGATGTGGATACAGGGTGGCATGACCATCACATCCAACCAAGGGCGGCAGGGGGCTCTGATGCTCTCAGAAATCGCGTACTATTGCATCCAGAGTGCCATCAGCAGGTCCATAGTCTTGACATAAAAGTTACGAAACCGGTTCCTGCATAGGAACTTATATTGTGCTTGAGCCGTGTGCGGTGAAAGTCGCACGCACGGTTCTTAGGGGGGAGGGGTTCTGGCAACAGACCCTTCCTACCCTACC
>NZ_JBHTDH010000083.1:0-2928 GCF_042666555.1 Herbaspirillum sp. GCM10030257
CGGGGGCGCCGGCATTGCTGGAGTTGCCGACCGACCAGCCGCGTCCGGCGGTGCAGGACTATGCGGGCGATGTGGTTGGACTGGAACTGGATGCCGAACTGACGGCGGGCCTGAAGGCGCTGAGCCGGCGCCATGGCACCACGCTGTTCATGACTGTCCTGGCTGGCTGGGCGGCGGTGCTGTCGCGGCTGTCGGGGCAGGATGAGGTGGTGATTGGCACGCCGATGGCTGGCCGCCTGCGTGCCGAGGTCGAGCCGCTGATCGGTATCTTCATCAATACCCAGGCGCTGCGCATCGGCCTGGCCGGTTCGCCGACGGTTGCGCAACTGCTGCAGTCGGTGAAGGCGCGCACGCTGGAAGCGCAGCAGCACCAGGACCTGCCGTTCGAGCAGGTGGTGGAGCTGGTCAACCCGCCACGCAGCATGGCACACAGCCCGCTGTTCCAGGCATCGTTTGCCTGGCAGAACAATGAAGAGGGTGAACTTACGCTGGATGGTCTCACGCCGGCGGCCGTGGGTGGCAAGTACCTGACGTCGAAGTTTGACCTGACCCTGAACCTGGGTGAAGCGGGCGATGTGATTGCCGGTGGTCTGGAATATGCGACGGCCTTGTTCGAGCGTGCCAGCGTCGAACGCATGCTGGGTTACCTGCAGCGTGCATTGACGGCGATGGTGGACAACGACAGCCTGCAGGTTGCGCGGCTGCCGCTGTTGGACGAGCAGGAACGCCAACAATTGCTGGTCGACTGGAATGCGACCGATGCCTATCCTGCAACCACCTGTCTGCACGAGCTGTTCGAGGCGCAGGCCGCCGCACAGCCGCAGGCCATCGTACTCACGCACGAAGAACAACAGCTGAGCTACGGCGAACTCAATAGCCGCGCCAACCGCTTGGCGCGTCACCTGCGCACGCTGGGAGTGGGACCCGATGCACGGGTAGCGATCTGCATGGAGCGCAGCCTCGACATGGTGGTCGCGATCCTGGCGGTAATGAAGGCCGGTGGCGGCTATGTGCCGCTGGACCCGGCGTATCCGCCAGAGCGTCTCACGTTCATGCTCGAAGACAGCGCCCCGGTGGCGCTGCTGACGCACGGCGCGCTCGATCCGGCACTGCGCACCACGCTGGAGAGTTGCCCGGCAATCGTGGTCGAGCTCGATGCACATTCCGCATGGGCGGATGAAGACGCCAGCGACCTCGCAATCGAGGCGACCGGGGTCACACCAGCAAGTCTGGCCTACGTAATCTACACCTCCGGTTCGACCGGCACACCGAAGGGCGTGATGGTCGAGCACCGCAACGTCGCGCGCCTGCTCAATGCCACCGATGGCCGGTTCGGCTTTGACCGGCAGGACGTATGGACGCTGTTCCACTCGTTCGCGTTCGACTTCTCGGTATGGGAGCTGTGGGGCGCACTGGCCTATGGCGGTCGGCTGGTAGTGGTGCCGCAGGAGACGGTACGCGCGCCGGATGCGTTTTTTGCACTGTTGTGCCGCGAAGGAGTGACGGTACTGAACCAGACGCCGAGCGCGTTTCGTCAACTGATCACCTCCCAGGAGCGCAGCGTCGAACAGCACAAGCTGCGCCAGGTGATTTTTGGTGGCGAAGCACTGGAAGTGGCGATGCTGCGGCCGTGGTATGCACGGCAAGGCAACCGCGACACGCAACTGGTCAACATGTACGGGATCACCGAAACCACGGTGCACGTGACTTACCGGGCGCTTACGGCGGCGGATGCGGAGACGGCCGGGCCGAGCCCGATCGGGCAACGGATAGCGGATCTGCGCATCTACCTGCTGGATGGGTACGGGCAGCCGGTGCCGCAGGGTGCGGCCGGCGAGTTGTATGTCGGCGGCGCCGGGGTGGCGCGTGGTTACCTGAACCGCGATGGCCTGACGGCCGAACGTTTCCTGGCCGATCCGTTCAGTGACGAGCCGCGTGCCCGGATGTACAAAACCGGCGACCTGGGTCGCCACCTGAAGGATGGCAGTATTCAGTTCCTGGGTCGCAACGACGATCAGGTCAAGCTGCGCGGCTTCCGTATTGAGCTGGGCGAAATTGAAGCACGCTTGCTGGAACAGGAAGGTATTCGTGAAGCGGTAGTGATCGCACGCGAGGATCAGCCGGGCGACAAGCGGCTGGTGGCGTACTACACGGAAGACGAGCCGGGCACGGTGGAAGTGGACGGCATGCGCACGCACCTGTCGGCAACGCTGCCGGAGTACATGGTGCCGGCTGCCTATGTCGCACTCGATGCACTGCCGCTGACGCCAAATGGCAAGCTCGACCGCCAGGCGCTGCCGGCGCCGGATGGCGATGCCTATGCAAGCGAGGTCTACGAAGCGCCACAAGGTGAAGCCGAAACTACGCTGGCGGCGATCTGGGCCGAGGTGCTCGGCGTCGAGCGCGTCGGGCGCAACGACAATTTCTTCCGGCTAGGGGGCCATTCGCTGCTGGCCATTACGCTGATCGAACGCATGCGCCGGGCCGGCCTGCATGCCGATGTGCGCAGCCTGTTCACCCATCCGGTGCTGGCCGAACTGGCCTCGGAGGCGGGCAGCAGCAGCGCGACCGTAGTCGTACCCGACAACCTGATTGCGCCTGATTGCGTGGCGATCACCCCGGCCATGCTGCCGCTGGTGTCGCTCACCCAGGCCGAGATCGACCGTATCGTCGCCAGCGTGCCCGGCGGCGCGGCCAACGTGCAGGACATCTACCCGCTGGCGCCGCTGCAGGAAGGCATCCTGTTCCATCACCTCGCCAGCACAAAGGGCGACGTCTACCTGCTGTCGTCGCTGTTTAGTTTCGACAGTCGCGACCTGCTCGACCATTTCATGCAGTCGCTGCAGGCAGTGATCGACCGGCATGACATCCTGCGCACCGCGGTGCAGTGGGAAGGCCTGGCCGAGCCGCTGCAGGTGGTCTGGCGCA
>NZ_JBHTDH010000084.1:0-2918 GCF_042666555.1 Herbaspirillum sp. GCM10030257
GGCGGGCGACGATGCGGTCCAGCGCATGGCGCAGCGCTGCACGGTCGAGCGTTCCCTGCATGCGCAGTCCGAGCGGGATGTGATACGCCTGGCTGACGCCTTCCATCTGCGACAGGAACCACAGCCGCTGCTGCGCAAACGACAGCGGCAGCGAGCTCTCGCGCGAAGCCAGCGCAATGGCCGGCAGTTCCGGTTTGGCTGCCTGAGCAATGATTGATGCCAGTTCCGCGAGTATCGGGTAATCGAACAATTCGGTCACCCCGAGATCCGCGTTCAAGGACTCTCTTACGCGCGAGACCACCCGCATTGCAAGCAGCGAATGGCCGCCCAGGGCGAAAAAGTGATCGGCACGGCCGATGGTGCCGAGCTGGAGATCAAGCACTTCGGCCCAGATTGCAGCCAGTGCATTTTCGACTTCACCGACAGGTGCTTCATAGGCACGCACCGCATAGGCGTCGCCTTCCGGTGCCGGCAACGCCTGACGGTCCAGCTTGCCGTTCGGCGTCAGCGGCAGGGTGTCGAGCTGCACGTACGCGGCCGGCACCATGTACTCGGGCAGCACCGCTTGCAAGCTGACACGCAGCGCTTCAGTATCAAGCTGCACATCGGTCGTCAGGTAGGCGACCAGCCGCTTGTCGCCCGGCCGGTCTTCGCGTGCGATCACCACTGCTTCGCGCACCCCTTGCTGCTCCAGCAGCTTCGCTTCAATTTCACCGAGCTCGATGCGGAAACCGCGCAGCTTGACCTGCTGGTCATTGCGGCCCAGGAACTGAATGCTGCCGTCAGCCAGGTAACGTCCGAGGTCGCCGGTCCTGTACATCCGTGCATCCGGCTCGCTGCTAAATGGGTCGGCCACAAAGCGCTCGGCCGTCAGTTCATCGCGGTTCAGGTAACCGCGCGCCACCTGTACCCCGCCGATGTGGATCTCGCCCACCACCCCCTGTGGCACCGGCTGACCATGCACGTCCAGCAAATAGATGCGGGTGTTGGCAATCGGACGCCCAATCGCCGGTGCCTGCTCGCTTTGCAGATCGCACACCTGCATCGTCGCGCACACCGTGTATTCGGTCGGCCCGTAGGCATTGAGCAAGCGACGGTTACGCCCGAAACGCCGCACCAGCGCCGCATTCGATGCTTCGCCCGCCATCACCAGCGTGCGCACCGTCTCCAGCTGCGCTTCCTCCGGCAAGCCGGCCAGCACCACCGGCGGCAGGGTCACGTGCGTGATGCGCTCTTGCGCCAGCATCTCCACCAGCACCGGCCCGGCCAGCACCATGTCACTGGCCGGCAAAACCAGCGTAGCGCCCTGCACCAACGTGGTCACAATCTCCGACACGCAGGCGTCAAAGCTGAATGACGCAAACTGCAGCACCCGGCTGTCGGCTTCAATCTCAAACCCGGCAATCTGCGCCTGTGCCAGGTTGCCCACCCCGCGATGCGCAACCATCACGCCCTTCGGCTGACCGGTCGAGCCGGACGTGTAGATCACGTACGCCAGGTGGTCGGGTTCGACCCCGGTTTCAGTGCGCGGGAGATTGTCTTGCATTTCCTCGTTCCAGCGCATCGCATCCGCGTCGATGTCGAGGATGGGCGCGAAGCCGGCCGCAGCCAGCAACGTGTACTGCGTCTGCTCGCCGATCCAGGCATGCATGAGTACGGCCACCGGGGCGCTATCCTTCAGCATGAAGGACAGCCGCTCTGGTGGATAAGCCGGGTCCAGTGGCACGTAGGCGCCACCGGCCTTCCACACAGCTAACAGGCCGACCACCATGTCGATGCCGCGCGTCATGCAGATAGCAACCCGCGTATCCGGACCGACGCCCTGCTTGCGCAAATGGCGCGCCAGGCGATTGGCCCGGGAATTGAGTTCGGCATAGCTGACTTCAGTCCCGCCATGCTCCAGTGCCACTGCGTCCGGCGATGTGGCCGCGCGTGCCTCGATCAGTTCGTGGATGCAGGCGCGGGCCGGATATTCAGCCTGGGTCGCATTCCATTCCACCAGCAGGCGCTCGCGTTCGGCGTTCCCGAGCAGCGCCAGGTGTTCGATCGGTGTGTATTCCTGCTTCACCATTGCGTCCAGGATGCGACGCAGATAATCCAGCATGCGTTCGACGGTGTCACGCTCGAACAAAGTGGTCGCATAGGCAAGGCCCCCTCCGATCACTCCGTCCTGTTCGCCTAGCAGCAGCGACATCGTGAATTGCGCAGTGACCTGAGGCGATCCAATTGGCTCCAGTACCAGACCCGGCATCTTAAGTTCGCCAGCTTCGTTGTTGTTCCAGGTAAAGGTGACCTGAAACAGCGGACTGTGCGCCAGGCTGCGCGGCGGGTTGACGATCTCCACCACCTGCTCGAACGGCAGGTCCTGGTGCTGCTGCGCTTCCAGCGCATGAGCCTTTACCCGTTGCAGCAAGTCAGCTGTGGAGGGGCTGCCAGACAGGTCTATGCGCAGGGCCAGCGTGTTGAGGAACAGGCCGATCAGCGGCTCGACTTCGGCCTGGGTGCGGTTGGCCATCGGCGTGCCGATCACCAGGTCATCCTGTCCCGACAGGCGCGACAGCAGCGCCGCCCAGCCGGCCAGCAGCGTCATGAACAGCGTGGTGCCATGACGTGCGCTCAGGTCCTTCAGGTCCTGCGTAAGCGCCGTATCGAGTTCGAAGGCAACGAAGGCGCCGGCATAGTCCTGCTGTGCCGGACGCGGATGGTCGGTCGGCAACTGCAGCAATACCGGCGCGCCGGTCAGTGTCCGCTGCCAGTAGGCGCTCTGCGCCTGCAGCACCTCGCCGCTGACCCAGCGCCGCTGCCAGGCCGCGTAGTCGGCGTACTGGATCGCCAGTGGCGGCAACGGATCTTCTTCGCCGGCATGACAGGCGTTGTACAGCGCGCTGAACTCGTTGATCAGGATGCCCTGCGACCAG
>NZ_JBHTDH010000085.1:0-2915 GCF_042666555.1 Herbaspirillum sp. GCM10030257
CTGGTCGCAGGGCATCCTGATCAACGAGTTCAGCGCGCTGTACAACGCCTGTCATGCCGGCGAAGAAGATCCGTTGCCGCCACTGGCGATCCAGTACGCCGACTACGCGGCCTGGCAGCGGCGCTGGATCAGCGGCGAGGTGCTGCAGGCGCAGAGCGCCTACTGGCAGCGGACACTGACCGGTGCGCCGGTATTGCTGCAATTGCCGACCGACCATCCGCGTCCGGCACAGCAGGACTATGCCGGCGCCTTTGTTGCCTTTGAACTTGATGCGGCGCTCACACAGGACCTGAAGGAACTGAGCGCGCGTCATGGCACCACGCTGTTCATGACGCTGCTGGCCGGCTGGGCGGCGCTGCTGTCGCGCCTGTCGGGACAGGATGACCTGGTGATCGGCACGCCGATAGCCAACCGCACCCGGGCCGAAGTCGAGCCGCTGATCGGATTCTTCGTCAACACGCTGGCGCTGCGCCTCGATCTGTCTGCATCATCAACGGTTGCGCAACTGCTGCAGTCGGTGAAGACACGCACGCTGGAAGCACAGCAGCACCAGGACCTGCCGTTCGAGCAGGTGGTGGAGATCGTCAACCCGCCGCGCAGCCTGGCGCACAGTCCGCTGTTCCAGGTGATGCTTGGCTGGAACGACACGGAGGGCGAAGACGTCCGGCTGCACGGGCTGACGGCCAGTCCCGTCGCCGCCAGCAGACTGGCTGCGCAATTCGACCTGTCCCTCTTCCTGGGCGAGCAGAACGGCTGCATCAGCGGCGGCCTGGTATTTGCCACCGCCTTGTATGAGCAAGCAAGCCTGGAACGCACTCTCGAGTCCCTGCACTGCCTGCTGCAGGGCATGGTCGACAACGAGATGCAAACGATAGACCGGCTGGCGCTGCTGGATGCGCAGGCATCCCGGCGCGTGCTGTCGGCATGGAACGATACCGCCGTTGACTATCCGCGCGGCGCACGCGTCCACGATCAGTTCGAGGCGCAGGCAGCAAGCCAGCCGCATGCAGTGGCGCTGGTGCATGAAGGCACGCAGCTCAGTTATGGTGAACTCGACGCACGCGCCAACCGGCTGGCGCGCCACCTGCGTGCGCTGGGCGTGGCGCCTGATGCGCGGATAGCGATCTGCATGGAGCGCGGCCTCGACATGGTGGTCGCGATGCTGGCAGTATTGAAAGCTGGCGGCGCCTACGTGCCGCTGGACCCTGACTATCCGGCCGAGCGGCTGGCCTTCATGCTGGAAGACAGCGCGCCGCTGGTCGTGCTCACCCATCCCGCTGCGGCGCCGGCGATCGCGGTGCTGCCGCATCGTGTCCCGGTGGTCGACCTGGAGGCCGATGCCTGCCAGTGGTCGGAGCAAGCGTCTGAGCGTCTGCCTGACGACATGGCCAGCGCAACCGACCTGTGCTACGTGATCTACACTTCCGGCTCGACCGGCCGGCCGAAGGGAGTGATGAATGAGCACCATGCAGTGGTCAACCGGCTGCAGTGGATGCAGGACGCGTACCGGCTGACCGGCGAGGACACGGTGCTGCAGAAGACGCCGTTCAGTTTCGACGTCTCGGTGTGGGAATTCTTCTGGCCGCTGCGCAATGGGGCGAAGCTAGTGATGGCGCGCGCGGGCGGGCACAAGGACCCGGCCTATTTGACGCAGATGATTCGCGAGCAGGGAATCACGACCTTGCACTTTGTGCCGTCGATGCTGCAGAGTTTCCTGGCCCATCCGGAAGCTGAAACCTGTAGCAGCCTGCGCCGCATTGTCTGCAGCGGCGAAGCGTTGCCAGGTGTGCTGGCGCGCCAGTGCCGGCAGGTCTTGCCGCAGGCGCGGCTGAGCAACCTGTACGGGCCGACCGAAGCGGCGGTGGACGTCACCGCGTGGGAATGCTGCGGAGAGGATCTGCCGGACAACATCCCGATCGGTCATCCGATTGCCAACACCCGGATTTATCTGCTGGACGTGCATGGTCAGCCGGTACCGCAGGGGGGTGTGGGCGAGATCCACATCGGCGGGGTGCAGGTGGCACGCGGTTACCTGAACCGCGATGAACTGACGGCCGAGCGCTTTGTGGCCGACCCATTTAGCAGTGAGCCGGATGCACGGATGTACCGGACTGGTGACCTGGGACGTTACCTGGCTGACGGCAGCATTCAGTTCCTGGGCCGCAATGACCAGCAGGTCAAGCTGCGCGGCTTCCGCATCGAGCTGGGTGAAATTGAAGCGAAGCTGCTGGAACAGCAAGGCGTGCGCGAAGCGGTGGTGCTGGCGCGCGAAGACCGGGCGGGCGACAAGCGGCTGGTCGCCTACCTGACGACCGATGCGCAGCTTGATACTGAAGCGCTGCGTGTCAGCTTGCAAGCAACGCTGCCCGAGTACATGGTGCCGGCGGCGTACGTGCAGCTCGACACCCTGCCGCTGACACCGAACGGCAAGCTGGACCGGCAGGCGTTGCCGGCACCGGAAGGCGACGCCTACGCGAGTCATGGGTATGAAGCACCGGTCGGTGAAGTCGAAACCGCACTGGCTACGATCTGGGCCGAAGTTCTGGGCGTTGAGCAGGTAGGCCGCCACGACAACTTCTTCACCCTCGGTGGCCATTCGCTGCTGGCCGTCAAGGTCGCCTCGCGCGTGCGTCAGGTACTGGGCGTGGAACTGGGCGTGACCGAACTGTTCGCCCATGCCAGCCTGTCCGCACTGGCAACAGCCGTCGGCCAGGCTGCCCAAAGCGAGCTGCCAGCCATCACGCTGGCGTCGCGTGCAGCCGCGCTACCGCTGTCATTTGCACAGCAACGGCTGTGGTTCCTGTCGCAGATGGAAGGCGTCAGCCAGGCGTATCACATCCCGCTCGGACTGCGCATGCAGGGAACGCTCGACCGTGCAGCGCTGCGCCATGCGCTGGACCGCATCGTCGCCCGCC
>NZ_JBHTDH010000086.1:0-2881 GCF_042666555.1 Herbaspirillum sp. GCM10030257
CCGCCTCGGTGCAAGCGGCATCGATCACGATCATCACGTCGTTTCCGAAGGAGATCACGGATACCTACAAGAAGGCGTTCGAGCAGAAGCACCCGGACATCAAGGTCGAGGTGCTCAACAAGAATTCCAATGCGTCGCTGGCCTTCATCAAGGAAGCTTCGCCCGGCCAGCGGCCCGACATCTTCTGGGCGTCCGCTCCGGATGCGTTCGAAGTGCTGTCGCGCGAGAAGCTGCTGACCAAGCCAGCCGAGGTCAAGAACCCGGCCGCGCCCGACAAGATCGGCAACTACCCGATGAACGATCCGGACGGCCTGTATTACGGCCAGGCGCTGTCGGGCTACGGGCTGATGTGGAACACCCGCTACCTCAAGGCCAACAAGCTGCCGGCGCCGGCCGAATGGAGCGACCTGACCAAGGGCATCTATTTCGGCCATGTCGCCGTCAGCGCGCCATCGCGTTCCGGCACCACCCACCTGACGGTCGAAGCGATCCTGCAAGGCGAAGGCTGGGACAAGGGCTGGACGCAACTGATGGAAATTGCCGGCAACTGCAAGGCCATTACCGAGCGCTCGTTCGGCGTGCCCGACGGCGTCAACAGCGGCCAGTTCGGCATTGGCCTGGTGATCGACTTCTTCGGGCTGGCCGGCAAGTACAGCGGTTTCCCGGTCGAGTTTGCGTATCCGACGGTGACCTCGGTGGTCCCGGCCAGCATCGGCCTGGTCAACGGCGCCCGGAATGCGGCCGACGCCAACAAGTTCATCGCCTATACGCTGTCCAACGAGGGCCAGGCCCTGCTGCTCGACCCCAAGATCTCGCGCATGCCGATCGTGTCCTACGACAAGCTGCAGGGCAAGGTGCCGGCCGGCTATCCGAACATCTTTGAAGTCGCCAAGAAATCGAAGGTGCAGTTCGATTCGGAGATGGCGCAGAAACGCTACCACGTGGTGACCGCGCTGTTCGACCAGACCATCACCTTCCGCCACAAGGAATTGCAGGCGGTGACCAAGGCGATCCATGAGGCCGAGCAGAAGCTGGCGGCCAAGCCCAATGCGCAAGCCGCCGAACTGGTCAAGCAGGCGCGCGAACTGGCGTTCAAGCCGGTGGTCGACGAGGCGATGCTCAAGAAGCCGGCGTTCCTGGACCTGTTCTCCAAGGGCGTGTCGAAGAAATCGATGGGCGATTTCGCCGACAAGCAGATGGCCTCGCTGGAAGACCAGTGGAATTCCAAGGCCAAGGCCAACTACGCCAAGGCGCTCGAGTTGGCTGAACAGGCGTCCGCGGCCAGCAAATAAGCCGACGGACCCGGGGTGCGGCAATCCACCGCCCCCGGCCATTGCCACCACTCCCTTTAGCTATTCCTGCCGTACCCACGGAGGGAAGGACTCTTCATGAAACTTCGATATCCCCTGGCGCCGACCCTGATCGCGCTCTTCATTGCTGCGGCACTGCTCGTGTTCCTGGTCCTGCCGGTCGGGACCGTGGTGCTGTCGGCATTCGGCCCGGACGGCCATTTCACGCTGCATCACTTCGTCTCGTTCTTTGAACAATCGCTGCTGCGCGAATCGTTTGCCAACAGCCTTGTCGTGTCGCTGCTGTCGGTGCTGTTTGCCTCGCTCATTGCGGTGCCGCTGGCCTACTTCACGGTGCGTTTCCAGTTCCGCGGCGCCATCCTGATCCAGACCCTGGGCGTGCTGCCGCTGATCATGCCACCCTTCGTCGGGGCGGTGGCGCTGCAACTGATCTTCGGCGACAACGGCAGTATCAACCTGCTGCTCAGCGACTGGTTCGGCTTCAAGATCCCGGTCATGGAAGGACTGACCGCGGTGGTGTTCGTCGAAAGCATCCACTACTTCCCGTTCATCCTGATGAACCTGACCGTCTCACTCAGAAACATCGATGGCGCGATGGAAGAAAGTGCGCTCAACCTGGGCGCGCGCGGTTTCCGGCTGTTTCGCCGCGTGATCTTCCCGCTGGCCATGCCGGGCTTCATCGCCGGCGCCGCGCTGGTGTTCGTCAAGGTGTTCGACGACCTGGGCACGCCGCTGGTGCTGGGCACCACCAACATGCTGGCGCCGCAAGCGTACCTGCGCATCACCTCGGTCGGCCTGGACGACCCGCTCGGGTATGTGATCTCGTTCATCATGATCGGCTTCTCGATCCTGGCGCTGTGGCTGTCGGCGCGGGTGCTCAAGGGCAAGGATTACTCGACCACCCAGAAGGGCGGCAGTTCGATCCAGCGCCGCACCCTCACGCCGATGCAGGCGGTGATGGCGTATGGCTGGATCGGCCTGGTGCTGCTGGTGGTGCTGTCGCCGCATATCGGCATCCTGCTGCTGTCGCTGGCCAGTGTCTGGAGCTTCTCGGTGGTGCCTGACGCCTACACACTGCAGCATTACAGCGCGGTCATCTCGGGTGCCG
This sequence comes from Herbaspirillum sp. GCM10030257, assembly GCF_042666555.1. Taxonomy (NCBI): domain Bacteria; kingdom Pseudomonadati; phylum Pseudomonadota; class Betaproteobacteria; order Burkholderiales; family Oxalobacteraceae; genus Herbaspirillum; species Herbaspirillum sp. GCM10030257. The sequence goes on from NZ_JBHTDH010000086.1 coordinate 2,419, forward strand.
GCGGCATGGTGAGCAATACGCTGCTCTACTGCGGTCTGGCCGCGCTGATTGACGTGGTGCTTGGTACCGCGATTGCCTACCTGATCCTGCGCACCAAACTGCCGGGCCGGCAGTGGCTCGACTATACCGCCAGCGCGGCGATGGCGATTCCGGGGGTGGTGCTGGCGATTGGCTACCTGCGCCTGTTCAAGGATGTGACGATCCCGTTCACCGACACGCTGTTCACGCAGACCTGGGTGCTGATCATGATCGCCTATGCGGTGCGACGGCTGCCGTATGCCTTGCGTTCGTGCATGGCGGCGCTGCAGCAGGTCAACATCAGCCTGGAAGAAGCGGCGGAAAGCCTGGGCGCGAGCAAGGCCAGCACGATCCGGCGCATCGTGGTGCCGCTGATGGCTGGCGGCATCCTGGCCGGGTTTGTGACCAGCTTCATCACGGCGGCGGTGGAGTTGTCGGCGACGAT
>NZ_JBHTDH010000087.1:0-2815 GCF_042666555.1 Herbaspirillum sp. GCM10030257
GGAGACAGCGAGGGTGGCATTGGCGCCGAGGCGGGCCTTGTTGTCGGTGCCGTCGAGGTCGATCAGGGTGCGGTCGAGGAAGGCCTGCTCATTGGCATCGAGGCCCATGATGGCTTCGGAGATCTCGGTATTGATGTTTTCGCAGGCCTTGAGCACGCCTTTGCCGAGATAGCGGCTCTTGTCGCCGTCACGCAGTTCGATGGCTTCGCGCGAGCCGGTGGAGGCGCCCGATGGCACGGCGGCGCGGCCCATGACGCCCGATTCCAGCAGGACGTCGCATTCGACGGTAGGATTGCCGCGCGAATCGATTACTTCGCGGCCAATGATGTCAACGATGGCACTCATGATCTTTACTCCGTATATGAAGAGAAGGGATGCACAATGCAGCGCCATCCTTTTACTAAACTTAGCGCGCAAACGGCGAATGCACTATAAATGGCTGGGGGTAATTCATCTAATCGCAAATCGTGATTGCGGACATTAGCGTTCGTTATGCGTTACACCGGCCATGTGGGACGCCGTAGAGGCGTCAGCGTAATTTATGAGATCGAAAGCGGACTACTGAAAGTTCAGTAGATACTTGACACACTCAACCCCCATCCCAGCCTTCCCCCTATCAGAGGGAAGGAGCCTTGTTCGCTCCCGTCTGACAAGGAAAGGTTGGGATGGAGCTCGAAAGTAGCAGCACCCTTCTCTGTCATTAATTTGCCGAATGCTCAGTAGATAAGCTCATCACGTTCTGTATGTCCCGTCATCAAGTTTCTTGATTGGTGTTCCGTAGCTTGTCGTCCTATATTTTTGGAACAAAGATAAATAGGAGGAGTTATGAAGGCCAATTTCAGGAAGATTTGTGCAGTTGCAGTAATCGCGTTGACGAGCGCTGCTGCAAATGCGGCATCGGTAACCGTGTTGACATCCTTTCCAAAGGAACTCACCGACGTCTACAAGAAAGCATTTGAAAGCATGTACCCGGACACGCATGTTGAGTTCATCAATAAAAATACGCAAGCGGCAGTCCAGCTCGTTAACGATGCGCAGCTCGGCCACCGTCCGGATGTGTTCTGGGCATCGGCGCCAGACGCATTTGAACTGATGGCGAGAAATCGTCTTTTTGAAAAAGCGCCTGAAACCAGAAATCCCGCAGTACCTCCCAAGATCGGGCGCTATCCGATGGACGATCCGGATGGATTCTATTACGGACAAGCGTTGTCCGGGTACGGGATCATGTGGAACAAGCGGTATGTCCAATCCAATAACTTGCCGGCGCCCTCGCAGTGGGAAGATTTGGCCAAGTCGACCTATTTTGGTCACGTCGCGATGAGCTCGCCGTCACGTTCGGGAACAACGCACCTTACTGTAGAGACGATCTTGCAAGGCGAAGGCTGGAACTACGGCTGGTCGCAGCTTCTTAGAATAGCGGGGAATTGCGCGGCAATTACGGAACGCTCTTTCGATGTGCCGGATGGCGTTAACAAAGGCAAATACGGCGTGGGGCTAGTCATTGATTTTTTTGGACTCTCCGGCAAATACAGCGGCTTCCCCGTCGATTTTGTGTACCCAACGACCACCGCGGTCGTGCCCGCCAGTATCGCAGCGATCGCCGGTGCGAAGAACCCGATTGACGGGAAAAAATTTGTGGCTTTTGCCTTATCGAGAAAAGGGCAGGAACTGCTCCTTGAGCCGAAGATATCCAGAATCCCGGTACTCCCCTATGGAGACTTGCTGGATAGTGTTCCAGGTACCTATCCCAATATTTTCGGCGTTGCCAGACGCGTCAAAGTCACCTTCGACACCAATTTGGCAGAGTCACGGAGACTCTGGGTATCGACGTTGTTTGATAAGATCATTACAAGCCTGTTGCCGGAGCTTCAGGCGACGACAAAGAGCATCCACGATGCGGAAAAGAGAGCCGCAGAATTTCCAAACGAACGTGCATTGGCGCTGCTAAAGCGTGCACGCGAAATCGCGTATGCGCCCGTGGCCCTGGAACCCACGTCGGCCCAAGGTAAAGAGAATTCATCGCAAGCGAGTGCGCAAGACAATAAATTGACAGAAGAAACCGCGCAGTTGTGGCATGCCAAAGCAAGAAAGAATTATAAAACGGCGATGGAACTGACTTATCAGGCGATGTTACTTATAACGATGAAAGGCTCTTAGTATCAACTCTATAAAGATGGTTAGGAGTTCAATGTGTCGAGTAACGAGTGGAGATTTACTTCAACGTTTCATTCGTTTAGTGTCGTCAAAAGCGATAACGAATGGTTCCCTCCTCCTGTAAGGGGGAGGGCTAGGGTGGGGGTGGTAGGCTCGAGGTATAGAATTTATATTTCGAGCGCACGACCCCTTGCGCGGGCCGCCCCATCCCAATCTTCCCCCTACGCCGGGCGCCCCTGCAAGGGGGAAGGGGCCTTCAGAAGCTGCTCGAAGGGCCGTTGAAAGGCGGTCTACTAGGCATATAAACGAAATTTTTTCCAAGGTAAAACTGCACCTTTAAAGCGTTGGTTCTTAGTATTAACGCAATTGATGCTCCGCACCATCATATTTTATTTTGCGCCCATAAAAATTTATGATTGGATATAAGGTGCCAGAAGCTTATATTAAGCTTGCGAGTTAAAACATAACAAATTGAGGGAGGCGACATGAATTCAACCTATAAATACGCGTTAGCTGTGTCCTTGCTAATGTCAACCGCCTCGGTGCAAGCGGCATCGATCACGATCATCACGTCGTTTCCGAAGGAGATCACGGATACCTACAAGAAGGCGTTCGAGCAGAAGCACCCGGACATCAAGGTCGAGGTGCTCAACAAGAATTC
>NZ_JBHTDH010000088.1:0-2807 GCF_042666555.1 Herbaspirillum sp. GCM10030257
ATGTCCCAACCCATACGTTTTTATTATCGTGGCGCCGTGCAGACGATTGCCGACGCATCGCCGACGCGCACGATCCTGCAGCATGTGCGTGAAGACCAGCATTGCACCGGCACCAAGGAAGGCTGCGCCGAAGGCGATTGCGGCGCCTGCACCGTCGTCCTCGGCGAGCTCAAGGGCAATACCGTCGAACTCAAGTCCGTCAATTCCTGCATCCAGTTCGTCCCCACCCTGGACGGCAAGGCGCTGTTTACCGTCGAAGACCTGCAGCAGGCCAACGGCGCGCTGCATCCGGTGCAGCAGGCAATGGTCGACTGCCATGGCTCCCAATGCGGCTTTTGCACGCCGGGCTTTGTCATGTCGCTGTGGGGCCTGTACCTGAAACAGGAAGGCCAGAGCTGCGCGCCGGCGCGCAAGGAAATCGACGATACCCTGTCGGGCAACCTGTGCCGCTGCACCGGCTACCGCCCCATCATCGATGCCGCCCACCGCATGCTGGAGCTGCCCAGGGCACAGTTCGACCGCGACGCGCTGGCCGCATCCCTGCAGGCCATCCAGCGCACCGGCATGCTGACCTATACCCATGACGGCCAGTCCTTCCATATCCCCCAGACGCTCGAGCAGCTGATTGCCATCCGCGCCGACCAGCCCGACGCCACCCTGCTGTCGGGCTCCACCGATGTCGGCCTGTGGGTGACCAAGCAGATGCGCAACCTCGGCGACATCATCTATATCAACCAGGTCGCCGAACTGCAGCAGGTGTCCGAGCAGGATGGCATGCTGAGCATCGGGGCGGCGGTCACGCTCAATGACGCGTATGCAGCCGTCGGCCGGCACTATGGCAAGGAGCTCAACGAGCTGTGGCAGCGCTTTGCCTCGCTGCCAATCCGCAATGCCGGCACGCTGGGCGGCAATGTGGCCAACGGCTCGCCGATTGGCGACTCCGCACCGTGGCTGATCGCGCTGGGCAGCGAGATCGTGCTCAACGGCAAGGGTGGCCGGCGCAGCATGCCGCTCGAGGCGTTTTATCTCGATTACCAGAAGAAGGACTTGCAGCGCGGCGAGTTCGTCGAAGCGGTACGCATTCCGCTGCCGCAGCCCAATCGCCATTTCCGCACCTACAAGCTGGCCAAGCGCTTCGACCAGGACATCTCGGCGGTCTGCGCCGCGTTCGCCATCACGCTCGAGGGCAATACCGTGCGTGAAGCCCGCATTGCCTACGGCGGCATGGCGGCCACTTCCCGTCGTGCGCCGCTGGCCGAAGCCGCGCTGGTCGGCCACGAATGGAATGAAGCCACGGTGAAGGCAGCGATGGCGCAGCTGGCGCAGGACTACGCGCCGCTGACCGACATGCGCGCCTCCAGCGCCTACCGGATGAAGACTGCGCAGAACCTGCTGCAGCGCTTCTGGTATGAAACCCGCGCCGATGCGCCGTTGCCGGCCAGCGCCGTCAATGCCTTTGCCTGCGCCTAAGGAGCCAGACATCATGAATACACAAAGCGAAGCCTTCCTCAAGCAGGCCGACACCAATAGCGACAGCGCCACCGCAGCCGACTGGGCCGAAGTCGGCAAGCAGCACCCGCATGAATCGGCGGTGCTGCATGTGCTGGGCGAAGCCACCTATACCGATGACATCGGCGAAATCCAGGGCACCCTGCATGCGGCGCTGGGCCTGTCGCAACAGGCCCATGCGCGCGTGCGTGCGATCGATCTGGACGCGGTCAGGGCAGCGCCCGGCGTGGTGGCGGTGTATACCGCTGCCGATATTCCCGGCACCAATGACTGCGGACCGATCATCCATGACGATCCGATCCTGGCCGATGGCCTGGTCCAGTATGTCGGCCAGCCGATGTTTGTCGTGGTTGCCGATACGCATGACCATGCCCGTTATGCGGCACGGCAAGCAAAGGTCGACTATGAGGAATTGCCGGCCATCCTGACACCGCAGGAAGCCAAGCAGGCGCAGTCGTTCGTGCTGCCGCCGATGCATCTGGCGCGCGGCGACTTCAAGCGCGCATTCGACGCCGCCCCGCATACCGTCAAGGGCGAGTTGTATGTCGGCGGCCAGGAACAGTTTTACCTGGAAGGCCAGATTTCGTATGCGGTGCCCAAGGAAGACCGTGGCATGCTGGTGTACTGCTCGACCCAGCATCCGTCGGAAATGCAGCATGTGGTCGCGCATGCGCTGGGCTTGCATTCGCACAATGTGGTGGTGGAATGCCGGCGCATGGGGGGCGGTTTTGGCGGCAAGGAATCGCAGTCGGCCTTGTGGGCGGCGGTGGCGGCGATCTGTGCGGCGCAGCTCAAGCGGCCGGTCAAGCTGCGTGCCGATCGCGATGACGACATGCTGGTGACCGGCAAGCGCCATTGTTTCCATTATGAATACGAAGTCGGTTACGACGATGACGGCCGCATTGTCGCCGCCAAGGTCGAGATGGTGTCGCGTGCCGGTTATTCAGCCGACCTGTCGGGTCCGGTGGCCACAAGGGCGGTATGCCATTTTGACAATGCGTATTATCTGTCGGATGTGGACATCGTGGCCATGTGCGGCAAGACCAATACCCAGTCCAATACCGCGTTTCGCGGCTTTGGCGGACCGCAGGGGGCGATTGCGATCGAGTATGTGATTGACGAGATTGCGCGCAACCTGGGCAAGGATGCGCTGGACGTGCGCAAGCTGAACTTTTACGGCCGCAACGATGCCGAGGGGCGCAATGTCACCCAGTACGGGCAGAAGGTGGTTGACAACGTGATCCATGAACTGGTCGGTGAGCTCGAAGCGAGCAGCGACTACCGGGCACGGCGGGAAG
>NZ_JBHTDH010000089.1:0-2699 GCF_042666555.1 Herbaspirillum sp. GCM10030257
GCTTGCGGGCTTCGGCCGGATTGGCGATGTTGACTTCCTTGCCATTCCAGAAAACCTGGCCGGCATCGGGTTTGACCGATCCGTAAATGATCTTCATGAGGGTCGACTTGCCGGCGCCATTTTCGCCGAGGATGGAATGAATCTCCCCCGGCATGACGTTCAGGTCGACACCGTCGTTCGCGACCACGGAAGGATATTTCTTGGTGATCCTGCTTAGGCTTAGGCGGGTGTCCATGTCTCACTCTTCTTGCGAGCTGCTGAAACCGATATGGTAGTAGCTCTCTTATCAATATTCTTATTATTGGCAAAAATTACAGGAAAACTGCGCAGCGAATATACCTTGGTCTGTATGGGAAATATAGATAGGGGGATATAGGGTCGTAGGGTTTTGTCTGTCCGGGAACATATAATTGCGAAATGCATAAATATTGGACGCAGAATAAGAATTATCGTAAAAGTTTGCATTTGAATTTGCGCTGGTCGCTTTGCAGATTGTCCCACAAGCATCAACCGTTCATTATCAGCACTGCGCCGCTATTTGGGGACACATCAGCCCGGCGCTTTTATTCGTAATCCCATATGCAACATATTCAAGGCTGCATATCCAAATCCTTGCTTTCTATAGGACATTACTGCTCGCGGCTCAATAAAGAGTATTCGATCGGACATATAAAACGATAAGTGGCCGTGCTTGCCGCCAGCATCGCCTGGCGCAGTGCAGCCTGGATACGGGCCTTGCCTTAATACATATCAGGAGAAGACAAATGAGTTTGATGGAGAGGTTCTTTAAGCTGAAGGAACAGGGGACGGACGTCCGCACGGAGTTGCTGGCCGGCCTGACCACCTTCCTGACGATGGCCTATATTATTTTTGTGAACCCCTCCATTCTTGGCGATGCCGGGATGCCGAAAGATTCGGTGTTTGTCGCGACCTGCGTGGCGGCGGCAATCGGTACGCTGATCATGGGTTTGTACGCCAACTATCCGATTGCGCTGGCACCGGGCATGGGATTGAATGCCTATTTCGCCTACGGCGTGGTCTTGGGTATGGGCTATACCTGGCAAGCCGCATTGGGCGCGGTCTGCATCTCGGGCATTCTGTTCCTGATCATCAGCGTCCTGCGTATCCGCGAAATAATCGTGAACGGCATTCCGCATTCGATCCGCACCGCGATCACCGCCGGCATCGGCTTATTCCTGGCGATCATCTCCCTGAAAAATGCGGGCATCATCACGTCGAATCCGGCCACCTACATCGCACTGGGCAATCTGCATGCACCGCCTCCCGTACTGGCCATCATCGGGTTCTTCATGATCGTCGCGCTGGACCGCCTGAGGATCAAGGGCGCCATCCTGATCGGCATCGTTGCCGTGACTGTGTTGAGCTTTTTCTTTGCCGGAAACAAGTTTGCGGGCATTGTCTCCGCGCCGCCATCGATTGATCCGACGCTGTTCAAACTGGATATTTCCAGCGCGCTGTCGATCGGCATCCTGAACGTGGTGCTGGTGTTCTTCCTGGTTGAACTGTTCGACGCAACCGGCACACTGATGGGTGTCGCCAATCGTGCGGGCCTGCTCAAGCAAGGCAAGATGGATAGGCTGAACAAAGCGCTGATGGCCGACAGTACCGCCATTGTCGCCGGCTCTTTCCTGGGCACGTCGAGCACCACCGCTTATGTTGAAAGCGCCGCCGGTGTGCAGGCAGGGGGCCGTACCGGTCTGACGGCGGTTGCGGTTGCGGTGCTTTTCCTGGCCTGCCTGTTTATCGCCCCGCTGGCCGGAGCCGTACCCGCTTATGCGACGGCACCCGCATTGTTTTATGTATCTTGCCTGATGCTGCGCGAACTGGTCGACATCGACTGGGACGACACCACCGAAAGCGTTCCGGCGGTCGTCACCGCGTTGCTGATGCCCTTCACCTACTCGATCGCCAATGGCGTGGCATTCGGCTTCATTTCCTATGCCGGTCTCAAACTTCTGACTGGCCGCGCCAAGGAAGTGCCGATTATTGTCTGGATCATTGCGGCAATCTTTATATTCCGCTATGCCTATCTCGGCGGTGAGTAAGGCGTTACAGCAACGTGAGAAGGCCGGCTGAGAGCCGGCCTTTTTTATTCCCAAGAGTTTCCTGAATGTAGTTTTAGCGCTACCCAGCCCGACGAGCTGGAGAAGATATACCACTTTCACCCAGAAAACCCATGCGGACCGCTGCATTCCGGAATGCACTTAAAAAGTGCTAGCCGGGGTGCGCGTGCAAGGTGCGAAAAGAGGTATAAAACAACAGGACGCCGCTCTGCAAGGCATTTTCCAACCTTATAAGCCGGCATATATATTAAGTATCTGGATTTACAACTGATTCGACATAGACATTCTTGCATGATGAATGTTTATCGCCATACGTGGGCCTGGCACGGTATGCGCACCAAGGAAAGTACAGGGGTGAAGCAATCTGGAATTAACTTTATTCCACGTTACGGATACTCAACATCATGTTTGTCATATAGCTCAACAGAGAGCGAGTGCTAACCTAGCGTCACAAAAACCAGCATCACAAACGCAAAGGCGGAGAAAGCATGTCCCAACCCATACGTTTTTATTATCGTGGCGCCGTGCAGACGATTGCCGACGCATCGCCGACGCGCACGATCCTGCAGCATGTGCGTGAAGACCAGCATTGCACCGGCACCAAGGAAGGCTGCG
>NZ_JBHTDH010000090.1:0-2488 GCF_042666555.1 Herbaspirillum sp. GCM10030257
CAGGACCGCCCGGGCCATAGTACGCAGGCCATTCGGCCTCAAACCAGCCGGCTATGGTTTCAACGGCCGAGGGATGATCGACCAAGGGTTCGACGGTGATCTCTTTGATCATGCTCTGCGCTCTAACGTTCAAGGTACCCAGCACGCGCCAGCGTGTCGGTGTTCACCGACGCGTTATATGGGCGATGGAAGGTAGTATAGATTGTCATTTCTTCCGCTTGACCGTTTGAATACACCTGTCTGCACACAGGCATCAAACTCCTTTTCGAGTTCACCAGACTCGACATAGGGCGTGAACTCATCGAATTGTTCGCCAAAAATCGTTAATCGCCACAGGTCAAAACCGTCGATTCTTCCTTGGTCTCCATAATCGTAATCGACGCAAATGCCATCAAAATGGAATCTGCAGCCAATGCCGTGGAATGCATACTTGAATGGACCAAGTGTCCCTACCCGTGGGACACCATTTTGTATCCAAAACCGTGGCTCTTCCACTTTCATTCTTTCCTTCATGGTGTCCTCAGCTTCTGACACCTTACGTAAGAAAAGATCTATTAGCTGTCGTAGTTGCTCGCTCATCATGTATGCATATAACGAGGCTGTGCAAAAAGCAAACTTTCAAGCGACATGGCGCCTACTGCACGTTCAGTCATGATTCCAGTTTCCTGAATCGGTTTAGATAATCAAAGTGTCTGCCATATGGCTAAAAATGGCAAGAACAGCGCCTTGTTGTCCTTCTCTTACCCCGCATATCCATGATGCGCCAGCTTTTCAATATTGTGCACCATGCAGTACAGCTTCCACTGCGTATCTACTTTGCATTGACCGCGCAAGGTGAAGCGGTCCAGCCGCTTGTTGTAGCGCAGGTTGCCAAACACTGGTTCGACGGTGGCAATCCGCCTTCCGTATAAAGCTCGGCCTTCCGGTGTGTCGATTTTCTGCTTCATCGACTCGGTATGCTTCAATGATGAAACCTGATTCTTTCTGAAGAAGGCAACCTGTCTGGTTTCGGTGGTATCCGGTTTGCGCAGGCATTGTTGACGCAAACTGCACGGCATGCAAACGCTCTTGGCGCCGGTGAATTTACGATAGGTTCTGCCGTTGGCGGTGTTGTTGACCCCATTGCTATACAGCTTCTTGCCAGCCGGGCAAATGCACGTATTGCTGACAGGGTCATAGTGGAAGTCGAGCGGCTTAAATTTTCCACTGCCCGCCGATTTAAGAGCCGGCTTCTTGTTATACAGCGGATCTGGCTTGCTTTTGTGCTTTGCTTGTTCTTTGAACCGCTCATCCCGCCTACGCATCTGTGAATCAGCAATCAATGCCGCAATACGCTTGTCATGCAATTGCCCCGGATTGGCTTCACTGTGATATCCAGCGTCAGCAGTCATTACTGTGCGTTTTCTCGCAAATGGCCGGGCATTTTCAATCATCGGCAACAACAAGCTTTGCTCTGATCCCGAGCCGTGCGCTTGCGCCGCCACGATGATCTGACATTCTGCATCGACGGTAGCTGCTCCGATATAGCCTTGTATCACACCTTTACCGGTGGCCATCTTCGCACTGTCATTGTCGGTAACGTTGCTTTTGCGCTCAGGGCCCTTGCCGGAGGCATCGCCGATACGTTTAGGGTGAGTGCGTAGAAACTCACGGATCGACTGTGCTTCTATTTGTAATGCATGAATGCGATCCTGTTCTGCTTTCCGCTGCGCGTGTATTTGGTCCTTCTCGCTCTGCTGGTCCAGACTGCGATGCGTCTTGAGCATTTGCCGGACTCGGCGCTCAATCGCATCAGCCTGGTGAGCCAGTTCGGCGTGTGTACCGCTACGCGCCTTGCTGGCATTGCTTGGCAATTTAACGCCATCAATGGCAAACATGTCGCGGCCGATTAACCCTTGGCGGTCACAGATAAGAATGACTTCGGTGAAGATGCCAGAAATCTGGTCACCAAGATGACGGATGAACGATGCGATGGTGGTATAAGCCGGCTGCGTATCGCCAGAGATAGCCATGAACAGGACATTCTCGCGGCAGGCCCGTTCAATGGCGCGGCTGCTAATGATGCCGCGCGAGTATGCGAGCAATACGATCTTAAGCATGACGGCGGGGTCGTACGCCGGCGCTCCGGTGTCGTCGTTAATATATCTGGCAGCCAGTGACAAAAGGTCAAACTCGGTATCGATCAGCACATGCAGTGCATGTTCGAATGTACCGAGTTGGATCTGCTGTTCGAGGACTACGGGAAGAAAGCGAGGGTTCATGTCTACTGGTTTGAATCGTGCCATCGGAGCTCCTTCATCGCAGATGTCACTTACTCAGACAGCCCAGATGCCAATTCGTTTACACCTTTTTGCACAGCCTCAACGTTCTAGGTTGACCGGCGCGGTGCGTCGGTGTCGAATGGCACGTTATACAGCGTCCCGTGGTCGATTTTCCTTGTCATATGGGCCTACAGGCGAGTGTCTGAAGGCCATCCTGGTAGCGGTAC
>NZ_JBHTDH010000091.1:0-2201 GCF_042666555.1 Herbaspirillum sp. GCM10030257
CGCACGATAAAGATATTTCCACGCACCTTTCACCTTGATGTAGGTCTCATCCATGCGCCAACTTCCACCCACTGGACGTTTGTGTTGGCGGAACATCTTTTCCAACAATGGCAAGAACCGCATCGCCCATCGATTGATCGAGGAATGATCAACAAACACGCCACGCTCCTGCATCATCTCTTCCAGCTGTCGATAGCTTAATGGATATGCCGCGTACCACCGAACGCAGACCAGAATCACGTCGATCGGAAATCGCATCCCTTTGGTATTCAGCATGGCTGCTTGCTCACTTTGCAAAAGCAGCAGTCTACCGGACGGCGAGGACCTTCTCGCTTAATGCGACACAACCCTTCCTTCGACGTGTGTGGAGGGTGAGCATTGCGGGAACCCGCTCACCTCACGGCGCAATGTCACGCGCATCCACTCGCAGTGCATAGCCTCCGAATCCGATTGGAAGCAAACAACCAAGGCGCCAAATCCTTCAGTAGTGATTTCGCGCTATATGCCATTGGCAATCCGCTCTAATCGTTGGCTATAGATACTGTCTCGACACCAGCTACATTTCCTGCTCGTTCCGGTAGCAGCGACTCATTGCTGCTTCGCCGCCTCCTATCAACCGCGCAAGCCCGTGATTAAGCCTAGACCGTATGCAAGGCGCAATGCCCTTTTAAACCAACGGTTATACGTACCGCATTGCTTACACGAAGCTTGCTATCGCCGGTTTTGAGTGCTGTAAAGTATTCAGCTGCAGGGAACGGGCCGTTGCGACGCCATACTCGAGCATATATTTCAGTTCCTTGATACTGATTCCAGTTTCTTCATGGACGGAAATAATCAAGGCGGCACCAAACGGAACGCGCCCATGACGTACCTTGCTTAGTACGGGAGGGCTGATGGAGAGAACCCGGCAGAGAGCGGCATCAGTTGTTAATCCCATGTCATGCATGATCTTGTCCAGCAGCTGGTTGGCGTAGCGGACTGCGTCCGGTATGTTCCTCGTCATCGAATGCTCCTATAGGAGAACGCATTACCTCCCATCGAGGCAACGTTCGCGACGCCTATTCTTCCAAACGCTTGAAAGGCAATCTGCTGAAACGACTAGGATTTCATGAAACATTGACCCTTGCTGCCATCTTGTAGGGTCAGGTTTATTCCCCCCGTACGGATATCTCGTGGTAGCGTGACATCACTGTCACGGAACTTCTTCATCCGGAAATTACCGCACTCCTTGGCGTATGCCTGACCAGCGTTTACCTACCGCCATAACGGATTAGCCCAAGCAATGTGGGGACTGCTAATTATTTAGGTTTGAAGTGAACGGTGCTGATCCGGTATTTATTGCGACGATCACCCATGAGATCCCGTAGTTCGCGAATGCTCAGCCCGGTCTCCTCGTGCATCGCGATAAGGAGCGTTGCACCGACGGGAAGCCTACCGTGGCGTATTTTACTGAGTACCGGCGGCGCGACTTCTAGGGTTCGTGCAAGCGCCGCATCATTCTTCAGATTAAGTTTTTTGATGACGATATCCAGCAATCGATTGGGATCGTACTTGATGTCGGTCTGGGGATCGTTTTCATTAGCATCCATGCGATAGTCCTGATGTGGGTTTAGGCGCTACTTTCACCACTTCTACAAAGAAACAGAAATTTATTGTGAGATTATAGTTTGAGGGCTGGCAGCCATGGGCATCAGTACGATTTGCAGGTCGCACCTCCCTCGCTGAAGAAACGATATTGTCATCTCCTGCCCTTTTCGCTTTGTAGATGGTGAAAGGAGTCCGTTGAACAAGCGTCAACGGAACCCGACATGTGAAACCGGCCACCCGGGTGCTCCGCTATTCATTCCGTGCAACCGACGAGTGACGAAATGTATGGTGACGGGTTCCCGTAAGACTCACCCTACTGCTTTGTAATTCCGGTGGAAGTGGCGACGGAGCTGGTGAATGGCGGAATGCACGACACCTGGTGTCCGACTAGGCGCCATACACTGATGTGTCGCGGCTTTCGGAATCGAGAAACGAAGTCGTTCAAAGATGCACGCCCTGCTAGAAGCTTTACATGGCACTACATACATTGTTCAAGCCATTTTCAGATGTCTCCCTTCCGGCTATGTTCAAATGTCTTCTTTAAATCACCAGGTTTGCCATTAACGCAGCCGCGCCGCGGAATAGGTAATCAGGGCAGGGCAATCATTAATTCA
>NZ_JBHTDH010000092.1:0-2113 GCF_042666555.1 Herbaspirillum sp. GCM10030257
TCCGCAAAAACCAGCTCAATCTCAAAGGCAGCGACGCACTGTCTTTTGCCGAGCAATTTTATGCGCTCGCAAGAAAAATCCGTTCCGCATAAGAGGCCGCCACGCCCTTGCGCCTAAAATTTTCTTTACGCCGCTAATGCGACAAAACCCAAAAAATACCTTTATTATCGCGCTCACCGGTTATGGCCAGGAGAGCGATGTAGTACAAGCAAGACAAGCAGGTTTCGATGCGCATCTGCTCAAGCCTGCTCGGATGGACGACATATTGAAATTGATATCGAATCTTCCGAGGAATCTACTTCACTAGGGTGGTGACATGTACGTCGTCAACCGAGTTCAAGGATGGCGGAATGCAGGGCAGGTCTAGCGAAAGACTTGAATGCCTACAGGGGCAACCCAATCGGTTTAAGCAATCCGTGCAAGGGCTGTGACGGCCTTGGGTATTTTCACGGATTTACAAAACAAACCTCACCGGTCACTTCTCACATTCACGGAACCAGGCCGTAACTTCTATTAGCATCGGCCCAAACTGGGGCCTCGTGTATATTTTACAAAGGTCGAATGTCTGCTTTGTAGAGAGCCGACCGACTGTTACGGGTCGTCAAGCGAATCTGGTATCGTATCTGCGGGTGGCCGGAAGGTGCCCATTAGCTGCCGCAGACAGGACCAACGGCGCTTACCGGGTTCGGCTAATAGTTGCCTATTGCGTATGGTGGATAGCTATGCTTTATTACACAAAGTTAAGGCCTGCAGCAAGAACCAAAACCTTAATTCACCGTTGGAGGGGATATCATGAACACCAGTTTCACGGCTCTGTTGTCCCTTCAAGTGCCGATAATGCAAGCTCCGGTTGGCGCTGCAGCCGGTCCCGAACTGGCTGCCAGTGTGAGCAATGCGGGCGCGTTGGGGTCACTGCCAATCTGGTTCCTTCCATTGAAAAACGTTCCATCAATGGTTACGGCAACGATGCAACTGACTTGCCGTCCATTTTCCGTAAATGTCCGTGCTGACCTCAATCAACAGCCGCATGTAAATGCGGCGGTGCAAAGCGGTGCAAGCTTGGTTCATCTTTTTTGGGGTGACCCGACTCCATATACTGCTGCAATACATGATGCTGGAGCAAAGGTAATCGTTACGGTTGCGAGCGTCGACGAGGCAAAGCAAGCGCTTGATGCTGACGCCGATATTCTCATCGCCCAGGGCTGGGAAGCAGGTGGACACGTTCGGGGAAACGTGACAACGATGGCGCTCGTCCCCAACGTGGTGGATATTGCAGGTTCAGTACCAGTTCTTGCTGCCGGAGGCATTGTTGACGGAAGAGGTCTAGCCGCTGCATTGATGTTGGGAGCGTCAGGCGCTGCGATGGGTACTCGGTTCGTCGCCTCAGAAGAATCCCGGGCCCACACCGAATACAAAGCGGCACTACTGGCGGCTCGCCAAAGTGAAGCCGTTTACTTAGCCGATTTATTCGGCATCGGCTGGGAAAACGCGCCACACCGCGCACTTCGCAATAGCACAGTCCGGGCATGGGAAGCAGCTGGCTGTCCAGCTTCAGGATCACGTCCGAACGAAAAGGAGATTGTCGCAATACGTGGGGATGGCAAACCGATCGAGCGGTACAGCGTGGTTCTTCCAATGGCTGGTGCCTCTGGCAACATGGAGGCCTTGGCTCAGTACGCAGGCCAGGGAGTAGAAGGAATCAAAGAGATTCTTCCAGCTAGCAGGATCGTCGAAACCACCGTATATGAGGCCAGCGCATGTCTGTCAAAATTTAGATCTTAAGTCGTTACTCAAACGGACTCTGCGAAATGTCCACTTCCAGGACAGTCCAGAGTTGGCTTAAGGTCGACAGCTTCATTACGAGACCTCGGCGCCACAGTCCGGAAGGTCGCCTATACCCACCGATGGTTCGCGACGGCAATGTCACGTTAACGATGGACGCTGGTAAAGTCGGGCAATGAAGATACCCAAAGCCCTTTACTATCACCATCGTTTCCCCGGTGCGGTCATCAGTTGCGCGGTGCGCTGGTATTTCCGTTTCCAGCTGAGCCTGCGGGATATCGAAGAGCTGCTGCTGGAGCGCGGCGTGATAGTCAGCTATGAGACGATCCAC
>NZ_JBHTDH010000093.1:0-1806 GCF_042666555.1 Herbaspirillum sp. GCM10030257
GTAGTAAGCTGTTCCATGACTTCCCCTCCTGTTCAGATTGAACAACGACACCTCAATCTTGGCACTCGATGCCGTGCGACTTCAACACCGCGTCGGGACGGGGAAGTCCCTTACATTTGAAAAAGTCGAGAAGCAATATGTTGAAAAAGTCGAGAAGCAATATGTTCTGGTCTCGAAGAGAAGGCCCGAAGTTTAAATTAGAGCCGGAACATAAGGTGACTTAACGGCGATCAACGCAGCCTCACACGGCTGCATGGCCTAAATTAAAACCTCCTGCATAGAGTCGTGTTGCCATGCGCCTTAGATTTTGCGCCGTAGCTGCCAAGAGAAATTCATCATGGGCACCAGATGGGCCTCGCAATCGCAAGCGGTCCAGTTTCAGAATTCGCTTAAGATGCGCAAACAGCACTTCCACCTTCTTGCGCTCGCGGCGTGACTGCGCGTACTCAGGCGTTTGCATGATGCGCCGGGTCACTTCCCGTGCGTCCTCATAAATACTGCGTGCAATCTTGCGAGTGGGCGTATTGGGACAGCACTGTGGCTTGAACCTGCAGTGCTGACAGTCCATCTGGCTGGAGTGATAGAGGATTGTTTCGGCCTTAGTAACGTGCGTGCGTGGGTTCGAGAAGGCACGCCACTCCTTGCGCAATGCCTTGCCATCAGGGCAGCGGTATTGATCTGCTTCCGGTTGCCAAACAAAGTCGCCTACGGCAAATGTGCCGTCGAGGCGCTGGCTTCTGTCCCATACCGGTACGTGCGGATCGATTTCCTTGTCTTTGACCAGCCAGCCGAGCATGGCGGCAGCACCATATGCCGTGTCGCCGATGAGCCGGTGTGGCTTGAGATGCAGGCGTTGTTCGACTCGGTCAATCATGGTGCGCGTGGCTTGTGATTCGGCTGAATGGCTGGAGGCCGAAGGTTCAACATCGACAATAATGCCGTCCTTCACATCGATCAGATAGTTGGTGGAGTAAGTAAAGAAGGCCGGGCCAGATGCAGCCGACCAGGATGCGGCTGGATCGGTTAGCGATACATACTTTGGCAGGCTGGGCGGATCGGCACTGTCCAGTGCAGCCAGGTATTCTCTGACCGGTCGGCTAACGTAGTCACCCCAGTTAATGCGTTGAGTTCCAGGCACAGCGCGCTGGCGCTGAGCATCGGCCTTAATGATGCTGGCATCAGTGGCAAAACCTTCACCACCAACCAACCCTTCGACAATACACCGACGCAGTACCGACTCAAACAGTTCACGGAAGGCATCGCTGTCGCGAAAGCGCCCATGCCGATTCTTAGAGAAGGTGGAATGATCTGGTACGCGATCATGGACACCTAGGTGACAGAACCAGCGGTAGGCAAGATTCAGGTGCACTTCCTCACACAGCCGCCGTTCAGATCGGATGCCGTAACAGTACCCAATAATGAGCATGCGTATGATCAGCTCCGGATCCACTGATGGCCGGCCGATGTGGCTGTAAAAGGGTTTAAGCTGTTGACGAAACTCCGCCAAATCGAGATGGCGATCTATGGCCCTCAGGAGATGATCCTGCGGGACAAACTCCTCCAGATTGATAACCTCGGTACGTTCCCTTGGAACAAGTTTCCATCCCATCATGATGGCCTCCACCATAGCATGCCATTCCGGCACAATATGCCGACTCTAGCGAAGATCAAGAGGACTATTTCAAATGTAAGGGACTTCCCCGTCCCGACGCGGTGTTGAAGTCGCACGGCATCGAGTGCCAAGATTGAGGTGTCGTTGTTCAATCTGAACAGGAGGGGAAGTCATGGAACAGCTTACTACCATTG
>NZ_JBHTDH010000094.1:0-1783 GCF_042666555.1 Herbaspirillum sp. GCM10030257
TAGTAAGCTGTTCCATGACTTCCCCTCCTGTTCAGATTGAACAACGACACCTCAATCTTGGCACTCGATGCCGTGCGACTTCAACACCGCGTCGGGACGGGGAAGTCCCTTACATTTGAAATAGTCCCTTGATGTCTTGGTTAGGTGTCCTATCGTGACTGGAATCGACGGTATGGCGGAGGTTATTATGATGGGACGGCAACTTGCTCCGCGGGAACGCACCGAAGTCATCAATCTGGAAGACTTCGTTCCAAAGGACCATCTTTTGAGGGCGATCGACCGCTATCTCGACTTGGCAGAGTTTCGCGCGCACCTTATAGGCTTTTACAGCCATATTGGCCGTCCTTCAGTAGACCCGGAGCTCATCATTCGCATGCTAATCATTGGCTATTGCTATGGCATCCGCTCGGAGCGACGGCTATGCGAAGAAGTGCATCTGAACCTGGCCTACCGCTGGTTCTGTCATCTTGGTATCCATGACCGGGTACCGGATCATTCCACCTTCTCAAAGACACGACATGGGCGTTTCCGCGATTGTGACGCCTTCCGCGAACTTTTCGAATCCGTGCTGCGCCGCTGCATTGCCGAAGGCCTGGTGGGCGGCGAAGGTTTCGCTACTGATGCCAGTGTCATCAAGGCTGATGTACGGCGCCAACACGCGGTGCGAGGTGCGCACGACATTAATTGGGGAAATGCCGCTCAATGGACTCGTCCCGTCCGGGAATACCTTGCTGCTTTAGATGCTGCCAATGCACCTGCTGAACCGCCAAAGTCTATCTCACTGACCGATCCAGCAGCTTCATGGACTGCCACAGCTGGACCAGCCATCTTTGCCTACTCCACTAACTACCTGGTTGATGTACAAGGCGGCATCATCGTCGACGTTGAGCCGTCGTCCTCCAGTCATGCGGCCGAATCTAGGGCAACACAGACCATGATCGATCGCGTGGAGCAGCGCTTCCAGATGAAGCCGCATCGTTTGATTGGCGATACGGCCTATGGCTCAGCATCGATGCTCGCCTGGTTGGTGGACCATAAAGGGATCGAACCTCATGTGCCGGTTTGGAACCGCAGCGAACGCAAGGATGGTATGTTCGTCGTTAGTGATTTCATCTGGGATGAACAAGCCAATGTGTATCACTGCCCCGGCGGGCAATTACTGCGTAGTCAATGGCGTGCCTATACTAATCCGCGGACCCACGTCACCAAGGCTGCCACGATCATCTACCGCGCCAGTCAGGCAGACTGTGGGCGATGCAGCCTGAAGCCACAATGTTGTTTGAATACGACCTTCCGCAAAATTGCACGCAGCATCCATGAAGATGCACGTGACGTTGCTCGCCGCATCATGAACACAACTCAGTATCAACAGTCTCGCCACCAGCGAAAAAAGGTGGAGATGTTGTTTGCCCATCTCAAGTGCATTCTTAAACTGGATCGCTTGCGATTGCGAGGACTAACAGGCGCACATGACGAATTCTTATTGGCAGCCACGGCGCAAAATTTGAGGCGCCTGGCAAAACAGCTTTGCTCGGGAGGCATGAATCCCGTCCCTTCGGCTTCCTAACGGTGCAATGAATCGATTAGGCCGTTCTCATCTGCGGCAGGCAACGTCAAAACGGCGTTTCGGCTCCGAGGGTGATCCATCTTGCATTCGGACTATTTCAAATGTAAGGGACTTCCCCGTCCCGACGCGGTGTTGAAGTCGCACGGCATCGAGTGCCAAGATTGAGGTGTCGTTGTTCAATCTGAACAGGAGGGGAAGTCATGGAACAGCTTACTA
>NZ_JBHTDH010000095.1:0-1776 GCF_042666555.1 Herbaspirillum sp. GCM10030257
TAACGAGGCTGTGCAAAAAGCCAACTTTCAAGCGACATGGCGCCTACTGCACGTTCAGTCATGATTCCAGTTTCCTGAATCGGTTTAGATAATCAAAGTGTCGGCCATACAGCTAAAAATGGCAAGAACAGCGCCTTCTTGCCTTTTTTTACCTCGCATATCCGTGATGCGCCAGCTTCTCAATGTTATGTACCATGCAGTACAGCTTCCATTGCGTATCAACCTTATGCTGGCCACGCAATGTAAAGCGATCCAGCCGCTTGTTGTAGCGCAGGTTGCCAAACACGGGCTCTACCGTGGCGATCCGCCGGCCATACAGCGCTCGGCCTTCTGGACTATCGATGCGGCGTCGCATCGTCTCGGTATGCTTCAGCGGTGAAGGTTGATTCCTGTAGAAGAAAGCGACTTGTCGCACCGCCGTCTTATCGGGAGTCCGGATACACTGTTCACGCAATTTGCATGGGAGGCACATAGGCTTGGATCCAGTAAATTTGTGCAGTGAACGTCCATTGATGACACAGTTTCGGCTATTGCTGTGTAGCTTCTTGCCTGCAGGGCAAATACACGTACCGGCGTCTGCGTCATAGCTAAAGTCTGCCGGACCGAATTTACCGTTCGATGATGACTTTACAATGGGTTTTTTGTTGGCCAGGGGATCCGGCTTGTTTCTGTGCTTTGCCTGCCCCTTGAAACGCTCGTCCCGCTTACGCATCAGTGCATCGGCAATCAACGCCGGGATACCCTTGTCATGCAGTTGCTTCAGGTTGGCTTCACTGTGGTAACCGGCATCAGCAGTAATTAACGTGTCTTTACGAGCGAACGGGCTGGCATGCGCAATCATCGGCAACAGCAGGCTTTGTTCCGATCCCGAACCATGCGCTTGTGCCGCCACAATCACCTGGCACGTTGCATCTACGGTGGCAGCTCCAGTATAGCCCTGGATCACACCTTTACCGGTGGCCATCTTCGCGCTGTCATTGTCAGTGACGTTGCTTTTGCGCTCAGGCCCCTTGCCGGAGGCATCACCGGTACGCTTAGGGTGAATGCGAAGAAATTCGCGGATCGACTGCGCTTCCGTCTGCAACGCATGAATGCGTTCCTGTTCTGCTTTCCGCTGCGCCTGTACTTGTTTTTTCTCGCTCTGCTTGTCCAGACGGCGATGCGTGTAGATCATGTGTTTGACGCGTCGCTCTATCGCATCGGCCTGGTGAGCCAGTTCAGCACGCGTGCCGCTGCGCGCCTTGCTGGCATTGCTCGGCAGTTTGACGCCGTCAATGGCAAACATGTCGCGGCCGATTAACCCTTGGCGGTCGCAGATAAGAATGACTTCGGTGAAGATGTCCGATATCTGGTCACCCAGATGACGGATGAAGGAAGCGATCGTAGTATAGGCCGGTTGTGTATCGCCGGAGACAGCCATGAACAGCACATTCTCGCGACACACCCGTTCAATGGCGCGGCTGCTGATGATGCCGCGCGAGTAAGCGAGCAATACGATCTTAAGCATGACGGCTGGGTCGTACGCCGGCGCTCCGGTGTCGTCGTTAATATATCTTGCGGCCAGCGGCGAAAGGTCAAACTCGGTATCGATCAGCACATGCAGCGCATGTTCGAACGTGCCTGGCTGGATCTGCTGTTCGAGGACTACAGGAAGAAAGCGCGGATTCATGTCGACCGGTTTGAAGCGTGCCATCGTAGCTCCTTCATCGCAGATATCACTTACTCAGACAGCACAAACGTCGATTCGTTTACACCTTTTTGCACAGCCTCAACGTT
>NZ_JBHTDH010000096.1:0-1726 GCF_042666555.1 Herbaspirillum sp. GCM10030257
ACGGCAAGCTCGACCGCAAGGCGCTGCCGACGCCGGACGGCGAAGCGTATGCGGTGCGTGCGTACGAAGCACCGCAAGGCGAAGTCGAAACTGCACTGGCCGCGATCTGGGCCGAAGTACTGAATCTTGACAGTCAACAGATAGGACGCAACGACCACTTCTTTGACCTGGGCGGTCATTCGCTGCTGGCCATGCGGGTGGTGTCGCGCATCCGCGAAGTGCTGGGCGTGGAACTGGGCGTGACTGAACTGTTCACCCATACCAGCCTGTCGGCGCTGGCAACAGCCGTCGGTCACGCCGCGCAAAGCGAACTGCCGGCCATCACGCTGGCGTCGCGTGCAGACGCGCTGCCGCTGTCGTTCGCACAGCAACGGCTGTGGTTCCTGTCGCAAATGGAAGGTGTCAGTCAGGCCTATCACATCCCGCTGGGACTGCGTATGCAGGGCACGCTCGACCGCAACGCATTGCAGCAGGCACTGGACCGCATCGTCGCGCGCCACGAAGCATTACGCACTACCTTTGTGCTGGAACACGGCCAGCCGGTGCAGCGCATTGCCGCTGATACTGGCTTTGTATTGCAGAAACACGACCTGCGCAACGAGAACGACGCCGAAACTGCACTAAGCGAATTAGCCGAGGCCGAAGCCGCAGCACCGTTCGATCTGGCCACCGGCCCGTTGGTGCGAGGCCGCCTGATCCGGATGGCCGACGACGAGCATGTATTGCTGGTGACGATGCACCACATCGTCTCGGACGGCTGGTCGCAGGGCGTGCTGATCAACGAGTTCAGCGCGCTGTACAACGCCTTCAGCAACGGTAAGGAAGATCCGTTGTCGCCGCTCTCTATCCAGTACGCCGACTATGCAGTTTGGCAGCGGCGCTGGATCGATGGCGAGGTGCTGCAGGCGCAGGCGGCCTACTGGCAGCAGACGCTGGCGGGGGCGCCGGCATTGCTGGAGTTGCCGACCGACCGGCCGCGTCCGGCGGTGCAGGACTATGCGGGCGATGTGGTTGGACTGGAACTGGATGCCGAACTGACGGCGGGCCTGAAGGCGCTGAGCCGTCGCCATGGCACCACGCTGTTCATGACTGTCCTGGCAGGTTGGGCAGCGGTGCTGTCGCGGCTGTCGGGGCAGGACGAGGTGGTGATTGGCACGCCGATGGCTGGCCGCTTGCGTGCCGAGGTCGAGCCGCTGATGGGCCTGTTCCTCAACACGCTGGCGCTGCGTATCGACCTATCTGGCCAGCGGGCTGTCGGGAAGCTGCTGCAGCACGTGAAGCAACAGGCACTGGCCGCGCAGCAACACCAGGACCTGCCGTTCGAGCAGGTAGTCGAGCTGGTCAAGCCCGAGCGCAGCCTGGCGCACAGTCCGCTGTTCCAGGTGATGTTCGCCTGGCAGAACAACGACGCTGGCCGACTGGAGCTGCCCGGCATAGATTGCATGCCGTACGGAGCGCAGGGCAGTACCGCCAAGTTTGACCTGACCCTGAACCTGGGCGAGGACGGCGACGTGGTTGCCGGTGGATTGGAATATGCAACGGCACTGTTTGAGCGCGCCAGCGTCGAACGCATGCTGGGTTACCTGCAGCGTGCATTGACGGCGATGGTGGACAACGACAGCCTGCAGGTTGCGTGGCTGCCGCTGTTGGACGAGCAGGAACGCACGCAGTTGCTGGTGGACTGGAACGCAACGCACGCCGACTATCCGCAAGACCAGTGCATCCA
>NZ_JBHTDH010000097.1:0-1675 GCF_042666555.1 Herbaspirillum sp. GCM10030257
CGGATGCGTTTGTGCCGATCGCACAGGTGGACAGCACCACAGCAACCAGTGCGCCGCACGCTGCACAAGCACAGAAGTCACAGAATGTCCGGTACATCCATACCGATCATCTGGGCACGCCGCGCGAGCTGACCAGCGGGTCAGGCGAGATCGTCTGGGCCGGCGTGCACAAGGCATGGGGCAACCTGGCCATTGCAGCGATGCCAGCAGTACAGGTAGCGGATGACCAGGATACGGCGGCAGAACCCAGCGCCTTCACCGATGTCATGCCGCTGCGCTTCCAGGGGCAGTACTACGACAGTGAAACCGGTTTGCATTACAACCGCTTTCGGTACTACGATCCGGATAGCGGCCGCTTCGTCAGCCAGGATCCGATTGGCCTGCAGGGTGGGAATAACCTCTATCAGTACGCACCCAATCCTACGGCGTGGATTGATCCGCTTGGCCTAGCCACATGCAAATGTGGATCAACTCAGTTAACTTTCGATAAAAAGTCTCATACTTGGACCACACCGGCAGGTCTAGATTATGGTCTAGGCTCAGTACATAGAAATCGGATAAAGCATATTCTTGATCATGCAGTACCGAATCCGAGCAAAACAACACATAGTGTTTTTAATGTCGAAAGGAAAGAAATACTAGGTTTGGTTGACGAGGCATGGAGTACAAAAGGTAAGCCGCTTGCAAATGACCCAGGTGCATATATCGTTCCCATGGGGCGTGTTATCGGCACCGCAGGTGAACGAAACCTAAAAATTATTGTGAGACCCGGAACAAATCAGATTATTACTGCGTACGCCGTACACTAATAAGGAGCCAAGATGTTATGTCCAAGATGCCAACAAGGCGATATTGCGAAAGTTAACCTAAAAAGCACAGACAAAATTTTATACGTCTGCCAAGAATGCGATGCAACATGGTTGTCTTATTCGGAAATAGGGGCTGTCCCATTTGTAGATTTCGGTACGTATATGTTTAAGATTGGCCGAGCCCCTTTATGGAGTGAGTTAGAAATAATTGACTGCTCGCTTGACTGAAGAATTCAACATAGCGACTCTCCATTTGCTAGCCCTTGTGAACATAGAGTCAAGTATCGCTTTGCAAGAGGATCTGAGGTGATATGGATCTTGCGAATGCTCCTAGTAGAGGTTTGGACGCGCCATATTGGATGGTAGATTTCCGAGAAAATAACCCTGTTGGGCACATTGTTCTGGATAGTATGCCGACAGGTCGATCGAAGAACGAAACAGGTTTCTAAGGTGGTCATGGATTTCAACCTTGTGAAGGCGGAAGCCGAAAAAATGCCCGCCGCCGTAGTTATTTTGAGTGAGGAAGAAACGCTTGCGAAATGGCGAGCTGTGGGATGAACTGCCGATCTTAGAATTCTAAGCCTTGAAAATGGATGGCCAGCGATTAAAGAATTTATCAATCCGTTGGAAAATATCTTTCTCTTTTTTGAACTCGTGGATGAAAAGATTGCCTTTTGCTTCAAACGCGGGAACGAACTCGGTGATGTATTAGTAGAGTCAGGCTGTCGTAATTTTTACCTAGAACTCATTCCATAAATAGGTAGTCGATGCTTTTTTCGGATTCGTATGGTTTTTCATCATGTCACGAAGAGAAGAGCTTACCGACGAGCAATGGGGGCTACTGGAGCCGTTGATTCCCGTAACAG
>NZ_JBHTDH010000098.1:0-1666 GCF_042666555.1 Herbaspirillum sp. GCM10030257
TTGTTCAAGCCATTTTCAGATGTCTCCCTTCCGGCTATGTTCAAATGTCTTCTTTAAATCACCAGGTTTGCCATTAACGCAGCCGCGCCGCGGAATAGGTAATCAGGGCAGGGCAATCATTAATTCATCACTATTGCCGGCAAGACCGGAATTTGAGTTCGCATATTGCTTTAGTGAATGCTCTTGCCAATTGCGCGCTCCAGGTCCTGCACATCAATCTTGCGCTGCACCTTGGTCCCCGGTGCTGCCTTTGCCTTCTCGACTGGCAAACCCAAATTCGTCCGTGCCGGCGCCGAATGACTGCGCCGGTTATCGCGCTGCTGCTGCACCAGCTGCGCAATCTGCAGCACGTGTCCCAACCGCTTGTTCTCCACAATGGCTCCTTGATCCACATCCGGCAACCGGTCATAGCGGACATACGGCAACACGTAATCATTGGCCCGTAGTTCAATACGCCCATCCGGGTAGTCGTACACTTCAATGTACTTGCCAATCAGCCGCCGGTTCACCGGCGTATCGCCTAACAAATATATCGCCTTGTCGTATTGCAGCGTCAGCACATGCGATACCTTGCGCGGCTCGCGTATCGTAAAGATCAGATCCAAATCCTCATCCTCGCGTACCGGCCGGTGTGCATTCCAGTCATTCCTGGGCGGTTTCGCAAAGCGCCGGTTATAGTCGGCAATGAAAGAGGGCGCATACGCATTGGCCGCCGTCATGGTGGAAATGCCTTCCAGCCGCAATTCCTTGACCAGCCGGTCTTGCAGCGTCAGATTGGCCCGCTCCACGCGTCCCTTGGCCTGGCTGGTGTTGGCACACAGGCTCTCGATATTGAGCTCGTACAGCACCCGCCCGAACTGCGTCACACCATGTCCCTTGTCGACCTGCTTGCGGTTGACCCGGAAGATCGAGGCCTTATCGCTATAGAACGCCTGCGGCTTGCCATGCCGCTCCAGATAGGCACGCGCGGCTTCGAAATAACTGAACGTCGACTCGCTATAGGTGAAATGCAGATGCATCAGTCGACTGGTCGCATCATCAATAAATACAAGAAGCGTGCAGGCAGGTGCTCGGTCTTCGAACCAGCGGTGGTCGCTCCCATCTATCTGGATCAGCTCGCCGACACAATGGCGCCGGTTACGCGGCTGGTAAATCGACGGTGAGCGTAGTTTGCGGGGAATCCATAGACCGGCTTCTGTCATCAGCTTGCGGACCGTTTCCTTGCTCAAGACTAATCCATGGCGCTCCCGCAGCTTCTCGCACGCTAATGTCGGACCAAAATCCGAATAGCGTTCACGGATGATCGACAGCGCCATGCTAGCCAACCCTGGTGATAGCTGACGATGGCCTGGTTGACCACGTTGATGCGATATCACAGCTGTATTGCCTTCGGCCCGATACCGACTGACTAGCCGATTGACTTGGCGCTTGGACATTTGCAGCTGTATAGCTGCGGTTGCCGCGCGCAGGTTTCCCTCAGCAACTGCCTCGATGGTCTTGAGCCTGTCAAATTCACGCATGCTCATGGTAATCATCCCAATGCGAGCCATGATGTGCCTCCTGAACCAGGTAAGCACCCAGCATGGACCGCTTAATATCTCAGGACTTGCTTAAAACGGGACAATCTGATTTAGCCAGTTTGAGACATTCTAATCTTGCTAGTACA
>NZ_JBHTDH010000099.1:0-1556 GCF_042666555.1 Herbaspirillum sp. GCM10030257
CCACCTTCGTTCTCGCTGTAGACGAAGCGCGGAATGGCCTTGAGGCCGGCGCTACGGAACTCATCCATGCGGCGCTGGAACAGGTCCAGCTGTGTCTGGCTGATCGGCGAATTGATGAAGCTGCTCAAGTTGACGATGCAGTACACCAGCGACGTGCCTTCATTGCGGTAGCTTTGCAAGGTCGATGCACCGACGCTGGAATTGCAATCAACATAGCGGTACAGGCCGCGCTCCGGATTGAAAATCTGCGCGGCATTTCGACCATATTTTATCTTTGCAACCCGCCCTGGCAAGGGTGCATGCGATGCAGCGGAATCCGTATTTTCCTGACGCGGAACGGAATGCGGCTCTGGCGTATCGGTTTGTGACGTTGTCTTGCCGGATTCTCTGCGTTCGCCGCATCCGGCAAGGAGTAAGGCGCAACATATTCCCGTAGCAAGGTATCGCGCTAAAACGCGGATCCTGCCCGATTGGCTGCAGGCATCAAGGTGCAAAACCAATAACATGATGAAGTCGGTTGGAGCCGGTAACTGCCTCCCAGGTGTCCTGATTGGCAGCTGCTGCGGTAAATTGAATTCATATGGTACGCCAGCCGCGTCCTCGACCAACAGACCCGGACGGCCTCCCGCACGCGAATTGTCGCCGAAACGGTCGGCAAGGCGGATAAAATTTATTGTTGTTTTCATGTTTTCTCCGAGTGACTGGACTGGCCGCGCGCTGGGCTTATCTTACAGCGATGCCGCTGATTGCTTGGCGCGGCCGGTAAGGCATAACGATGGCACATGACATATCGTATTGCGTACCAACCGTCTTGACGGCGCTACGGATTCTTGATGATTAAAGCGATACCGGATAACAAGGCCCAAAATCGCAACACGGACCCGTAGGGGGTCTATCGTCCGGCTTGCGTTGGCTGTGTCCAGCGGTCGTCGGCCCTTGCACCGAACCGACGGGTGGCTCAAGCAAACAAACCATGCACAGCTCCTATCCTATAGGACTAACGGGAAAACCAAAATGAAAAGATGCAGGAAATTTATTGCGAGATGATTCCAACGTGATACGGATATGCCTTTACGTTGACATGGTGATGCCGCGACGACATGCGTTTCCAGCTTACGCTGCAGAATGCGGTACCAAAGGCTGCGTACCGCTCCTGCATTGTTGATGTGTCTGCCTTAACAAAGAGAAAATGCCGTTCCCCGATTTCCATCATACAAATTGGTTTGCTGCAGGAGCCAAGGGTGTAAAAAAGGGCAAGTCACTGACTTGCCCTTTTTTAAATTGATACGGCACGGCGCTTCATGATGGAAGCGCCTGGTGAGGGTTACGGCGCGATACTTACAACGTGATTGGTCTTGTTGAAGCCGGTGTTGGCTTCCCAGACATTGTTGTTGGCCAGCTGGATCGCATACTCTGGACGGTCGTGCAGCGATGCCATCGGATCGGCCAGGTGCAGCAGCACTTCATAGTTGCCCGAACTGATGCCGGCCGGTAGCGTCACCGTCTGGCTTACCGTGACCGACTGCCCCGGCAGCCACTTGCGCGGATCGGCATTG
>NZ_JBHTDH010000100.1:0-1543 GCF_042666555.1 Herbaspirillum sp. GCM10030257
CGTTGCACTAGTCCTGCTCCGCAGGAGGAAGATGGTGCTGCAGTAGCCAGTTAATGCAGACGATGGAGGAAGCGTGTCACGCACCGTACAGCGCATCGTTCAACAGCACTTCCCCGCGATCGCCGAAGCACGCACACTTCCTCCACACTGGTACCGCGCAGCGAACAAGCTCTCTCGATGCCGTACCGCGGCCCTTGGCGGACACGTACAAAGCTGTCCCGACGGGCATGTCGAACGCGTCTGGTACAACTCGTGCCGCCACCGCAGCTGCCCGCAATGCAACCAGATCCAAATAACGCACTGGCTCGACAGGCAGCGCGCACGCCTACTCCAGTGCAGCCACCACCACATCATCTTCACCATCCCGCACGAGTTCAATGCACTGTGGCGGTGCCAGACCACGGTGATGATGGAGATCCTGTTTACGTGCGCGAGAGAGAGCCTGCTGCAGATGCTGCGCGACGAACGCCGGCTTGGCGACGCAGAACCGGGATTCCTGCTGGCGCTGCATACCTGGGGCCGGTCGCTGTCGCTGCACCCGCACCTGCACTGCCTGATCACCGACGGTGGCCTTTCCGAGCATGGATGGCAGGCGCCACGGGGCAGCTGCTTCCTACCGGCCCGCGCACTAATGGCCAAGTTCCGGGGCAAGTTCATCGACCTGGTGCGCCGCGCACTCGACCACGGTGATCTCGCGTTGCCTCCACAGACTGATCCCGCTGCAGTGCAGACATGCCTGAACAAGCTTGGCCGGGCCAAATGGAACGTCCACCTGCGCGAACGATACGGACACGGCAATGGCGTGGTGCAGTACCTGGCACGTTATGTCCGCGGCGGGCCAATGCAAGACAGCCAGATCGGCATCACCAACGATGACCATGTCAGCTTCCGCTACATGCCCCATGCCGACGTGCCGGGCGAGCAAAAGACCTCGGTCATGCGGATGGCAAGCGTTGCCTTCCTGCGCCGCTACCTGCAGCACGTGCCGGAGCCGCGCAAGCATACCGTGCGTAGCTATGGCCTGTACGCACCACGCAAGGCGGACCTGCTCAACAGCGCCCGCGAAGCGTTCGGCCAGCCACCCATCCCGGACCATGAACCTGTGAGCTGGCAGTCGTATCTTCAACACCACGTCCCGGATTGCGGACTGCACCGGTGCCCGACGTGCGGCAGTGCCATGCGTAGTACCCGACGCATCGCACCACAGCGCGGCCCGCCCGTAGCCATCACAACAATGGAGCAGACTCATGCCTAGGTGCTTCTTTCATGCACCGACGGACCACACACAGGTGTACCAGCGCGGCCTTTGCCAAAGCACAACGATTTGGTTCATGTCATCCAGTTCGTGTTGTTATCACCCTGCTCACGAACCCTCAGCCGTGTCCCAGGAAACAACGTTCAAGGTTGCCACCAGGGTGACGCCCCCATAGAATCTCCATAACCGATTAATCTCCGTCTCCAGCTTTCGGCTATGCAACGCGGCGCTCGAGGCGGACACCGCTGCGCGGCTATGCCCCTCCGGGTTCCGCACAGCTAAACGTTA
>NZ_JBHTDH010000101.1:0-1527 GCF_042666555.1 Herbaspirillum sp. GCM10030257
TTTCAAATGTAAGGGACTTCCCCGTCCCGACGCGGTGTTGAAGTCGCACGGCATCGAGTGCCAAGATTGAGGTGTCGTTGTTCAATCTGAACAGGAGGGGAAGTCATGGAACAGCTTACTACCATTGGCATCGATCTCGCAAAGGAGGTGATCGCGGTATGTGTCATGGACCAACATGGCGCGGTGACCGAGCAACGCGTATTCCGGCGAGACGCATTTGAGCGCTGGGCGGCACAACTTCAACCTAGCACCGTCGCCATGGAAGCGTGTGGCTCGTCGCATCATTGGGGCCGGTGGTTTGCCGCACGTGGCCATATTGCCCGGTTGATTGCGCCTGAGTTCGTCGTGCCATTTCGCAAGGGTGGCAAGAATGATACGGCCGACGCAGAGGCGGTCGCGATTGCCGGTCGTCAACCGACGATGCGTTTTGTGCCAATTAAGACAGTCGGTCAGCAGGCAACGCTAGCCTGGCATTGCGTACGAGAAGGCTGGAAGGAAGAACGCATTGCCTTACTCAATCGGGTACGCGGACTGCTAGCGGAATATGGTGTGGTCATTCCACGATCCCCGGATCGCCTGATGGCTGCCTTGCCGATATTGACTGAAGATCCACGCTTGCCGGATCCTATCCACGCACTATTGATTGAGGTGCGCGAGCAGCTGAGCTCACTGCACGCCAGAATGGCTCGTTGCGATGAACAGATTGCCGCTCATGCCAAACAGAGCGCTGCCGCGCAGCGTGCAATGCAGCTCACAGGTGTTGGTCCGATCACTGCCAGTGCCCTGGCCGCCACGGTACCTGATCCCAAAGCGTTCAGGAATGGACGACGGTTTGGCGCCTGGCTTGGGCTAACTCCGCGGCAGCACAGTTCCGGTGGCAAGACCCGACTGGGACGGATTAGCTTACGAGGGAATGTCTATCTCCGAAACCTGTTGATCCAGGGTGCACGTAGCGCCTTACAAAGCGCGTTGCGTGCGGACCCATTGAAGGCTAGTCGACTGCAGCGCTGGATCAGTGCCTTGTATGCCCGAAAGGGCTACTTCAAGACGGTGATCGCCATTGCCAACAAACATGCGCGCATGCTGTGGGCGATGCTCGCTAAGGATGAGAACTATGATGCCTCCGCCTGGATACGGCACCCAATGGCTTGCGTAAATCCAGCAACAAATTCATGAATCACTGATGTACAGCCCGGTACGATAGCAAGACGAGGTTGGACCGAACGAGAGAAGAGCCCGACGATTCTGTTGGCCGGCAATCATTGCAACAGTTGATCCCTGGTGCAACGCCGAGCCGGATTTCAAATGGGGCGCTCTCGTGCGGCTAATATCGTGGCCCGCGCCAGATCCTGGACGCAACAAGGCCGTTTGCAAAGACGCAGTCTGTACCTTTGCTTGCCGTTGTATCCGCTGACATCAATTCGCCATATGACTACAGAAACTGGCCCACCGCAATGGTTGAGGTACCTGCCGCCGCAGGTACCGCCTTAATTACTTCTTGACTCGCAGGGGAAGTCCTTGCAAACA
>NZ_JBHTDH010000102.1:0-1501 GCF_042666555.1 Herbaspirillum sp. GCM10030257
TGCCGGTTTTTCCAAACCTTGTAGAGAATCCGGATCCACTTGAACGCTAAAGCACGTATCGCCACGCCGTGGGCGGCACCCTTGTTTCGCTGTTGCCGATAGAACGTCCCAGCCCATGCTGACCGGGTTACCGTCGACCCGGCCCACTCCACAAAGGTTTGTCGCAAGAATGTTGAACAAGCGAAGCGCCAATGTACCCAGCAGCGGTTACCGCTGCGCTCGATCACTGGCGCAATACCTGCATAGCACTGCACCTGAGCAGCATCTATGAAACGGTCACGGTCTTCGCCGAAGGCAACCAGCAAACGTGGCGCCTGTATATGACCGGCACCAGGAAGCGACGCAAACAGGGCATAGTCAGGAACCTCTTTTGAGATCGCGTCGATTTCCTCATCAAATTCTTCAACAGCCTCAATCAAGACGCGCAGCTGTGCGACCAGAGTTTGCACCGTCAACTGCGCCGGGCGGATGATAGCCGGATCCTCTGTTAGAGGCGTCGAGGATCGAATACTGTCAATCCGCGCTGCGACCAGCCCCTTTCGACAGCAATGATGCGCATGGAAGAACGCTTGCAATGTTGTGGCCCGCGCACGCTTGGCATGCATGACTGTTGGCCAGCGTGTGAGGAAGTCGCAGAACATGATGGTATTGCGATGCTCGAACCAGTCCAGTACCTGCGGGTAGTACTGTTTAAGTACGCTTCCAAGACGGTTGGTAATACGGATAATGGCATCGCCCACCTGGCGGCGCTCTTCCACTAAAGTAGCCAGCATTCGCATGGATGAGGATTGGGGTTTGAGCGCTTGCAACCGTTCCGGGTGGCGCAGCAGAAGATCGAGCGCAATGCGGGCGTCTGACGGATCATCCTTGGCACCGCTGGGCGAGAACGCCTTGCGGTAACCGGCCAGAGTGGCTGCATGAACTGGAAATAGTACAAAAAACTCGTACCGCAGCAGGGCATTGACGAGCGGTCCTTTGGTCGTCTCCAGACAGATGGCAATTGGGCCGCCAAATCGCTTATGCAGTGCGTTCGCCCACCGCTCTATCGCCTCTGGGGTATGCTCAAGAACCCCGTATTCCTGCGTGCCACCTCCAGCGACCTGAAGGCATAAATCATGTTTGCGATCAGCCCAGTCAATACCAACATAGGCAGTGTACGGCGCGGTTGCAGCTAAGGTCATGATCGCCTCCATCAGCGGGATGCAATGACAGGCATGCAGGCCAGGGTTCGGCGAAGCAAATATAGGAAGCTGATATCAGCGTGCCCTGAGTGTTCGTTGTTGAACCCGAGCGCACCGGCAGACCCGAAACAAAAGCGGAAAGCATCGGATGCTCTGGCCGAATATTCGTAGTTTGCCGGCGCATGTCCTACCTCCACTGGCAACAACCCGCCAGCTGCAGCCAGTATCCTGGAAGGCAGAACGGAATACCATCTTGCACATCAGCATGCAAATAAGATGCTATTCCGTACTGGTTTGCCCGGCAAACCAGTACGGGCAAA
>NZ_JBHTDH010000103.1:0-1475 GCF_042666555.1 Herbaspirillum sp. GCM10030257
ACCTTGGCCGAATCCTTCGGCAGCGTCTCGTCGTGGAATTCCCGCGCCTTGTCCGGGTCGAGACCGATGTTGAACTGGTCTTCCCAGCGGAATTCGAAACGTGCTTTCGACAAGGCATTGTCGCGGATCTGCGCACCCGGATGGCCCTTGGCCAAGTCGGCTGCGTGTGCCGCCAGCTTGTAGGTGATGATGCCTTCCTTGACGTCAGCCTTGTTCGGCAAGCCGAGGTGCTCCTTCGGCGTCACATAGCACAGCATCGCCGTGCCATACCAGCCGATCATCGCAGCACCGATGCCCGAAGTGATGTGGTCGTAGCCGGGCGCGATATCGGTGGTCAACGGCCCCAGCGTATAGAACGGCGCTTCATGGCACTGCTCCAGCTGCAGGTCCATGTTTTCCTTGATCAGGTGCATCGGCACATGGCCCGGGCCTTCGATCATCACCTGTACATCATGCTTCCAGGCAATCTGCGTGAGTTCACCGAGCGTCTTCAGTTCACCCAGCTGCGCTTCATCGTTCGCATCGTAAATCGAGCCCGGACGCAGGCCATCACCGAGCGAGAACGACACGTCATACGCTTTCATGATGTCGCAGATATCTTCAAAGTGCTCGTACAGGAAAGATTCCTTGTGATGCGCGAGACACCATTTCGCCATGATGGAACCGCCGCGCGACACGATACCGGTCATGCGCCTGGCGGTCAGCGGCACGTACTGCAGCCGCACGCCGGCGTGGATGGTGAAGTAGTCAACGCCTTGCTCGGCCTGCTCGATCAGCGTGTCGCGGAAGATTTCCCAGGTCAGGTCTTCAGCCTTGCCATTGACCTTTTCCAGCGCCTGGTAAATCGGCACGGTGCCGATCGGCACCGGTGAATTGCGGATGATCCATTCGCGGGTTTCGTGGATGTGCTTGCCGGTCGACAAGTCCATCACGGTATCGCCGCCCCAGCGGATCGCCCAGGTCATTTTTTCCACTTCTTCGCCGATGGACGAGGTGACTGCGGAATTGCCGATGTTGGCGTTGATCTTCACGAGGAAATTGCGGCCGATGATCATCGGTTCGATTTCCGGGTGGTTGATATTGGCAGGGATGATCGCGCGGCCGCAGGCGACTTCGGCGCGCACGAATTCCGGCGTGATCTCGGCGGGAATCGCCGCGCCGAAACTCTGGCCGGGATGCTGGCGGCCCATCAGGTCGGCCAGCTTCTGGCCCATCGGACCGGAAGCTTTCAGGCTTTCCAGGTATTCGCGGCGGCGCAGGTTTTCACGGATCGCGATGTATTCCATTTCCGGCGTGATGAGGCCCTGGCGTGCGTAATGCATCTGGGTGACGTTTTTGCCGGCAACAGCGCGACGCGGCTTGCGGTGCAGGTTGAAGCGCAGCTCGGCCAGCTTGGGGTCGTTGAGGCGCTCGATGCCGTATTTCGATGTCGGTCCCGGCAACTCCTCGGTATCGTTGCGCTCGGCAATCCAGCC
>NZ_JBHTDH010000104.1:0-1398 GCF_042666555.1 Herbaspirillum sp. GCM10030257
GCTGACATCAATTCGCCATATGACTACAGAAACTGGCCCACCGCAATGGTTGAGGTACCTGCCGCCGCAGGTACCGCCTTAATTACTTCTTGACTCGCAGGGGAAGTCCTTGCAAACAGAATCGGCCGTCTGCTGCCGATGGCTATTTCTACCGAATGGCCGGTTAGCACTACATAATGGACTCTTTTATAGTCCTTTGTCAAACCAGGTTAAATGGCATTTACGGGATCTCGCTGCGCCATGCATGAGATCGCTTAGTGCAAGATTCCGAGTACATTATTTAATTTAGCGATTGGTAGTCAGAAAAACGAGCCGTATCTTTAGATCTGCTTTTGTGCTTTGTTTTTTGCTACCGCGGCACTTTCCAGTTGTTTTTGCACTGGCTTGATCGTGTTGCGGAAAATCTGCACTGTGATACGCGTTCTGGCAGCATCGGCAATGCCGTAACGGTTTAAGGGATTGATATTACCCTTTGGGGATTTCAGTTGCGTTGTCATGATTTGCGTCCGCTGTACCAAGCTTGCAGTCTACTCGTTTTCCTTGAATTCATGCCATTTCTAGATGATGTCGGCTTGATCCCAAGCAGATTCTATGACTTCACGGTCACACCCGGTTGAGCGGAAACGCTCGGCTATCGCCAAGTCGGCGGCGGATGCAACCGCCTGTGCATCACCGCGATAAGTGCAGTAGGAAATCGCAGCATTACTACCTGGCTTGATAACGCCGAACGCTTTCTCTTGCACGACCTGCATACCAAATGATCTTGCAAGGATTGCCGATCTTTCATTTGACGCCCGTGACTGAACGTTGACGAATCCGATTGCAGGTACTTGATCAGTAAGAGTCCGAACTGCCAGGGCAGCAAGAAGTTTTGCCAATCCCCGACCTTCGACATGATCGAGCAATCCATATGCAAGATTGCAACCGCTATTGCCGTGATCGTCATTGGTGTGCGTGGCCCCAGCTGCAGCAACCAGCTCACTGCGCAATACTGCAGTAAAGCAGGATGGGGCTGTCGGCGTGGGATGCCAGCCAGCCTTGTTCATGGCATTGTGACCTGGACCGATGACGTCGGCAAAGCGTTTAGTGTTCGTCCACACCAGCTCCTGTGTGCGCCTGGAAAACAGCCGACGGCCCTCAAGGAAAATTGAAAATTCATCAAAATGGCCGATCAGCACAAGTGCTGAATCGGAATCGTTCCAGCGAATACGCATGCAACTAAAAGACGAAAATGATCCAACTTACTCGGGATGACGAATGCATGTCCAGAAGGCCCTGTCAACTTAGCGTCGTGGACGTAAAGAGACCGCTGGTCGAGTGGCACTCATTGTGCAGTAGACGGATTTGGGGTGGCTCCAGTGATCTGATGCCAAGCCGCGAAGCGTCTGGTCAGCTCAC
>NZ_JBHTDH010000105.1:0-1330 GCF_042666555.1 Herbaspirillum sp. GCM10030257
GAATTCTTGTTGAGCACCTCGACCTTGATGTCCGGGTGCTTCTGCTCGAACGCCTTCTTGTAGGTATCCGTGATCTCCTTCGGAAACGACGTGATGATCGTGATCGATGCCGCTTGCACCGAGGCGGCGGCAAACAATAAGAATGCGGCGACTGCCGTTGGCTTACGCTTAAAGTTCATGTCTTCTCTCCATTTATTCATCGTTTGGTTCGCGCATTTCGTGCTTATGTGAAACCGCTTATCCGAAATATAGCGATAAGAAAAAACAATCTCCAATCACAATTCATGATGCATGCTCATTTAATTTTTTATGATGCGGCGCACAAGCGCTATTCAAACGCGAGATCAAGCACAACGACTGCAGCCCACAGGCGAGGTCTGAAACTCCAATCGGCAGCCTGTATTGAGAGTGCATATCAAATTGCTGCTTGCTGTGTAGTCCGGGCGCCTTGACGAGTATGGCTCCTAACTGGTTAGTTACTTTGCTTTTGCCTTCACTGCGCTGTGTCTGGCAACTGAGATTGTCCAGATCGTCTGAGCGGCACCAAGCTGCTCGTTTGGAATACTATCGCCAATTGGCGAAAGCACTGATTGTGCAGCACACGCTGCAGCAGCGAAAATGATCCACTTGTCAAGGTACCCAGGCAAACTAAACCACTACACTGACCGTCCGTGCCGACGACTTTGCATAATCACATAGACAGGTGGCGTACATAAGTGGCTTTCGTTAGCAAACGGCTTCACACCTGCCATGAGCAAATTGCGTTCTGCAGCGCTTGCCCCAGGCTAATTGAGAGTCTGGTCCTTACTGCTTACCCCGCTTGCAACCGTAAATTCGTGTTGATTCAAGCTATACGCCATCTGTGCCACGGCGAGATGACTACGAGAGAGAAGCAAACCATTGAGTACGCTTAAATCTTTAGCGGCTTGAGCCTCGATCTGTTGCTTGATCTGCGCAAACTCGGGTTTCCGTCTGACCACGCTGTCCTGCGGCGGGAACAACCACACCAGTGCACTTGTTACGATCAACCTCGGCATAGAGATTGGTTCGTTTAGAAAGTGCATATGTGGAGCCGATCACATAAAGGTCTCTCTTGCCGCTTGTGGATAAGGGTATCTTTACCGGCGGCATTTGTGTTCGTTTGATAGCGAATGACCTGCAACCCAACTTAGTCCGAAACCGCGATGGAAACTGCGGTTAGATTGATCCCCACCCGGAATTAGTGCCGTTCTAAGGTAGAGTTTTTCGGCTCCTTTGTTGCCTCTCTTCGTTGCCTGGCCCAGCACTGGCGGGCGAATTCAGCCGGCGTGAGCCAGTCCAATGCACCGTG
>NZ_JBHTDH010000106.1:0-1317 GCF_042666555.1 Herbaspirillum sp. GCM10030257
AGCAAGTGAAGCTGCGCGGTTTCCGTATCGAGTTGGGAGAAATCGAAGCGAGGCTGCTGGAACAGCAAGGGGTGCGCGAAGCGGTGGTGATCGCACGCGAGGACCGGCCGGGTGACAAGCGCCTGGTCGCTTACCTGACGGCGGATGCGCCGCTCGATACGGAGATGCTGCGTATCAAACTGCAAGCTGCGCTGCCCGGTTACATGGTGCCGGCGGCGTACGTGCAGTTGGAGGCGTTGCCGCTGACACCGAATGGCAAGCTCGACCGCAAGGCACTGCCGGCGCCGGAAGGCGACGCCTACGCGAGTCATGCGTATGAAGCACCGGTCGGTGAAGTCGAAACTGCGCTGGCTGCAATCTGGGCCGAGGTGCTGGGCGTCCAACAGGTTGGACGGCACGACCACTTCTTTGAGCTGGGTGGGCATTCACTGCTGGCGGTGACGCTGGTCGAGCGCATGCGCCAACAGAGCATGCACGTCGATGTGCGCACGCTGTTCGCCACCCCGACCGTCGCCGCTCTGGCTGGAGAGGTGGGTGCGGCGGCGCGAGCCGTTGCCGTGCCCGAATCGACCATTCCGGAACTGAGCAAAAAGGTCCGCCTATAAGTTGCGACTGAAAACTGCATCGAAGCTGGCCGGATGGATGGGTTCCGGCAGTGAATGCGCCGTCTGGGCGGGCGCAATCACTGCCGGAAAAAGTCCGTTTTCCTGCTTCCGCTCGCGATTTACGTTTTTCAGACAATGGCTGGCACTTGTCCGGGTTTTCAGTCGCAGGTGGCGGCATGCATGCGCTCCGCTCCGATAATCTACATAAATTCAGACGCTTACGCCTCGACTTTCGCTGGCACGCAACCTGCTCTGGTGAAAGACTATCCCCAGGTCTGGCTTGGGGGCGGCGTCAAGTCACAGAACAAGCGTATCGACGGGCAACCTTGCTCGTCGCGACCATGACAGAAGGTCTATATGAGTTCGACGAAAGAAGAATCCGTTAATACGCTGGACGAATTGATGGCAACGCTCGGGCAATTTCCCGTACGCTTGCAGCGCGAAGGAGACGATCTGGTCGTGCTAGGGGAAGACGCCACGCTGACCCCGGCGTTGATCGGCAGCCTGAGAAAGCTCAAATTTGAGGTCCTCGCTCTGCTGGACCGGCAGGGCGGCGATTGGCATAGCCCGGCGGCTGCATTGACGCCCGCGATGCTGCCGCTGGTGACGTTGACGCAGGAGGAGATTGACCGGGTGGTTGGCGGGGTGCCGGGCGGGGTGGCCAACGTGCAGGACATTTATCCGCTGGCGCCGCTGCAGGAAGGCATCCTGT
>NZ_JBHTDH010000107.1:0-1270 GCF_042666555.1 Herbaspirillum sp. GCM10030257
TGACCTTGCCCCGATTTCACGTACAGCAGGAAATTTGATAATTTCTTGTTTGTACGGAGGAAGCGATGGAAGAGAAGTCAGTACCGAAACGGCAGTACACAGAAGAATTCAAGACCGAAGCGGCACGCCTGGCCGAGTCAGTCGGCCAGCATGAAGCTGCACGTCGACTTGGAGTGCCGGTAGCGACGCTGGGCAACTGGGTGCGAAGGCAACGCAAAGGACAGCCGCCCACCCAGGCAGATGTGGTCGCAGCACCTAAGCGCCCAGTGAGCGAACTCGAGGCGGAGAACAGCCGGTTGCGCAAAGAGCTGGCCAGTGCCAAGCTCGATATTGAAATTCTCCGAAAGGCAACGGCGTATTTCGCGAAGGGGTCGCGGTGAAGTACGCCTGGATTGATGCCCACCGCGACGGGTACAGTATTAGCCGGCTGTGCCGGGTTCTTGGTGTGTCGCGCAGCGGCTATTGCCAGTGGAGAAATCGGCCTCCCAGTCCACGGGCGCAGGCCAACGCCGCGCTCGATGCCGAGGTGGCGGCAATTCACCAAACAAGCCGCCGCAGTTATGGTCGTCCCAGGATCGTGGCCCAATTGCGCTTCCAAGGCAAGCGTGTTGGCGGCGAGCGGGTGCGGCGCAGCCTGCAGCGGCAGGGATTGCGTCCAGTCTATAAGCGGCCGTACCGGGTGACCACCGATTCCGACCACCGTCTGCCGGTGGCACCGAATCTGCTGAAGCGCCGCTTCGACGGCTGGGCTGTGAATCAAGCCTGGGTCAGTGATATTACGTTCATTGCCACGGACGAAGGTTGGCTGTACCTGGCAGCAATTCTGGATCTGGCAAGCCGTCGGATCGTCGGCTGGTCAATGAGTGAGCGGATCAATGCCGAACTGGTGTGTCAGGTACTGCGCAGTGCCTGCTGGCAGCGCAAGCCGCCACCGGGTCTCATTCTGCATTCCGATCAGGGTAGTCAGTATGCCAGTTGGGCTTACCGGAACCTGGCTGCCTCCTGGGGCATGAAGGTCTCCATGAGCCGACGCGCCAACGCCTGGGACAATGCGCCGATGGAGAGCTTCTTCAAGACGCTCAAGGTCGAGCACATTTACCAAACCCGTTATGAAACACGGGCGCAGGCTCGGCTGGATATCGTGAACTGGATCGAAGGGTATTACAATCGTCAGCGAATTCATTCCTCAACCGGATATCGCACTCCGGTTCAAGCTGAGGAAACGCTGATGGATGCATGACATGCTGTACGTGAAACCGAGGCAGGGTCA
>NZ_JBHTDH010000108.1:0-1261 GCF_042666555.1 Herbaspirillum sp. GCM10030257
CACTCTGCATTGCAGTGGGCAACACCGGCCGAATTCGCCCGTCTGGCAAGGAATAGCGCCTTGTCTGCACCCACAACGGAGCCGAAATTTTCTCCGTTAGCCCGGTACTAATTCCGGGATACGGTCAACCTGGTTGCAGCCTTGTTTCACACGGCTCTAATGAACATAAACCATTCCATATCTTCATTTCGCATTTTTCCAAATCCCTTTAATTTTTATCGATGGGGAAGTTGAGCTTTCGCGATGGGCAACCTACGTATTCGGATTGGAAGCGTATTGGTAAATTTGGTCCCGAAGAGTAAGTAGATTCTAATCTTTCCTAATTACTGATCAGCCGAACGAAGTAGATTCGCTACGTGATATAACCATGCTCTAGCGCCAAGACAATCAGCACTTGGCAAGTAGTAACACCCTAGTTCGATTAAAAGATTTTCTTCAGTTACAGTGTCGTCTGTCATAGCTGCAGCATACATCTCGATGTGGTTAGCCAGATTCATTAACTCATTCACGCAAAACCCATCATTGATAAATAGACGTACTATGTCATCCGGATCCATCGCGTCAAGAGTCCAGTCCTGATGAAAATAAGCACCAAAAAATTGTCTTAAATTATTCCGAAATTCGGATGTCATAAAATTTCAAGATTTCATGGCATTGGATCAAACACGACACACCTAACAAGTTTCGATTTTATTTCAAGAGATTTGCGTTACGTAATTGTTCAATTGGCGCCCAATCTTTGGGCGGTTCGGCACTATTACTCCACCAAAGCATTCCTTTCTTAATCCAAGCATTTCGTATTGTGTCGTGAAGCGTCTTGGCGTCGTCATAGCCAAACTCTGTACCACAACACGGGCAGATGTTATAGCTGGCACACCCATATAAGTCATATGCCGGTTCCTCTAATTTGTTATATCCACAAATCGAGCAGACATATCTTTCACTATAGAACATGAAGATAACTCCGATTGCCTTTGTACTCGTGTTTGCGAGATTCGGCTCTTAATAATTTGTATGCAAGATTATCCTTGCAGTGCATTCAAATTCTTACCACCTTCAGCCATGCTTTGGTTAAGCCATCTGTCAGAACGACATCGTGATCGTTATGGCAAATAAAAAGTTCAGCCTGCTATCTACTAGAACTGATTTCATAAATACCTTCGGAGCAGAATCATGGCGAGAGCAAGATGAACAAAGGCAGTGTAATGTTCGATGCAGCGGTCCCATCGGGTAAGCACGCGCTTGAACTTGTTGAGCCATG
>NZ_JBHTDH010000109.1:0-1239 GCF_042666555.1 Herbaspirillum sp. GCM10030257
TGATCCCCACCCGGAATTAGTGCCGTTCTAAGGTAGAGTTTTTCGGCTCCTTTGTTGCCTCTCTTCGTTGCCTGGCCCAGCACTGGCGGGCGAATTCAGCCGGCGTGAGCCAGTCCAATGCACCGTGGGGTCGGCTCTCGTTATACATCTGCCGCCAGTCCTCAATCTTGCTCCTGGCGTCGTTCAAAGACAAGAACCAGTGCTGATTCAGGCACTCCTGACGCAGCCGTCCATTGAAGGCTTCAATATGGGCATTGTCGGTGGGCTTGCCAGGCCGCGAGAATGCCAGTTGCACGCCTTGCTCATACGCCCAGCGGTCGAGTACCCTGGAAACGAATTCCGGGCCATTGTCCACCTGAATTCGTTGTGGGCTCCCACGCTGCTGCCTGACCTGGCTCAGCACCCTGACGACATCATCGCCACGCAAGCTTTGATCGACCCAGATCGACAGGCATTCCCGCGTGAACCTGTCAATCAACGTCAATGCTCGCAGCTTGCGCCCGTCATACAATTGATCGCTGACGAAATCCATGCTCCAGCATTCATTGATCGTGTTCACGCCAACATTGCCTTGCCGCTGTTGTGCTGCCCGACTGCGTTTAGGCCGCCGCTGATACAAGCATAATCCTTCCAGGCGATACAGGCGGTAGACACGTTTCAGATTGATCCTCCAGCCTTCCCGGCGCAGCAGCACGTAGATTCGACGGTATCCATAGCGTACCCGCGCAGCAGCAATTTCTTTGATCCGCAATAGCAGTAATGTCTGGTCCATGGCACAGGAACGATAGCGGTATAGCGAACGTGAAATCATCATCACCCGGCACGCCTGGCTCAAGCTTGCACCAAACCGAAACTGCAAGTCGTCCACCAGTTCACGCTTGCGTGCAGGCTTCAAAGCTTTCGACGCACCACATCCTGCAACATGGCCTTGTCGAGACTGAGATCGGCCACCAGCTTTTTGAGCTTGGCGTTCTCTTCTTCCAGTTGCTTTAAGTGGCGCACCTCGGAAGGACCCAAACCTGCATATTTCTTCTTCCAGTTGAAAAACGTCGCCTGTGCAATACCCATCTTGCGGCACACTTCCTCGACTGGTGTGCCCAGTTCCTGCTGCTTCAATGCGTACGCAATCTGTTCGTCGGTAAAGCGGGATTTCTTCACGGCATGCTCCTTCCGTTGCTGGTCGTCCATGCCGACTACTCTAGTTTAAAACGGGACGATTTACCGGGAGGGGATCACGAA
>NZ_JBHTDH010000110.1:0-1185 GCF_042666555.1 Herbaspirillum sp. GCM10030257
TGACCTGCTACCTTAATTTAGTACGGCGCTAAGATGGAAACTGCCTAGTGAAGGAGGCAGTCATGAAACAGCGTTTTACTGAAGAGCAAATAATTGGCGTATTGAAAGAGGTTGAGGCCGGCCTGAAGGTGGCCGAAGTGTGCCGCAAGTACGGCATCAGTGATGCGACCTATTACAACTGGAAGTCGAAGTTTGGCGGTATGACAGTTGCTGAAGCACAGCGCCTTAAAGCCCTGGAAGCTGAGAATGCCAAGCTGAAGAAACTGCTGGCCGAGTCGATGCTCGACAATGCAGCGTTACGCGATGTTGTGAGTCGAAAGTGGTAAGCCCGCAAGCCAGGCGTGACGCGGTGACGCATTTGATGACGGTTCACCAGTTAGGCATCACACGCGCTTGCGGGCTGATTGGCATCTCCAGATCGCTCTACCGGTATCAGGCCAAGCGGCCAGATGACTGCGCACTGCTGGAACGATTGACGACGCTGGCTGGACAGAAGCGACGCTATGGCTATCGACGCCTGCATGTGTTGCTGTGTCGGGAAGGATGGCGCATCAACCGTAAGCGGACGTACCGGATATACCACGCAGCCGGGCTGATGGTACGTCGGCGTAAGCGCAAACACATCGCTGCAGTTGAACGTCAGCCAAAGAGGGTTTCCATGGCGCCGAATCACAGTTGGTCGATGGATTTTGTATCGGATGGGTTCGTCAACGGCAGACGATTACGGTGCCTGAACATCGTCGATGACTTTACCAAGGAATGCCTGGCCATCGAAGTCGACACGTCGCTCACTGGACGACGGGTAGTGACCGTATTGGAACGACTGGCGGAAAGCCGTGGACTGCCAAAGTCAGTGACCGTAGACAACGGGCCAGAATTTGCCGGCAAGGTACTCGACGAATGGGCTTATCGACAGCATCTGCAATTGCGTTTCATCGATCCCGGCAAGCCGCAGCAGAATGCGTACATCGAGAGCTTCAATGGCAAGTTCAGAGACGAATGCTTGAATGAACACTGGTTTTTATCGGTACGGCATGCACGCGAAGTCATCGACACATGGCGACAGGAATACAACGACGAACGGCCGCACAGTTCGCTTGGCTACCTGACGCCTAACCGCTTTGCACAACGATTTCTAACCGCAGTTTCCATCGCGGTTTCGGACTAAGTTGGGTTGCAGGTCAA
>NZ_JBHTDH010000111.1:0-1176 GCF_042666555.1 Herbaspirillum sp. GCM10030257
CGGCGTCGATGGCGCCTGCTCCAGCGCCTGCACCAGCGATGCCAGCGCCGTGTGCATGTAGCGGCACACCTGCCCGGCGTCGATCGGCGACTGTACCTGCGCGGTCAGCCCAAACCCGTCCCCCAGGTCGTCCACCGACAGCGTCAGCGGATAGTTGGTGCGCTCCTGCGCGCCCAGCACTTCCATGCCCGCCGCTTCGTGCGCGACCTCACCCGATACCGGACCGTCGTCCGGCGCCGACAGGTGCCGGTAGTTGAGCAGCGTGCCAAACAGCGGCATCGGCGCGGCCACCGCGCTGCAGCGCTGCGCCAGCGTCAGCGACGCATGTTCATGCCGCAGCAGCTGCGCCATCAGCGCATGCACGTCCCGCACGCCGTCGCCCACCCCCGTGCCATCGATGCGGATGCGCAGCGGCAGCGTGTTGATGAACATGCCCAGCGCACGGTCGGCTCCTTCGCCACCCTGCATCCGGCCAAACATCACGGTGCCGAACACCACGTCGCTGCGCCCCGAGATCTTCGCCAGCACCCGCGCCCATGCCAGGTGGCACAGGCTGGCCGTGCTCACGTTCAATGCCCGCGCCCGCTCGCGCAGGCGCCGCGCCAGCCCGGCTTCCAGCATCTGCGAGGTTTCTTCAATCCCGACCCCGTCGCCATGCACGTCGATCAGTCCGAACGGCGCGGTAGCCTCGTCGACGTCGCCCAGCATGCCGGTAAAGAATGCCTGGTGTTCTTCCCTGCTCACTCCCAGCCGTGCCTGCGCCACAAAGTTGCGGAACGGGTAGGTCGGCGGCAGCGGCTGGCCCGCCATCTGCGCGCCCACTTCGCGCTGCACGATGTCCATCGTGGTGTGGTCCACCACCAGGTGGTGGTACAGGCACAGCAGCACCCAGCGCCCGCTCTGTTCGTCATGCGCCACCAGCGCCCGGATCATCGGCGCCAGCCGCACGTCGAGCCGGTACGCACGCGCCTCGACCCGCTCGCGCAGTTGTTCACCGATATCGCCGGCAGCAGCATCGAGCACCACTTCTTCCACCGCCAGCGGTGCGCTGCGCCAGACCACCTGCAGCGGCTCGGCCAGGCCTTCCCACTGCACCGCGGTGCGCAGGATGTCATGCCGGTCGATCACTGCCTGCAGCGACTGCATGAAATGGTCGAGCAGGTCGCGACTGTCGAA
>NZ_JBHTDH010000112.1:0-1149 GCF_042666555.1 Herbaspirillum sp. GCM10030257
GGAAGAAAGCGCGGATTCATGTCGACCGGTTTGAAGCGTGCCATCGTAGCTCCTTCATCGCAGATATCACTTACTCAGACAGCACAAACGTCGATTCGTTTACACCTTTTTGCACAGCCTCAACGTTCCGAATAACCAGCGGCAGCGCCGCCTGCGTTCATATACAAGTTAGGCAGCATTATCGTGTGTTTTCGGATAGGCATGAAGCGCAATACCTACGACTTGAGGCGCTTACAATCTTCTTCTTTTCGACGCGCGTCGCCAGGCGGATAGCAGGCAACGAATGTTGGAGACGTTACGCCCTTCGCCTTAAGCACTTCGATTACTTTTTCTTTCCACCGCTGCTGTCCTGAATTCGGCGGAACCTGTCTCACCTCAACGCTTTTTGCAAGACCCTGCAAGTTGTAAGTCAAACCTTGATTGAGA
Organism: Herbaspirillum sp. GCM10030257; assembly: GCF_042666555.1. Taxonomy (NCBI): domain Bacteria; kingdom Pseudomonadati; phylum Pseudomonadota; class Betaproteobacteria; order Burkholderiales; family Oxalobacteraceae; genus Herbaspirillum; species Herbaspirillum sp. GCM10030257. The sequence goes on from NZ_JBHTDH010000112.1 coordinate 427, forward strand.
AAGTCCGCAACCCAGTCAAATCGGCCTAAGCGCGCTGCTTTGATGGCGACTGTAGCTTGATGCCGGTCGTGACCATTAATGTCTGCACCGTACTTCAAAAGCATTTCAATGTTTTTTTCACGGAATTGTCCGGCTGCGATCATTAGAAGATTTTCTTCGCGCGGCCCTACAAGATTTGGATCCCCCTTGTTCTTCAACAGAGCTTCGAGGATATCCAAACGATTACCGCCCGCAGCGATAGACATTGCAGAAGCTTTACTTTTGCTATCACGGTAATTGGGGTCCGCTCCCGCTTTGAGCATGTACTCTATCTTGGTGACATCTAAGGTAGTACCCATAATCCACAACAATGGCGAGATGCCGTCCACACCGACCGCGTTGACATTTACGTCTGCCTTAATGAGCTTTTCGGCGTCAGCATAATCTCCAGCACTCACCGCATTAACAAAGCTAGCCACGGACTCTGTGGGAAACGTTTCACGAACTGTCTTGCCACCAAGGCGACTAGCAGCGCAACCAGCCAAAAAAAGTATTAACACCCCAACGATAGCAAAAAACAAACATTTATGAATTTTGAGTGGCATGGTGTGCGGTCCTAACGTTTAGCTGTGCGGAACCCGGAGGGGCATAGCCGCGCAGCGGTGTCCGCCTCGAGCGCCGCGTTGCATAGCCGAAAGCTGGAGACGGAGATTAATCGGTTATGGAGATTCTATGGGGGCGTCA
>NZ_JBHTDH010000113.1:0-1147 GCF_042666555.1 Herbaspirillum sp. GCM10030257
CGCGACGGCCGCCTGTCCGGCCCTGAACTGTCGGCCGCACTGGCCTCGGGCCTGCAACGCGCCGGCATCAATGTGATTGACCTCGGCGTGGTCGCCACCCCGATGCTGTACTTCGCCACCCACGTGCTCGATGCCCAGTCCGGCATCATGGTCACCGGCAGCCACAATCCGCCCGACTACAACGGCTTCAAGATGGTGCTCGGCGGCGAAGCCATCTACGGTGATGCAATCCAGGGCTTGTACCAGGCCATCGTCAAGGGTGACTTTGCGCAGGGCAACGGCAGCTACACCACCCACGATATCAAGCAGGCGTACCTGGAACGGATTGTTAGCGACGTCAAGGTCTCGCGCCCGATGAAGATCGCCGTCGATTGCGGCAACGGCGTGGCCGGCGCCTTTGCGCCCGAGCTGTACCGCAAGATGGGGTGTGACGTCATCGAACTGTTTTGTGAAGTCGACGGCAACTTCCCCAACCACCATCCCGATCCCGCCCACCCGGAAAACCTGCAGGACCTGATCCGCTGCCTCAACGAGACCGATGCCGAAATCGGCCTGGCCTTCGATGGCGATGGCGACCGTCTCGGCGTGGTGACCAAGGATGGCCAGATCATTTATCCGGACCGCCAGCTGATGCTGTTTGCGCAGGATGTGCTGACCCGCCATCCGGGCAAGGAAATCCTGTACGACGTCAAATGCACGCGCCACATCGGACCGTGGGTCAGGCAGCATGGCGGCGTGCCGCTGATGTGGAAGACCGGTCATTCGCTGGTCAAGGCCAAGCTGCGCGAAACCGGCGCACCGCTGGGCGGCGAGATGAGCGGGCATGTGTTCTTCAAGGACCGCTGGTACGGCTTTGATGATGGCTTGTATGCAGGCGCACGGCTGCTGGAGCTGTTGTCGCGCATGAGCGATCCATCGGCACAGCTCAATGCCTTGCCGCAGGCGAGCAGCACGCCGGAGTTGCATCTGCACCTGGAAGAGGGCGAGAACGTCGCCCTGATTGCCAAGCTGCAGCGGGACGCGAAGTTTCCGGATGCCGAGCAGATCGTCACCATCGATGGCTTGCGGGTCGAGTATGCGGATGGGTTCGGACTGGCGCGTTCATCCAACACCACACCGGTGGTGGTGATGCGCTTTGAGGGAGAAA
>NZ_JBHTDH010000114.1:0-1121 GCF_042666555.1 Herbaspirillum sp. GCM10030257
GAACTGGTGGTGGCCGAACTGGCGATCCTCAAGTGCGGCGCTGCCTACGTGCCGCTGGACCAGAATGCCCCGGCCAGCCGCCAGGCCTTCATGATCGCCGACAGCCACGCCCAGGTGGTGCTCAGCGTGAGTTCGCTGTCTCTTCCTGACACCCCGGCCACGCGCATCGACCTCGATACGCTGGTGCCCGCACCGCAGGCCAGCCCACGGCTGGCGCTGGGCAACGACAGCACAGCGGCCGCAGCGATCCTGTACACGTCCGGCTCGACCGGCCAACCCAAGGGCGTGATCGTGCCGCACCGGGCGATGGTGCGGCTGGTGGTCAACAACCACTATGCCCGCTTCGGGGCCGACGACCGGGTTGCCTTCACCGCCAACCCTGCGTTCGACACTTCCAGTATGGAAGTCTGGGCACCGCTGCTGCATGGCGGGCGCATCGTCGTGATCGACCAGGCCACGCTGCTCGACCCGCAGGCACTGTCGCAACAACTGCAACACCATCAGGTAACGATCCTGCACCTGGTGGCGGGCCTGCTGAGCGCGTATGCCGACACGCTGTCCCCGGTACTGCCGCAGCTGCGCTACCTGCTGACGGGTGGCGATGTGGTCGATCCGCGGGCAGTGGCCCGGGTATTGCGCCACAGCGCACCGCAACATCTGATCCATTGCTACGGTCCGTCCGAGACCGCCACGTTTGCCACTACCTGTGAAATCACTGACGTGGCCGACGACGCCACCAGCCTGCCGATCGGGCGGCCGATCGCCAACACCCGCATCTATGTGCTGGATGGTTACGGCCAGCCGGTGCCGGTGGGGGTGGCAGGCGAGATCCATATCGGCGGCGCGGGGGTGGCGACCGGCTACCTGAACCAGCCGGAGCTGACAGCAGAGCGTTTCGTTGCCGATCCGTTCAGCAATGAACCGGGTGCGCGGATGTACAAGACCGGTGACCTGGGACGCTATCGTGCCGATGGCAACCTGGAATTCCTGGGCAGAAATGACCACCAGGTGAAGTTGCGCGGCATGCGCATCGAACTGGGTGAGATCGAGGCGAAGCTGGCGCAGTATCGTGGAGTGAAAGAAATTGCAGTGATCGCGCGCGAAGACCATCCCGGCGACAA
>NZ_JBHTDH010000115.1:0-1110 GCF_042666555.1 Herbaspirillum sp. GCM10030257
CCGATGTGCAGCTTGATACTGAAGCGCTGCGCGCAGTTCTGTCAGCAACGCTGCCCGAGTACATGGTGCCGGCGGCGTACGTGCAGCTCGACACCCTGCCGCTGACGCCGAACGGCAAGCTGGACCGGCAGGCGTTGCCGGCACCGGAAGGCGACGCCTACGCGAGTCATGGGTATGAAGCACCGGTCGGTGAAGTCGAAACTGCACTGGCTACGATCTGGGCCGAAGTTCTGGGCGTTGAGCAGGTCGGCCGCCACGACAACTTCTTCACCCTCGGTGGCCACTCGCTGCTGGCGGTCAAGGTCGCTTCACGCGTGCGTCAGGTACTGGGCGTGGAACTGGGCGTGACCGAGCTGTTCGCCCATGCCAGCCTGTCCGCACTGGCAACAGCCGTCGGCCAGGCTGCCCAAAGCGAGCTGCCAGCCATTGCGCTGGCGTCGCGTGCAGACGCGCTGCCGCTGTCGTTCGCGCAGCAACGGCTGTGGTTCCTGTCGCAGATGGAGGGCGTCAGCCAGGCGTATCACATCCCGCTCGGACTGCGCATGCAGGGAACGCTCGACCGTGCAGCGCTGCGCCATGCGCTGGACCGCATCGTCGCCCGCCATGAAGCCTTGCGCACGACCTTCGTGCTGGAACAAGGGCAGCCGGTGCAGCGCATCGCCGCTGACACTGGCTTCGCGTTGCAGGAACATGATCTGCGCAACCAGAATGACGCCGAAGCCAAACTCGACGAACTGGCAGAAACCGAAGCTGCAGCGCCGTTCGACCTTGCCACCGGCCCGCTGGTACGTGGTCGCCTGATCCGGATCACCGAGGACGAGCACGTGCTGCTGGTGACGATGCACCATATCGTCTCCGACGGCTGGTCGCAGGGCATCCTGGTCAACGAGTTCAGCGCGCTGTACAACGCCTATCGTGCCGGCGAAGACGATCCGCTGCCGCCGCTGGCCATCCAGTACGCCGACTATGCGGCCTGGCAGCGACGCTGGATCGAGGGCGAGGTGCTGCAGGCGCAGGCGACCTACTGGCAGCAAACGCTGGCCGGGGCGCCGGCGCTGCTGGAGTTGCCGACCGACCATGCGCGTAGTGCCGTGCAAAACCTGGACGGTG
>NZ_JBHTDH010000116.1:0-1106 GCF_042666555.1 Herbaspirillum sp. GCM10030257
GTGATGAACGAGCACCGGTCCGTGGTCAACCGCCTGCTGTGGATGCAGGATGCGTACCGGCTGGGTGGAGACGAGGCGCTGCTGCAAAAGACGCCGTTCAGCTTCGACGTCTCGGTATGGGAATTCTTCTGGCCGCTGCTCAATGGCGCCAAGCTGGTGATGGCGCGTGCGGGCGGGCACAAGGACCCGGCCTACCTGATACGGGCGGTACGTGAGCAGGCCATCACGGTGCTGCACTTCGTGCCGTCGATGCTGCAGAGCTTCCTTGCCCATCCGGACGCCCACACCTGTACCAGCCTGCGCCGCATCGTGTGCAGCGGCGAAGCGTTGCCGGGCGTGCTGGCGCGCCAGTGCCGGCAGGTCTTGCCGCAGGCAAATCTGATCAACCTGTATGGACCGACCGAAGCGGCGGTGGAAGTGACCGCCTGGGAATGCCGCGGCGACGATCTGCCGGATAACATCCCGATCGGCCATCCGATTGCCAATACCCGGATATATTTGCTGGATGGGTACGGTCAGCCGGTGCCACAGGGCGTGCCAGGCGAACTCCACATTGGCGGGGTGCAGGTGGCACGCGGCTACCTGAACCGCGATGACCTGACGGCCGAGCGTTTTGTTGCCGACCCGTTCAACAGTGAACCGGGTGCCCGGATGTACAAGACCGGCGACCTGGGTCGCCACCTGAAGGATGGCAGCATCGAGTTCCTTGGTCGCAACGACGATCAGGTCAAGCTGCGCGGCTTCCGCATCGAGCTCGGTGAAATTGAAGCGAAGCTGCTGGAGCAGGATGGTGTGCGTGAAGCGGTAGTGATCGCACGCGAAGACCGGGCGGGTGACAAACGCCTGGTCGCGTATGTGACGATGGCAGACAACACGCCGCTCGACACTAAAACCCTGCGCGCCGCCCTGTCAACGACGCTGCCGGAGTACATGGTGCCGACTGCCTGGGTGCAGCTCGATACACTGCCGCTGAACGCGAACGGCAAGCTCGACCGCAAGGCGCTGCCGACGCCGGACGGCGAAGCGTATGCGGTGCGTGCGTACGAAGCACCGCAAGGCGAAGTCGAAACTGCACTGGCCGCGATCTGGGCCGAAGTACTGAATCT
>NZ_JBHTDH010000117.1:0-1061 GCF_042666555.1 Herbaspirillum sp. GCM10030257
CTAGTGTGGTGTCCCGCAAATAACTTTACAAAGACGCTCAATCTTTTGCAGGATGGAGTCGGCGGTGGCGGTCCAGACGAACGGTCGCGAGTGGACATTGTATTGCGCGACAAAGCTGTCGATCTTGCCCGTGAGGTCGGTGACGGTTTTGAATGAATTGCGTTTCAACGCTCTTTGGGTCAGCAGGCCAAACCAGCGTTCGACCTGGTTGAGCCAGGAACTGTAGGTAGGTGTGTAGTGCACATGGTATCGCGGACGTTGCGCCAGCCAGGCACGCACCTTGGGATGCTTGTGCGTGGCATAGTTATCGATGACCAGATGCACATCCAGCGACGCAGGGACATTTTTATCGACATGGCGCAAGAATGACAGAAACTCCTGATGCCGGTGGCGTGCCTTGCATTGCCCAATGACTTCGCCGCTGGCCACGTCCAGTGCGGCAAACAGGGTCGTCGTGCCGTGCCGGAAGTAGTCATGCGCAATCCCCTCGACTTCTCCCATGCCAGCCGGGACGGCAGGCTGACTACGTTCAATGGCCTGAATCTGGCTCTTCTCGTCCACGCACAGTACCAATGCCTTGTCAGGCGGGTTCAGATACAGGCCAACAATGTCGCGCACCTTCTCGACGAAGAAGGGATCCGTGGAGAGCTTGAAAGACTTGCTGCGATGCGGCTGCACACCAAACAGATGCAGGTAGCGTTGCACCGTACTTTTAGAAATGCCTGTTTCTTCGGAAGCCAGACGGGTACTCCAATGCGTTGCCTTCTTTGGTCTGTCCTTAATTACCTTGTTGAGCAGCGTGGCGATATGGTCGTCGTCATAGCTGCGAGGCCGACCGGGCCGCGCCACGTCGTATAGTCCGGCAATACCTTGGTTGAGATAGCGCTTTCTCCAATGGCCAACGCTGGGTAACGTCAAACCAAAGTGCGCGGCAATGGCGGTATTGGAATAACCTTGAGCCGACATCAGGATCATCTGGGCGCGCCGCACGACACTATGCGGCAAGGAACGCGAGCGTGCTAACACTTGCAAGTCGGCATGTTCCTGCTCCGATAGTGTGA
>NZ_JBHTDH010000118.1:0-1060 GCF_042666555.1 Herbaspirillum sp. GCM10030257
TAGAGCATTTTCACGTTGACTAGCCATAGCCGGCGTGTCGGATATACCGCTCACACTCATCTGGAGCGAAGTCGTCCATTAATTCCCCAATGATCGACCAGAGCTCCTCGATGGTGCGTTTGGCCGCTTGTCGGAGATAAGTCTTCATCTTGGAGAAGACCTGTTCAATGGGATTGAGGTCCGGACTGTACGGCGGCAAGAAGCGCAATTGCGCCCCAGCCGCAGTCATCGCCTCTTCGATGCCGGCCACCTTGTGTGAACCCAGATTGTCCAGCACCACGATGTCGCCCGGTTGCAGCACCGGCACCAGCACTTGTTCGACCCAGGTGCGGAACGTCTGGCCATTGATGGGACCATCGATGACCCAGGGCGCCACCAAGCCCTCACATCGTAAGGCGCACACCACCGTCGTCGTTTTCCAATGCCCATAAGGAGCATGCCCAAGACAGCGCGTGCCAATCGGTGAGCGTCCTCGGGTCGGCGTCATCTTGGTACTGGCCCAGGTTTCATCCAGAAAGACCAGGCGCTCAACTTCCAACTCAGGCTGTTGGGCCTGCCAGGCTTGTCGAGCCAGAGCTACATCCGGGCGCGTTTGCTCGCTGGCATGGAGTGACTTTTTTTCAGACGCACGCCCAACCGATCCAGCGTCTTCCAGAGGGTGGAAACACCGACCCGCACGCCATGCTCAGCTTCGAGCCAGTCGCACAGCTGCGTGAGGGTCAGGTCGTTGACGGCAGCGACCTTGTCGATCAGCGCTTGTTCGAACCCGGTTAGTTTGAGTAGCCGATGACTGCACTGGACGCCTGGCGTATCTTCCCCAAGGTGCCGTCGCCGCGAACGCGCTCGCGCCACATAGGAATGACTCACGCCAAAGCGCGCAGCGACTTCTCGGATACTGCCTTCGGCACGCAGGACACGATCGCGTAAATCTTGCCCGTAGGCTTGACCAAGATGCCATGCCATAACAACCTCCGCTTCACCATGAGTGCCAATCTGACCACTTGATCCTGCTGTAAGTTCAGCTCCTTTAATGGCGCAACTCAACATGAAAATGCTCTAG
>NZ_JBHTDH010000119.1:0-1017 GCF_042666555.1 Herbaspirillum sp. GCM10030257
TTGGACTGGAACTGGATGCCGAACTGACGGCGGGCCTGAAGGCGCTGAGCCGTCGCCATGGCACCACGCTGTTCATGACTGTCCTGGCAGGTTGGGCAGCGGTGCTGTCGCGGCTGTCGGGGCAGGATGAGGTGGTGATTGGCACGCCGATGGCTGGCCGCCTGCGTGCCGAGGTCGAGCCGCTGATCGGTATCTTCATCAATACGCAGGCGCTGCGGCTAGATGTATCGGGCAGTCCCAGCGTTGCGCAACTGCTGCAGTCGGTGAAGGCGCGCACGCTGGAAGCACAGCAGCACCAGGACCTGCCGTTCGAGCAGGTGGTGGAGCTGGTCAACCCGCCACGCAGCATGGCACACAGCCCGCTGTTCCAGGCAATGTTCAACTGGCAAAACAATGAAGAAGGTCATTTGGATCTTGGCACGCTTACCCACGCACCCGTGGGCGGCGAATATACCGTGGCAAAATTTGACCTGACACTGAACCTGGGTGAACAGCACGGCTGCATCAGGGGTGCGGTGGAATTCGCCGCAGCGCTGTTTGAGGGCGCGACGATCCAGCGATACATCGACTACCTGCGCAACGTATTGAAAGGCATGGTGGCTGACGATGACCAGAAGATCGACGAGCTGCCGATGCTAGGTAGCTCAGAACGCACGCAGTTGCTGGTTGACTGGAATGGAGCGTCGGTCGACTATCCGCAAGACCGATGCATTCACCAGTTGTTCGAGGCGCAGGCAGCGGTTACGCCGGACGCAGTGGCCATCATTGGGCAGAGTGTCGAACTGACCTATGCCGAGCTCGATATGCGTGCCAATCAGCTCGCCGATCACCTGCATCAACACGGCGTCGGCCCGGGCTCGCATGTGGCGCTGCTGCTGGAGCGCTCGCTCGAACTGGTGGTGGCCGAACTGGCGATCCTCAAGTGCGGCGCTGCCTACGTGCCGCTGGACCAGAATGCCCCGGCCAGCCGCCAGGCCTTCATGATCGCCGACAGCCACGCCCAGGTGGTGCTCAGCG
>NZ_JBHTDH010000120.1:0-1014 GCF_042666555.1 Herbaspirillum sp. GCM10030257
GGCCAGCCTTCACGCCTGAGCATCACATGCACTCGCTTATAACCATAGTGCACGCGTGCAGCAGCGATCTCCTTGATGCGCATGATGAGCAGCGTGGCGTCACGCCTGACCGACTTGTATGCATACAGCGAGCGCGACATTTTGAACAGTGCACAGGTCTGCGTCAGGCTGGCACGAAACCGGTCACGCAACTCATCGATCAAAGACCGTTTGCGTGAAGGCTTCAAAGCTAATGAGATGGTCCGCCCCTTCCAAAAAGGGGCACACTGGAAGTTCTTTCAACCCGCCAGGAGGATCATCATGCGTATCGTAGCCCATGCCTTCCCTACCTATGGAATCGATCTTGGAAAGACGTCGTTTCAGGTAGTCGGAACTGATCTTTACGGAAAGCCTGGCTTGCGCATCAAGCTGCGGCGAGACGGGCTTATTGAATTTTTTGCCAAAGCGCAACCCGCGCTGATTGGTATGGAGTCTTGTCCTGGCGCTCATTGGCTGGCGAGGCGACTGCTTGGGCTGGGACACAAGGTACGTCTGATTCCACCGCAATTCGTTAAGCCCTATCTAAAATCGAACAAGAATGACACCCTCGATGCAGAAGCGATTGCCGAAGCGGTGACCCGGCCTACCATGCGCTTTGTCCCAGTCAAACGACATGACCAGTTGGAAATTCAGGCTTTGCATCGAGTACGGGAGCATTTAATTCATCAACGCACCGCCGTCATCAATCAATGCCGCAGCTTTCTGCTCGAATATGGGATTGCCATCCGTGTCGGTGCAGGTGTATTCAAGCACGATTTCCCGCACATTCTGTCGGACGACGCCAATGAGCTGACGCCAGCAATGCGCCAGTTGCTCACCGATTTGTGGAGCGACTTCAACCAACTGGAACTCAGGATTACATCGTTGTCACGGCAAATTGAATCTACGGCCAACCGCGACGATGCAGCGCGGCGATTAATGAGCATTCCAGGAATCGGACCTTTGGGTGCAAGCGCAATGTGTGCTGCTATTGGA
>NZ_JBHTDH010000121.1:0-1012 GCF_042666555.1 Herbaspirillum sp. GCM10030257
GCCAGGTGCAGCAGCACTTCATAGTTGCCCGAACTGATGCCGGCCGGTAGCGTCACCGTCTGGCTTACCGTGACCGACTGCCCCGGCAGCCACTTGCGCGGATCGGCATTGAGCTTGAAGCGGTGCAGTGTGCCATTGGCCGTGTTGCGCAATACCAGGTCGACGTCGCGCGCATTGAACGGCGCCGCCCACCCTTCGTTCTTGACCGTGAAGTTCACCGCCAGGCCACCACCCGGCTTGGCGCTGCTCGAATACGAACCGCTCTCCAGTGCAAACCGGTAGCCCAGCTTTTGCTTGATCTGCTCGAAGCAGCCCTGGTTGCGGAAGCCGTCGAGCACCTGCTTGTGGTAGTCCAGGTTCAGGTACGACCAGTGGAACTGCGACAGCTCTTTCAATGCAGTCGGGCAGTCGCTGCGCGGCGGTGCGTAGTTACAGGTCTCGCCGCCCATCGCCAGATGCGTGGTTTCGGCCTGCAGGTACGGATACTCGGTCGAGGTGTTGGTGTAGGTGCCCCAGTCGTTGGCCGATGCCAGGAAGCAGTCGTTGTGATGGGCCAGGCGTGCCTTGGCCGTGCCGTTGTAGGCCTCGCTTGCCGTTAGTGCCGTCGTACCGAAGAACTGGCGCTTGACTGCCGGATAGCGGATTTGCACCATGCGCTCGGCTGGCACGATCTGCAGCAGCTTGTCGACGATCGTCTTGCGGTCGGCCCAGTTCTGGCTGCTCAGGTTGCTGACCGGGATGGTGCCGAAGTTCTGGCTGTAAGCCCATTCGCCCCAGCCGCCGATGAAGCCGGCCTGCACCACTGCAATCACATCCTTGTTCTTGGCCAGGTACGGTGCAACCTGATCCATGTGGCTCTGCATGCGTGATGGCGTCGCATCGGCACCACCTTCGTTCTCGCTGTAGACGAAGCGCGGAATGGCCTTGAGGCCGGCGCTACGGAACTCATCCATGCGGCGCTGGAACAGGTCCAGCTGTGTCTGGCTGATCGGCGAATTGATGAAGCTGCTCA
>NZ_JBHTDH010000122.1:0-943 GCF_042666555.1 Herbaspirillum sp. GCM10030257
TGCACCGCTTCAAGCTCAATGCCGATCCGCGCAAGTGGCTGCCGGGGCAGTCGGTCACGGTAAGCCAGACGGTGACGCTACCGGCCGGCATCAGTTCGGGCAACTATGAAGTGCTGCTGCACCTGGCAGATCCGATGGCATCGCTGCACGACCGTCCAGAGTATGCGATCCAGCTGGCCAACAACAATGTCTGGGAAGCCAACACCGGCTTCAACAAGACCAATCACGTTGTCGGTATCGCGCCGTAACCCTCACCGGGCGCTTCCATCGCGAAGCGCCCGATTCAGATCCCTCCTCAACCAAACCATCAGGCAGTCATGAGCTGCCTGACACTCCCCGCGTCCAAAACGCGCCGACACGGGACGTATTTTCTCTAGTGAAGGAAAAACATGAATATGCTTATGACTCGCAGCCTCTCCCTTTCCGCAATGCTTCTGACCGCAGGTCTTGCCGCTTGCGGCGGTGGAGGTGGAGATGGAAGCGGCACTGATGGCCAGACAGCAGCAAGCATGTCCGGGGAAACCTATGCCGCAGCAGGCGCCGATGCGGCAAACTACAACACGACCGAAGGAAACGGAGCGTCGGGGGGCGCTGGATCCTATGGCCCGGGAACGGCGGTAGAAACACCATCCGAATCTTCGTCCACACCCACTCCTGTTCCCGCACCAGCACCGACGACGGGCCCGTTGGGTTCAGTCAGCTACACCAGTAGCACGGCGCAGATTTTCAATCCGGAGCGCGGCCTGTACCGCTATGTTGATTGCAATTCCAGCGTCGGTGCATCGACCCTGCAAAGCTACCGCAATGAAGGCACGTCGCTGGTGTATTGCATCGTCAACCTGAGCAGCTTCATCAATTCGCCGATCAGCCAGACACAGCTGGACCTGTTCCAGCGCCGCATGGATGAGTTCCGTAGCGCCGGCCTCAAGGCCATTCCGCGCTT
>NZ_JBHTDH010000123.1:0-884 GCF_042666555.1 Herbaspirillum sp. GCM10030257
CGCTGGATCGAGGGCGAGGTGCTGCAGGCGCAGGCGACCTACTGGCAGCAAACGCTGGCCGGGGCGCCGGCGCTGCTGGAGTTGCCGACCGACCATGCGCGTAGTGCCGTGCAAAACCTGGACGGTGCCACCGTGCCGCTGCAGTTCGACGCCGCGCTCACGCAAGGACTGAAGGACCTGAGCCGCCGACACGGCACCACGCTGTTCATGACCATCCTGGCTGGCTGGGCCAGCGTACTGGCGCGCCTGTCCGGACAGGATGACCTGGTGATCGGCACGCCGGTGGCCGGACGCACGCGCGCCGAGGTCGAGCCGCTGATGGGCCTGTTCCTCAACACGCTGGCGCTGCGCCTCGATCTGTCGCAGGACCTGACTGCGGCCGAACTGCTGCAGCAGGTAAAGCAACAGGCACTGGCAGCACAGCAGCACCAGGACTTGCCGTTCGAGCAGGTGGTCGAGCTGGTCAAGCCCGAGCGCAGCCTGGCGCACAGCCCGCTGTTCCAGGTGATGTTCGCCTGGCAGAACAACGACGCCGGCCGGCTCGATCTGCCCGGCATGGCCTGCCAGCCATACGGGGTGCAGGGCAGCACTGCCAAGTTTGACCTGACGCTGAACCTGGGCGAAGACGGCGACGCCATTGCCGGCGTGCTGGAATATGCGACGGCGCTGTTCGAGCGTGCCAGCATCGAACGCATGCTGGGTTACCTGCAGCGGGCACTGGCGGCGATGGTGGACAACGACAGCCTGCAGGTTGCGCGGCTGCCGCTGCTGGACGAGCAGGAACGCACGCAGTTGCTGGTCGACTGGAATGCGACCGCTGCCTATCCTGCAAGCACCTGCCTGCACGAGCTGTTCGAGGCGCAGGCCGCCGCACAGCCGCAGGC
>NZ_JBHTDH010000124.1:0-869 GCF_042666555.1 Herbaspirillum sp. GCM10030257
AAGGGCGTGATGGTCGAGCACCGCAATGTCGCACGCCTGCTCAATGCCACCGATGGCTGGTTCGGCTTTGACCGACAGGACGTATGGACGCTGTTCCACTCGTTCGCGTTCGACTTCTCGGTATGGGAGCTGTGGGGTGCGCTGGCCTACGGCGGACGCCTGGTGCTGGTGCCGCAGGAAACGGTGCGTGCGCCGGACGCATTTCTTGAACTGTTGTGCCGCGAAGAGGTGACGGTACTGAACCAGACGCCGAGCGCGTTCCGCCAACTGATCGCCGCCCAGCAGCGCAGCTCCGCCGACCACAAGCTGCGGCTGGTGGTTTTTGGTGGGGAAGCGCTGGAAGTGGCGATGCTACGGCCATGGTATGCACGGCAAGACAACCACGGCACGCAACTGATCAACATGTACGGGATCACCGAAACCACGGTGCACGTGACCTACCGGGCGCTTACGGCGGCGGACGCCGAGAAGGCTGGGCCGAGCCCGATCGGGCAACGGATAGCGGATCTGCGCATCTACCTGCTGGATGGGTACGGGCAGCCGGTGCCGCAGGGTGCGGCCGGCGAGCTGTATGTCGGCGGCGCGGGGGTGGCGCGTGGTTACCTGAACCGGGATGACCTGACGGCCGAGCGCTTTGTTGTCGATCCGTTCAGTGACGAGCCAAATGCGCGGATGTACCGGACTGGTGACCTGGGGCGGTATCTGACCGATGGCAGCATTGCATTTCTTGGGCGCAATGACCAGCAAGTGAAGCTGCGCGGTTTCCGTATCGAGTTGGGAGAAATCGAAGCGAGGCTGCTGGAACAGCAAGGGGTGCGCGAAGCGGTGGTGATCGCACGCGAGGACCGGCCGGGTGACAAGCGCCTGGT
>NZ_JBHTDH010000125.1:0-857 GCF_042666555.1 Herbaspirillum sp. GCM10030257
AGAATTCCCATACCGAGACGTCGAAGCTGAACGGCGTCTTTTGCAGCAGCGCCTCGTCTCCACCCAGCCGGTACGCATCCTGCATCCACAGCAGGCGGTTGACCACGGACCGGTGCTCGTTCATCACGCCCTTGGGCTGGCCGGTCGAACCAGAGGTGTAGATCACGTACGCCAGGTGGCGGGCAGGTGTTGCCGTTTGCAGCGGCGTCAGATCGTCTTCCGGTTCCTGGCTCCAGTGTTGGGCATCGGCTTGCACGTCGATGACGGATTGCGCCTGTATTCCCGGGCTGAACGCCAGTGCCGCGCGCACCTGGGTGCCGGTTTGCGGATGCGTGAGCACGGCAACCGGCATGCTGTCGGTCAGCATGAAGACCAGTCGCTCGACCGGATAGTCCGGGTCCAGCGGCACGTAGGCGCCGCCGGCTTTCATCACTGCCAGAATGGCGACCACCATCTCGGTGCTGCGCTCCATGCAAATCGCCACCCGTGCATCGGGCACCACGCCCAGCGTGCGCAAGTGACGCGCCAGCCGGTTGGCCCGGTGGTTGAGTTCGTCGTAGCTCAGTTGTTGTCCTTCATGCAGCAGCGCGATGGCATCCGGCGTGGCCGAAACCTGCGCTTCGAACAGCTGGTGGATGCACTGGTCCTGCGGATAGTCGACCGGCATTCCGTTCCAGTCGACCAGCAACTGCGTGCGCTCTTGCGGCGGCAGTACTTCCAGCTGGTGCAACGGCGTCGATGGCGCCTGCTCCAGCGCCTGCACCAGCGATGCCAGCGCCGTGTGCATGTAGCGGCACACCTGCCCGGCGTCGATCGGCGACTGTACCTGCGCGGTCAGCCCAAACCCGTCCCCCAGG
>NZ_JBHTDH010000126.1:0-804 GCF_042666555.1 Herbaspirillum sp. GCM10030257
TCATCGTTGTTGCAATGGTTGTTTGCGTCTCGCATGACTGGCTCCTTCATCGTTATGCCGGGCTGGCACACATGACGGATGCCGCTTCATCTGACTTGCAGTGAAGCAATCCGTCTCCAACAGGCTTAAGGTCTGGACTCTGTGACGCCAGAGACATCGCGCTTGAACTGCGCAGGGACGCAGGTCTCGTCATGTCCTGTTTGCACGCCCACAATCTCGATGTACTGGACCTGGTTGAACGGCAGCGTCACGGCAACGACGCTGCCGACGACGCGTCCGAGCAGGGCCATTGCCAATGGTGCGAGAAGCGAAATCTTCGCCAGCGCTTCACTTGCATCCTGTGGACACACAATAACAATCGAGTTCAGCTGCGATGTGCCGATGGCGCGATAGACCACTGTCGAGTACAGCGAGACATAGTCGTCGCGCCGACTGTTCTCCGGTAGCAGGATGGAGGTCGTGATCAGTTCAATGATCCGTTCTGCATGGTTGAACTTGACGTCACGCAGGCGTAACAGGTTCTCCGCCAGCCTGCTCAGGGTGGCGGCGTCATGCTGTGACAAGTAGCGTTCGATTTTCATGGCAATAGATCCCCATGCCGCATGGTGTGGATGCGGTCATTTGACAAAGACGTGGGATGCCAGCCAAAGAGGCTGGCACGTCATTCGAATTTCGGGTGGGGTGGCTCGGGAGGCGGTGAGAACCGATGGTTCTCTTCAGCGCTCGCCGAGCCTAAGAGAGGCAGGCGAGGTCTCGGGTGGACAATTGCGCGCGGCCGGCATTCGAGAGCAGATACCCGAATGC
>NZ_JBHTDH010000127.1:0-755 GCF_042666555.1 Herbaspirillum sp. GCM10030257
ATCAGCTGATTGGCCGCCAGCGGCTTGCCAAACTGCTTGCGGTCCAGCACATACTGGCGTGCCGTGTGCCAGCATGACTCCGCCGCACCCAATGCACCCCAGGCAATACCGTAACGTGCCGAATTCAGGCAGGTGAACGGCCCCTTCAGGCCACGCACTTCCGGGAACGCATTTTCTTCAGGACAGAACACTTCATCCATCACGATTTCACCAGTGATCGATGCGCGCAGACCAAACTTGCCATGGATCGCCGGCGCCGACAAACCCTTCCAGCCCTTTTCCAGCACGAAGCCACGGATCGCACCTTCATCATCCTTGGCCCACACCACGAACACATCGGCAATCGGCGAATTGGAAATCCACATCTTGCTGCCGGTCAGGCTGTAGCCGCCGTCCACTTTCTTGGCACGAGTCACCATCGAACCCGGATCGGAACCATGGTTGGGCTCGGTCAGGCCGAAGCAGCCGATCCATTCGCCGGTGGCCAGTTTGGGCAGGTATTTCTGCCTGGTCTGTTCGTTGCCGAATTCATAAATCGGCACCATCACCAGCGAGCTTTGCACGCTCATCATCGAGCGGTAGCCGGAATCGACGCGTTCGACTTCGCGGGCGATCAGTCCATAGGACACATAGTTGAGGCCGGGGCCGCCGTATTGCTCGGGGATGGTGGGGCCGAGCAGGCCGAGTTCGCCCATTTCGCGGAAGATCGCCGGATCGGTTTTTTCATGGCGGAAGGCTTCCAGCACGCGGGGTTG
>NZ_JBHTDH010000128.1:0-703 GCF_042666555.1 Herbaspirillum sp. GCM10030257
GAAATGACCACCAGGTGAAGTTGCGCGGCATGCGCATCGAACTGGGTGAGATCGAGGCGAAGCTGGCGCAGTATCGTGGAGTGAAAGAAATTGCAGTGATCGCGCGCGAAGACCATCCCGGCGACAAGCGGCTAGTGGCGTACTACACGGAAGACGAGCCGGGTACGGTGCAAGCGGAAGGCATGCGCCTGCACCTGTCGGCCATGCTGCCCGAGTACATGGTGCCGGCGGCCTATGTCGCACTCGATGCACTGCCGCTGACGCCAAATGGCAAGCTCGACCGCAAGGCGCTGCCGGCGCCGGACGGCGAAGCGTATGCGGTGCGTGCGTACGAAGCACCGCAAGGTGAAGTCGAAACCGCACTGGCCGCGATCTGGGCCGAAGTACTGAATCTTGACAGTCAACAGATAGGACGCAACGACCACTTCTTTGACCTGGGCGGCCACTCATTGCTGGCCATGCGGGTGGTGTCGCGCATCCGTGAAGTGCTGGGTGTTGAAGTCGGCGTGACCGGGTTGTTCGAGCATCCGCTGCTGATTAATCTCGCGCAATCGGTTGCCAAAGCTGGGCGCAGCGACCTGCCTGCCATTACGGTAGTGTCGCGGGAAGAGCCGCTGCCCTTGTCGTATGCGCAGCAGCGGCTGTGGTTCCTGTCGCAGATGCAAGGGGTGAGTCAGGCGTATCACATGCCGATGGGCCTGCG
>NZ_JBHTDH010000129.1:0-703 GCF_042666555.1 Herbaspirillum sp. GCM10030257
ATGGCATTTCGGCGGCCACTCAGAAACTTCGGCGATTGCATTCCCCGCAGCGAGTTCTTCGCTCAGGATTTGCTCCAGCGGTGCAGCCATAGCGGGTCGGTCGGTGCGATTGTTCATGAGGTATAACGGTCCGGATAACGGGCGGCATAGCCGCCTCGGTTCATTTTTAAGTTAGACATACAGTCGTCTTTCCGGGGACAGCGGGTCGCGCACAAATTGCGAGAATTCATCGGCAATTTTCACAGCACTAGACCAGTCGAGATCTCCGCATGATGCGACATAATAGCCCTCGATTTCTCTCGCCTCAATTCGTGCGACGCAGATGTTACCGTTTCCGTCCATGCAGAGCGGCAGCGCGCCTGGCATGTACTGATCTAGATCGTACAGGTCATCTTCAAAGATGGACTTGACGGGAAAGAACTGCAGCTCTTTGTATCCGAACCAGAGAACAGCACCATCGCTCTGTAGCCAAAATTGTTTCAGGTCCGGCGGAAGTGCTGTATCAAATTTTACTTCCAACCGCTGCAAGGCAGCGGCGCTAGTCCCAGGTGGTCGGTTGGTGTATTGCATGATGTTTAACGAGGCTGTGCAAAAAGCCAACTTTCAAGCGACATGGCGCCTACTGCACGTTCAGTCATGATTCCAGTTTCCTGAATCGGTTTAGATAATCAAAGTGTCGGCCATACAGCTAAAAATGGCAAGA
>NZ_JBHTDH010000130.1:0-696 GCF_042666555.1 Herbaspirillum sp. GCM10030257
GGCTGCCGCTGCTGGACGAGCAGGAACGCACGCAGTTGCTGGTCGACTGGAATGCGACCGCTGCCTATCCTGCAAGCACCTGCCTGCACGAGCTGTTCGAGGCGCAGGCCGCCGCACAGCCGCAGGCAATCGCACTCACGCACGAAGAACAACAGCTGAGCTACGGCGAACTCAATAGTCGGGCCAACCGGCTGGCGCGTCACCTGCGCACGCTGGGCGTGGTGCCCGATGCACGGGTAGCGATCTGCATGGAGCGCAGCCTCGA
Source organism: Herbaspirillum sp. GCM10030257 (assembly GCF_042666555.1). Taxonomy (NCBI): domain Bacteria; kingdom Pseudomonadati; phylum Pseudomonadota; class Betaproteobacteria; order Burkholderiales; family Oxalobacteraceae; genus Herbaspirillum; species Herbaspirillum sp. GCM10030257. Next base: position 266 of record NZ_JBHTDH010000130.1, read on the forward strand.
CATGGTGGTCGCGATCCTGGCGGTAATGAAGGCCGGCGGCGGCTATGTGCCGCTGGACCCGGCGTATCCGGCTGAGCGATTGGTCTTCATGCTGGAAGACAGCGCCCCGGTTGCCTTGCTGACGCACGGCGCGTTCGATCCGGCATTGTGTGCAGCGCTGCCGGACGCAGTGCCGGTAGTCGATCTGGATGCGCATGTTGGATGGGCAAATGAGGACGCAAGCGACCTCGCCACCGATGCGACCGGCGTCACGCCGGCACATCTGGCCTACGTAATCTACACCTCCGGTTCGACCGGCACACCGAAGGGCGTGATGGTCGAGCACCGCAATGTCGCACGCCTGCTCAATGCCACCGATGGCTGGTTCGGCTTTGACCGACAGGACGTATGGACGCTGTTCCACTCGTTCGCGTTCGACTTCTCGGTATGGG
>NZ_JBHTDH010000131.1:0-694 GCF_042666555.1 Herbaspirillum sp. GCM10030257
ACGGCTGCAGCACAGAAGCTGGTCGATGCCAAGGTCAACGGCGTGATCGGTCACCTGAACTCCGGCACCACCATCCCGGCATCGAAGATCTATTACGAAGCAGGCATCCCGCAGATCTCCCCGTCCGCGACCAATCCGAAGTACACGCAGCAAGGCTTCAAGTCGGCCTTCCGCGTCGTGGCTAACGATGGCCAGCTCGGCGGCACACTCGGCCGTTATGCAGCAGACCAGCTCAAGGCCAAGAAAGTCGCCGTGATCGACGACCGTACCGCATACGGCCAGGGCGTTGCAGAAGAATTCGTCAAGGGCGCCAAGGGCAAGGGCGCACAAGTCGTGGCACAGCAGTACACCAACGACAAGGCAACCGACTTCAATGCGATTCTGACTTCCATCAAGGCCAAGAACCCGGACGTCGTCTTCTTCGGTGGCATGGACGCGGTTGCAGGTCCGATGCTGCGCCAGATGAAGGCACTGGGCATCAACGCCAAGTTCATGGGCGGCGACGGCATCTGCTCCGAAGCACTGGCAAACCTGGCGGGCGACGCGCTTGGCGACAATCAGGTTGTCTGCGCGGAAGCAGGCGGTGTGGAAGAAGCGCAGAAGAAGGGCATGGAAGACTTCCGTGCTGCCTTCAAGAAGAAGTTCAATGCCGACGTCCAGATCTACGCTCCGTACGTCTATGACTCCGTCATGG
>NZ_JBHTDH010000132.1:0-675 GCF_042666555.1 Herbaspirillum sp. GCM10030257
GCTTTGTGGCCGACCCATTTAGCAGTGAGCCGGATGCACGGATGTACCGGACTGGTGACCTGGGACGTTACCTGGCTGACGGCAGCATTCAGTTCCTGGGCCGCAATGACCAGCAGGTCAAGCTGCGTGGTTTCCGTATCGAGCTCGGTGAAATTGAAGCGAAGCTGCTGGAGCAGCAAGGGGTGCGCGAAGCAGTGGTGATCGCACGCGAAGACCGGGCGGGCGACAAGCGGCTGGTCGCCTACCTGACGACCGATGCGCAGCTTGATACTGAAGCGCTGCGCGCAGTTCTGTCAGCAACGCTGCCCGAGTACATGGTGCCGGCGGCGTACGTGCAGCTCGACACGCTGCCGCTGACGCCGAACGGCAAGCTGGACCGGCAGGCGTTGCCGGCACCGGAAAGCGACGCCTACGCGAGTCATGGGTATGAAGCACCGGTCGGTGAAGTCGAAACTGCACTGGCTACGATCTGGGCCGAAGTGCTGGGCGTTGAGCAGGTCGGCCGCCACGACAACTTCTTCACCCTCGGTGGCCACTCGCTGCTGGCGGTCAAGGTCGCCTCGCGCGTGCGTCAGGTACTGGGCGTGGAACTGGGCGTGACCGAACTGTTCGCCCATGCCAGCCTGTCCGCACTGGCAACAGCCGTCGGCCAGGCTGCCCAAAGCGAGCTGCCAG
>NZ_JBHTDH010000133.1:0-649 GCF_042666555.1 Herbaspirillum sp. GCM10030257
GGCTCCCTGGTGAGCTGCACGGTGATCAAGTGACCGGGCAACCGATTTTGCTTTGCGTATTTCCATAGGATGGAGACGATTGACTCGTATGGTTCCAACCAGTTTGGGTCAAACACATACCCGAATGCTGGTTTTAGCTTGCGATCGTCAAACAACATGATGGGCAACGTCATCGCCCTGCCCTCTACACGAACGTTGATAATTCCCGCTGAATACGAGCGGTTGCTACGCGAGCCTGCACATAGCCAGAGTTACGTACCGCATACCTCCACATCTCCACGGATGGACGAAAGTCCGGACTATCCTGCAACTCGCTTTCCTTCAGCACAATCTCTACTGCCCGAGTGAAGGATTCCATCGGGATTTCGAGCTTGCTGCCCAGGCAGGCCTTGCTATGAATTGCAGCGAACTCATCCCACAGGATCTGTGCATCTTGTACAAGCTTGTATCCGTTGTCAGCCGCCTGGGGTAAATAGAAACGGGTGAACGTCCAATTGGTACCGTGGGGAAATACAGTCTCGCCATATCCACTAAGGCACGTCGCCACATCGTTCGCGTTACGAATACCAAAGAAGGCGAACTCGTCAACCATGAGCCGAGCTACAATTTGCGTCCTTCCCGCACGCTGCATACTTACCTTAATTGCATA
>NZ_JBHTDH010000134.1:0-637 GCF_042666555.1 Herbaspirillum sp. GCM10030257
CATCTTGCAGCATCGCCTTGTCCAGCGACAGATCGGCGACGAGGCGCTTGAGCTTGGCATTCTCTTCCTGAAGCTGCCGCAATTGCCGCAGCTCCGACGGTCCCATGCCACTGTACTTCTTGCGCCAGTTATAAAAGGTCGCATCGGATACGCCCATCTTGCCGCAGACTTCCTCGACCGACGTGCCCAGCTCGGCCTGCTGCAGAGCAAAGGCAATTTGCTCCTCGGTATAGCGGGATTTCTTCACGGCACATACTCCTTCGCGCAATGGCAAATTGTGCCGGATTTCCCAAGTCACGTTTGTCCAGTTTCCCGGTGCAGGGTCAATTTGTATGGAGGAATCGATGGAAGAGAAGTCAGTACCGAAACGGCAGTACACGGAAGAGGGTTCCGCTGCGAAAACGATGATAAAGAATTCATTGCTAAAGCTGCAAATATGGCGGGTAAGGCTGCGGACTATCAGACGGAACACTTGAATGCTTACAAACAGGATTTGAAACTAAAACAAGAGCTAGTGTGGTGTCCCGCAAATAACTTTACAAAGACGCTCAATCTTTTGCAGGATGGAGTCGGCGGTGGCGGTCCAGACGAACGGTCGCGAGTGGACATTGTATTGCGCGACAAAGCTGTCGATCTT
>NZ_JBHTDH010000135.1:0-624 GCF_042666555.1 Herbaspirillum sp. GCM10030257
CATTACTGGCTAGCCGAGTACCGCTACCAGGATGGCCTTCAGACACTCGCCTGTAGGCCCATATGACAAGGAAAATCGACCACGGGACGCTGTATAACGTGCCATTCGACACCGACGCACCGCGCCGTCAACCTAGAACGTTAAATAGCTATGACCGTACCTATTGGAATTGAAGGGGAAGTACTGAACTCAGACCATCCCAATCACCGAATATTGGTGAAGGATGATCGAGCAAATACAGGCGGATACCTTATATATGAATGGTGGCAAAACTCGGACGGACCCAACCCAGATAACGCGTTTGACACCTGGGTGGAGAATGCAGAGGCGCTCGCTGGATTCATCGCTGAAGCCGGTTATGAGATCCGGTGGCCATCTAACGCACCATTTCACACCGACGCTCTGCGCCGGTGAACCGAGACGTTAAGGATCATGGAAGCTATTAGATGTTAATGAAGACCTGCTTGCGAGTTCTGATTGCTCTAGAAACGGTTTTTCTAGAACTGATTTCATAAATACCTTCGGAGCAGAATCATGGCGAGAGCAAGATGAACAAAGGCAGTGTAATGTTCGATGCAGCGGTCCCATCGGGTAAGCACGCGCTTGAACTTGTTGAGCCATGCG
>NZ_JBHTDH010000136.1:0-596 GCF_042666555.1 Herbaspirillum sp. GCM10030257
CGGCCTGGTCAAGATCACGCCAGCGCACCTCGATGTGCTCGGGCAGCGCCTGCTGGCCGACCGGGTCAGGAGCGCGGTGGGTGTGTTCGTGATCGGCGGCGAAGCGTTATCGTCATCGACGGTGGCGATGTGGCAACAGATCCAGCCCGGAGTGCGGCTGATTAATGAATACGGTCCGACCGAAACCGTGGTCGGGTGCGTGGTGTACGACATTGCACCGGATGCACAACTGGATGGTTCGGTACCGATCGGGCGGCCGATTGCCAATACCCGCATCTATGTGCTCGATGGCTACGGCCAGCCGGTGCCGGTGGGCGTGGCGGGTGAGATCTACATAGGTGGCGCCGGTGTTGCACGCGGCTACCTGAATCGCAACGAGCTGACAGCAGAGCGCTTCGTTGCCGACCCGTTCAGCAATGAACCGGGTGCGCGGATGTACCGGACCGGGGACCTGGCGCGCTATCGTGCTGATGGCAACCTGGAATTCCTTGGACGCAACGATCACCAGGTGAAGTTGCGCGGCATGCGCATCGAACTGGGTGAGATCGAGGCGAAGCTGGCGCAGTATCGCGGGGTGAAAGAAATTGCAGTGATCG
>NZ_JBHTDH010000137.1:0-585 GCF_042666555.1 Herbaspirillum sp. GCM10030257
GCCTTCATGCTGCAGGACAGTTCCCCGGTCGCGGTGCTGACGCACGAACGCCTGCCGGCACCCGTGCTGGGAACACTCCGTCTGGGCGTGACGGCAAGCAACGTTCCTGTTATCGACCTGGATGCCAACAGCCATCATTGGCAACGCAACCCGGACAGCAACTTGCCAGTCACCGACACCGGCCTGACCCCGTCCGATATTGCCTATACCATCTACACGTCGGGATCGACCGGCATGCCCAAGGGCGTGCTGGTCAGACACCAGGGCCTGACCAATTACCTGTGCTGGGCGCAGAAGACTTATTATCCGGACCAGGGCTCGGTAGTGTCGTCGTCGCTGTCATTCGATGCGACCATCACCAGCCTGCTGTTGCCGCTGATCCATGGCAGCACGGTGCAGCTGCTGACCGAGGGCCGCGAAATCGACGAGCTGGAACAGTGGGTACGGATGGGCGGCAGCGGCCTGGTCAAGATCACGCCAGCGCACCTCGATGTGCTCGGGCAGCGCCTGCTGGCCGACCGGGTCAGGAGCGCGGTGGGTGTGTTCGTGATCGGCGGCGAAGCGTTATCGTCATCGACGGTGGCG
>NZ_JBHTDH010000138.1:0-584 GCF_042666555.1 Herbaspirillum sp. GCM10030257
ATCACGTACGCCAGGTGGTCGGGTTCGACTCCGGTTTCGCTACGGGAAAGGTTGTCGGCAGCCTGCCGCGCCCAGCGGCCACTGTCGGCTTCCAGGTCGATCAACGCCGTGCCCGAGCCGGCCACAGCCAGGCGCAGTGTGGCGTGCAGCGCGGCCGGAATCTCGCCATGGGTTAGCAACGCCAACGGGGCGCTGTCTTCCAGCATGAACACCAGCCGCTCGGACGGATAGGCCGGATCCAGCGGTACGTAGGCAGCGCCGGCCTTCCACACCGCCAGCAGGCTAACCACCATGTCGATGCCGCGCGTCATGCACAGCGCCACCCGCGCATCGGGCACCACGCCAAGCTTGCGCAGATGGCGCGCCAGCCGGTTGGCCCGGGCATTGAGTTCGGCATAGCTGACTTCAGTCCCGCCATGCTCCAGTGCCACTGCCTGCGGGGATGCGGCCGCCCTTGCTTCGATCAGTTCATGGATGCAGGAGTGATCCGGATAGGCAGCGTGCGTCGCGTTCCACTCGACCAGCAGACGCCGGCGCTCGCTGGCGTCCAGCAGTGGCAGCGTGGCGATGCTGCGGCTATCGTC
>NZ_JBHTDH010000139.1:0-569 GCF_042666555.1 Herbaspirillum sp. GCM10030257
GTGGCGTACTACACGGAAGACGAGCCGGGTACGGTGCAAGTGGAAGGCATGCGCCTGCACCTGTCGGCCATGCTGCCCGAGTACATGGTGCCGGCGGCCTATGTCGCACTCGATGCACTGCCGCTGAACGCGAACGGCAAGCTCGACCGCAAGGCGCTGCCGGCGCCGGACGGCGATGCGTATGCGGTGCGTGCGTACGAAGCACCGCAAGGCGAAGTCGAAACCGCACTGGCCACGATCTGGGCCGAAGTACTGAATCTCGACAGTCAACAGATAGGACGCAACGACCACTTCTTTGACCTGGGCGGCCACTCATTGCTGGCCATGCGGGTGGTGTCGCGCATCCGTGAAGTGCTGGATGTTGAAGTCGGCGTGACCGGGTTGTTCGAGCATCCGCTGCTGATTAATCTCGCGCAATCGGTTGCCAAAGCTGGGCGCAGCAACCTGCCTGCCATTACGGTAGTGTCGCGGGAAGAGCCGCTGCCCTTGTCGTATGCGCAGCAGCGGCTGTGGTTCCTGTCGCAGATGCAAGGGGTGAGTCAGGCGTATCACATGCCGATGGGCCTGCG
>NZ_JBHTDH010000140.1:0-558 GCF_042666555.1 Herbaspirillum sp. GCM10030257
CGGCGCGCTGCAGGCCGTGCGCGAGACGCGCTTCGACGTCGCGATCCTCGGCGCGTGCGCGGCGTCGCCCGAGTCGGGGCTCACCGTCGCGGGCTGGGAGGACGCGCAGGTGAAGCGCGAGGCGATCGCGCAGTCGAGGCGGGTCGTGCTCGTCGTCACGACCGACAAGCTCGAGCGCACGGCGGCGCACCGCTTCGCGACGTTCGACGACGTCGACGTCATCGTCGAAGCCGACCCCGAGCTGCTCGCTGGCGACGACCAGCGCAGCCAGCTCCTTCCCGTGCTCGCCGACCGAACCCCCTCCGACGACCCCGAGCGCCGCCGGATCGTGCTGGCGTTCACGTCCTCCCCCGTCGAGATCCTCGGCGAGGACGGCCGGGTCACCGGCGTCCGGGTCGCCCGCAACGAGCTCGTCGCCACGGCGGACGGCGACGTCCGCGCCCGAGCGACCGACGACGTCCGCACCATCGAGACGGGACTCGTGGTCCGCTCCGTCGGCCACCGCGGCCTCCCCGTCGCCGACCTGCCCTTCGACGACACCACCGCGACCGTCCCCAA
>NZ_JBHTDH010000141.1:0-555 GCF_042666555.1 Herbaspirillum sp. GCM10030257
GCAAGCACTCTTTCTTACATATGATTGATACAATCACAACCCACCAGTATCTCCCAATACGCTCATCACAAGCGCATCAGTCCATACTGATAAATTCTTTACTACTTCTTCCAGATTGTTAAAGAACATAAACAGCCAATGATCGAAACGATCAAACCTAAGTCGCGTCTCCCGGCATCGCCAGGCGATGACTTAGGTTTGATGTTTGGTGGAGGTTGACGGGATCGAACCGACGACCCCCTGCTTGCAAAGCAGGTGCTCTCCCAGCTGAGCTAAACCCCCAAATCGCAGATGGTGGGTCTAGTTGGGCTCGAACCAACGACCCCCGCGTTATCAACACGGTGCTCTAACCAGCTGAGCTACAGACCCAAACGCTGTATTGGCTTTAATAACACACCGATAAGTGTGGACGCGTGACTTCTATGCGGACTCTAGAAAGGAGGTGATCCAGCCGCACCTTCCGATACGGCTACCTTGTTACGACTTCACCCCAGTCACGAATCCTACCGTGGTAAGCGCCCTCCTTGCGGTTAGGCTACCTACTTCTGGTAAAAC
>NZ_JBHTDH010000142.1:0-547 GCF_042666555.1 Herbaspirillum sp. GCM10030257
TGTATGCATACAAGTCGGTCAGGCGTGACGCCACGCTGCTCATCATGCGCATCAAGGAGATCGCTGCTGCACGCGTGCACTATGGTTATAAGCGAGTGCATGTGATGCTCAGGCGTGAAGGCTGGCCCGACAATCATAAGCGCGTCTACCGGCTGTATCAGCAGGAAGGTTTGTCTTTGCGGCTCAAGCGGCTCAAGCGGCCCAAACGAAACAAATCAGCCAGGCTGCGCCAACCCAAACACCTTGTTACAGCAATGAACCAGAGCTGGAGCATGGATTTTGTCGCCGATGCGCTATTCGATGGTCGGCGCATTCGCGCCTTGACCGTCGTCGACAACTACACACGCGAGAGTCTGGCCATCGACGTCGGACAAAGTCTGAAGGAGGAGGATGTCGTGAACACACTCAACCGTATTGCAAGGGTACGCGGACTGCCTGCGACCATCAAGGTCGATAATGGCAGCGAATTCATTTCCAAGGTGATGGACAAGTGGGCGTATGAACGTGGCATCGAGCTCGACTTCAGCCGCCCCGGCACGCCAACTGA
>NZ_JBHTDH010000143.1:0-546 GCF_042666555.1 Herbaspirillum sp. GCM10030257
CGCCTGCGCCTGCAGCACCTCGCCCTCGATCCAGCGCCGCTGCCAGGCCGCATAGTCGGCGTACTGGATCGCCAGCGGCGGCAGCGGATCGTCTTTGCCGGCACGATAGGCGTTGTACAGCGCGCTGAACTCGTTGACCAGGATGCCCTGCGACCAGCCGTCGGAGACGATATGGTGCATCGTCACCAGCAGCACATGCTCGTCGTCGTCGAGCCGGATCAGGCGACCGCGCACCAGCGGGCCGGTGGCAAGGTCGAACGGCGCTGCGGCTTCGGCCTCGGCCAGTTCGCCGAGTCTGGCTTCGGCGTCATTCTGGTTGCGCAGATCGTGTTCCTGCAGTGTGAAGCCGCTGTCAGCTGGGGCGATGCGCTGCACCGGCTGGCCGTGTTCCAGCACGAAGGTCGTGCGCAGGGCTTCATGGCGGGCGACGATGCGGTCCAGCGCATGGCGCAGCGCTGCACGGTCGAGCGTTCCCTGCATGCGCAGTCCGAGCGGGATGTGATACGCCTGGCTGACGCCTTCCATCTGCGACAGGAACCACAGCCG
>NZ_JBHTDH010000144.1:0-541 GCF_042666555.1 Herbaspirillum sp. GCM10030257
TGGTATTGGTCACGAACAGGTCGTCGCCCACCAGCTGCACCTTCTTGCCCAGTGCATTGGTCAGCGTGGCCCAGCCGTCCCAGTCGTTTTCCGCCATGCCGTCCTCGATCGAGATGATCGGGTACTTGTCGCACCAGGTCGCCAGCAGGTTGGTGAAGTCGGCCGACGACAGCGACAGGCCTTCGCCGTGCAGCTGGTACTTGCCATCCTTGTAAAACTCCGAGGCCGCGCAATCCAGGCCCAGTGCGATCTGGGTGCCCGGCTCGTAGCCGGCCTGCTCGATCGCCTGCAAAATCAGCTTGATCGCCGCTTCGTGGTTGTCCACGGAAGGCGCAAAACCGCCTTCGTCGCCAACTGCGGTGGTCAGCTTCTTGTCGTGCAGGATTTTCTTGAGGGTATGGAAGACTTCGGCGCCATAGCGGATCGCTTCACGAAAGCTCGGTGCGCCCACCGGAATGATCATGAACTCCTGCAAGTCCAGGTTGTTGTCGGCATGGGCGCCGCCATTGATCACATTCATCATCGGCACCGGCATTTGCAT
>NZ_JBHTDH010000145.1:0-532 GCF_042666555.1 Herbaspirillum sp. GCM10030257
ACCTGCCTGCCATTACGGTAGTGTCGCGGGAAGAGCCGCTGCCCTTGTCGTATGCGCAGCAGCGGCTGTGGTTCCTGTCGCAGATGCAAGGGGTGAGTCAGGCGTATCACATGCCGATGGGCCTGCGCCTGGGTGGTGTGCTGAACCATCAGGCGCTGCGTCAGGCGCTGGACCGCATCGTGGCACGTCATGAATCGCTGCGCACCACCTTCGTGCTAGCCGATGGCGTTCCGGTGCAACACATTGCCGATGCGCACTGCGGCTTTGCGCTGCAGGAACACGACCTGCGCAATCACACAGCTGCCGAAGAAGAACTGGAACGGCTGACCGGCGAAGAGGCCGCAGCACCGTTTGACCTGGCCGTTGGACCGCTGGTGCGTGGTTGCCTGATCCGGCTGGCCGACGACGAGCATGTATTGCTGGTGACGATGCACCACATCGTCTCGGACGGCTGGTCGCAGGGCGTGCTGATCAACGAATTCAGCGCGCTGTACAACGCCTTCAGCAGCGGCAAGCAAGATCCACTGCCGCC
>NZ_JBHTDH010000146.1:0-527 GCF_042666555.1 Herbaspirillum sp. GCM10030257
CGCTGAGCACCACCTGGGCGTGGCTGTCGGCGATCATGAAGGCCTGGCGGCTGGCCGGGGCATTCTGGTCCAGCGGCACGTAGGCAGCGCCGCACTTGAGGATCGCCAGTTCGGCCACCACCAGTTCCCGCGAGCGCTCCAGCAGCAGCGCCACATGCGAGCCCGGGCCGACGCCGTGTTGATGCAGGTGATCGGCGAGCTGATTGGCACGCATATCGAGCTCGGCATAGGTCAGTTCGATGCCCTGCCCAATGATGGCCACTGCGTCCGGCGTAACCGCTGCCTGCGCCTCGAACAGCTGGTGGATGCACCGGTCTTGCGGATAGTCGACCGGCGCTCCATTCCAGTCAACCAGCAACTGCGTGCGCTCTTGCGGCGGCAGTACTTCCAGCTGGTACAGCGGCGTCGATGGCGCCTGCTCCAGCGCCTGCACCAGCGATGCCAGCGCCGTGTGCATGTAGCGGCACACCTGCCCGGCGTCGATCGGCGACTGTACCTGCGCGGTCAGCCCAAACCCGTCCCCCAGG
>NZ_JBHTDH010000147.1:0-524 GCF_042666555.1 Herbaspirillum sp. GCM10030257
CGCTCGCCCGTCCTGCGTCGCTGCTTTCTTCCGGTTTCGCTTATGTGGCGCAATCAGTTCAATACCGCGCTGTGCCAGCCTTTGATCGAGCGGATCACTGTCGTAGGCGCGATCCCCAATAAGTCGTTGGGGTCGTCCCACCGTGAAGGTTTCATCGATGGTAGCCTCGACAAGGGTGATTTCATGTGGGCTAGCAGAAGCCGTGTGCACGGCGAGTGGAAGACCATGAGCGTCTGCAATAACCATGAGCTTCGTACCTTTGCCCCGCTTGGTCTTTCCCACTTTTGGGCCCCTTTTTTTGCCACCACGAAGGTGCCGTCGATGAAGCATTCCGATAAGTCGATTTTTCCTGCTTCTTCCAGGTGCCATGCCAGCGCTTCCAGTATCTGTCGCATGACGCCGGCTCTGACCCAGCGACTAAAGCGCCTGAAGCAGGTGGACCCGGAAGGAAACCGGTCGGGAAGATCGGCCCAGCACGCCCCGGTACGCAATACCCACAAAATGCCATTGAGTACTGCCCGATC